>CAMBGF010000007.1 GCA_945866135.1 Bifidobacterium breve
AGCACCAGCAGGCTTAAGCAAAGTTATTTATGGCTCGGGCGGCGGCGAAGCAATCGACATTGCGCTTAAATCAGCACGACATGCCACGCAGAAGCGAAAAATCGTCTCAATTATTAAGGCGTATCACGGCCATACAGGTTTGGCTGTTGGAACTGGCGATGACCGATTTTCGAAATTGTTTCTCTCGGATCGCCCTGAAGAGTTTCCACATGTTCCATTTAATGACTTAGCAGCGATGGAAGAGGCTTTGCGCGGCCGCGATGTTGCCGCAGTAATCATGGAAACTATTCCAGCTACTTATGGATTCCCGTTACCAAACCCTGGATATTTAGAGGCAGTCAAACTTTTGTGTGAAAAATATGACGCACTTTACATCGCTGATGAAGTGCAGACCGGATTAATGCGAACTGGTGAACTCTGGGGTATCTCAAAGCATGGAATTACCCCAGATATCTTGGTTACTGGAAAAGGTATTTCGGGTGGACTTTATCCGATCGCTGCAGTGCTTGCTACTGACAAAGCTGCAAGTTGGTTAAATGAAGATGGCTTTGGACACATCTCGACATTTGGTGGTGCTGAACTTGGTTGCATCGCGGCACTGAAAACTCTTGAAATCTGTTCGCGAGAAGAAACTCGCTCTATGGTTCACTACATCGCCGATTATGTGGCCATGCGGTTAGCAGATGTGCAAGCAACTTACCCAGATTGGTTCATTGGGATTCGCCAAAACGGCGTAATTCTTGGCTTGGAATTTGCTCACCCACAAGGCGCCAAATATGTAATGCGCCATCTTTACGAGAATGGCGTGTGGGCAATTTTTTCAACTCTTGATCCACGGGTGCTTCAATACAAGCCGGGTATTTTGCTTAAGCCTGAAGTTGCTGAAGAACTTTTAGATCGCACCGAGTTAGCAATTGGAAAAGCGTATGCAGAAATTCGCAGTGAGCGCAGGTCAGCATGAGTGAAATGACTTTTGAGCCATTAATGGTCGAACCTGCAGGAGTTCCACGCGGCCGAGCAATGGTTGAACGCGCAGATTGGGCAGCTCGAGCTTATGCAAAATACGACATTGCAACCGTCAATCGCATAGTTGATGCGGCGGCCGCAGCGCTAGCAAATCGCGCAACAGAATTTGCGCGGGATGCCGTTGCGGAAACCGGTTTCGGGGTAGTGGACCACAAAACTTTAAAGAACATCGCCTGCTCCACTGGAATTGTTGAAAACTATCGTGGTCAAGACTTTGTCACACCAGAAATTGATGAAGTCAACAAGATTGTGGCAATCCCGCGTCCAGCCGGTGTGATCTTGGCACTTACGCCATCAACAAATCCAGTTGCGACAGTATCTTTCAAAATTATTTTGGCATTGATGACTCGTAACGCAATCATCATTAGCCCGCACCCTATGGCTAAGCGAGTATGTGTTGCAGCTGCAAAAGCAATGGCAGATGCCGCAGTTAGCGCGGGAGCTCCCGATGGAATTATTCAAATCGTTGAGGACCCATCTATCCCGTTGATTAATGCCTTAATGACAGATGAAAGAACTGATGTAATTGTGGCAACTGGTGGTAGTCCAGTTGTTCGGTCGGCTTATCGCAGTGGCAATCCAGCATTTGGTGTTGGCCCGGGTAACGTTCCCGTCTTAGTTGATGCCACCGCTGACCTCGCAAAAACTGCAACCAGAATAATTGAAAGCAAGGCATTCGATAATTCAATTTTGTGCACAAATGAAAGCGTTGTAATCGCTGAAGAAGTGATTGCCGACAAGTTGCTAATGGCATTTGCTCGCGAAGGCGCATATGTGCTCAAAGATGAAGAACGCGACGCTGTGCGCAATATAGTTTTCCCTGATGGACACTTCAATACCAAAATGGTGGGCAAAGACGCCTCTTGGATTGCCGAGCAAGCTGGCATAAAAGTTCCAGTAAAAACCAAAGTCTTAGTCGCGCCCTTTGATTTAGCAGTACCCGAAGAGCCGTTAGCGCACGAAAAATTATGCCCGGTTTTAGGATTTATTCGAGTGCCGACTGCATCACGCGGCATTGATATTGCGCGTGCGATCCTGCGCATTGCCGGTGCGGGACATTCCGCAGCAATTCACAGCGCAAATCCAGATCTCATAATGAGATTTAGCGCCGCTGTCCAAGTTCTTAGAGTTTCCGTAAATGTGGGCAATAGCTTGGGAGCCTCTGGCATTCAAACTAATCTGCCACCGACCATGACAATCGGCACGGGCTTTGCTGGCAGGTCTTCATTGGGTGAAAACTTGCAACCAAAGCACTTGGTTAATTACACCCGGCTGGCTTATAACTCTGATGTTCGAGAAGTCATGCCTTCTTTTGCTGGACTAAATCCATGGACAAACCCAACTGGCCCAGTACCTTCCTATCCACGTGCCTCAAATGATCGCATTCAAGATCCAGTGCACGCACCAATTCAGCGGGAACCGATTTCACAAGATGTCGCTGAACTCCGTGATGAAATTCGCAAGTTAATTGTTGAAGAACTTCACGCATTGATTAAGAACTAACGAGAGACGAGAATTTAATGGCAGAGCTTCGGTCGTTCATTTATATCGACCAAATGCAACCTCAAACTATGTGCTACTTAGGCTCATGGGTTAAGGGAGCGCTGCCACGAGCAAATATGGCTGCGCAAGTAATTGAAGTTGCCCCTGGTTTGGATATCGAAGCTCTCACTGACGTTGCGCTAAAGCATGCAAATGTGCAGGCGGGCATTTTGTTTGTGGAGCGTACTTTCGGCTACTTAGAAATTCACGGCCCAACAGAAGAAGTGCGCGCTGCGGGTCAAGCAGTTTTGGCAGCGCTTGGCACCACTGAAGCATCTGCCATGAAGCCAAAGATTTTAGCTTCCCGCGTGGTCCCATCAGTTGATCAACAGCATGCGTTCCTGATCAATCGCAACAAAGTTGGATCCATGATTTTGCCAGGAGAGTCCTTGTATATTTTGGAAGTTGCGCCTGCTTCATATGCAATTTTGGCTACTAATGAAGCGGAGAAAGCAACGGACATCAAGGTTGTCGACTACCGGATGATTGGTGCGACTGGGCGAGTTTACCTTTCGGGTAAAGAAGCAAATGTTCGAGCAGCAGCGGAAGTTGCCGAAAAAGTTTTGAGTGATCACTAATGGCATCTGAAAACGAAATGTTGCGATCACTTGTCCGCGATGCTCTTCGAGAGGCGTTGAATGGAGCAAACGGCGCTACCGAAATCGTGAAAGCACTTGCCGTTGAATCCAAGCCGGCACAGCTGGTTGAAGTTGTATCACTTAACAATGATTCAGATCTGAAATCACTGGTAAATCGAGTTTTAGATTTGGCAGCTGACCCGCAGACATTAGCTGCGCTGCGCGAAGGAACAATCGTCTTTCAGTTGAGCCAACAGTCAAGTAATCATTCCGCGAGCGATTCAAACGCCACCCGAATTGAAAAGGGTGCGGTAACTGAATCAACAATAAGAAAAGCTGCCGAATCAGGATCAACTTTGATCCTGGGTCGGAAGGTAGTTGTTACTTCCTTAGCACGCGATAAAGCGCGTGAAATGGGCGTAGCAATTATTAGAGAAAATCAACAAGAAAATCAGAAGGGATCGGTGATGCGCTGATGTTAAAAGCGCGAGTCATCGGAAATGTATGGGCGACCCGTCGTCTAACCGAGATTCCCAATGGGGCTTTTCTCGAGGTAGAAGTTGAAGGTGGCGCACACTTGGTTGCCTTCGACGTCCTAGGTTCCGGCATAGGTGAAAGTGTTCTGGTCTCAACTGGCTCAGTAGCAGCATCGTGGTTTCCAGACTCAACTCCACCTATTGACGCTCTCATCATTGGGTCAATTGATGAGGACACTAAAAGTACTGGGAAGCATGTCGCTTCTTAGTACATCGCTTGAGAAATCAAGCCGTAATAACTGAAATATCCGAAAGCGAATCACGGTTCGCAATCACAAAAGGAGAAAGATATGTCTAGCAACGCACTGGGCTTGATCGAAACTAAGGGATATGTTGCCGCAGTTGCAGCAGCAGATGCCATGGTTAAGGCAGCCAATGTAACTATTGTTGCGCGTGAAGAAGTTGGCGACGGTCTTGTGACTGTTGTCATCGTGGGCGATGTCGGCGCAGTTAAAGCTGCGACAGATGCAGGCGCTGAAGCAGTTAACCAAGTTGGCGAACTAGTTTCACAGCATGTAATTCCGCGTCCACACTTGGAGCTAAGTAAGTTCTTCAAAGTAGGCGAATCCGCGTGACCTCGGGCCCACTCGTAGCAGGGCCCGAATTACGCGTCTACTTACTTGTTGAAGAGTTGCAACAGCAATTCGCTGCTTACATGAGCACACCGACGCGAGCCCGGGGTTATCCACCATATGGTGGTCAACATTCGTTGATCATTGAAGTGGCTCCCGGGCTTGCGATCGAGCGAGTAATTGATTTGGCGCTGAAGTCGGTACCGGAAGTTGAACCTGGCATTTTGTTTGTGGAGCGTCAGTTTGGTGTTTTGGAAGTTCATGCTTCTGACATTGAACTCGTAAAGCGAGCAGGACAGGCGATTCTTGATGGAATCAATGCCCGCGCAACAGATCAATTGCGTCCACGCATTCTTTACAGCGACATCATTGAAAACATCACAGATCAACATGCCATTATTCTCAACCGCAATCGCCAGGCTTCCATGGTTATGCCAGGAGAATCATTGTTGGTTTATGAAATGACACCAGCATTATTCGCAACCGTAGCTGCTAACGAGGCTGAGAAAGTTGCCCCGGACGTCACACTCGTTGACGTGCAAATGATTGGCGCCGCAGGTCGGGTTTACATGAGTGGTACAACGCAGAGCGTCACCAAAGCGCGAGATGCAATCACCAAAGCACTTGAAGCAGTAGTCGGTCGCGACCAGGCCTAATTGGTATACAAACTTTTCCAAAAGTGACAAAAAGTATTGGCGATAGAGCCAAAATGGATGTGGCGAAAGGATTAAGTGTGGCTAGCTATTCAAATGACCCGACTAAGTTGCAAGAGTTTGCCATTGATGCGGTTACTAAATTTGGCTATTCCTTAGATTCAACGATCACGCTAATAAATATATCGGAAAACGCTACTTTTAAAGTTACAGATTTAAAAACTGGACTTGACACAATTTTGCGAATTCACCGCCCGTTTTATCACAGCAAACAGGCAATCCAGAGTGAACTGGATTGGGTGCAGTCTTTGCGCGAAGTTCAACTCGTGCGAACACCCTCGATTTTGCCTGCTGGCTCGGGTGAGCAAGTAATTCTTGTGCAAGATTCAACGGGCGAGCAACGTCACGCCGTAATGTTTGAATTTATGCCAGGGGTAGAACCCACTGAAGATCGACTTGTTGCGGACTTTGAAACATTAGGCGCGATCACTGCCCGATTGCACAACCAAGCCAAGCAATGGAAACATTCAAGTAATTTCACGCGCTTCACATGGAATTTTGAAACCGCGCTGGGTCCAAATGGACATTGGGGATCGTGGCGAGATGGCCTGGCAATGGGCCCAGCTGAGCTGGAAACTTTGGGAAAACTTTCCGAAACTATTCATAAGAGATTAAATAATTTTGGAAGTAGTGAAGATCGCTTTGGATTAGTGCATGCTGACATGCGCTTAGCAAATCTTTTAGTTTCAGGTAAAGACGTCACAGTCATTGATTTTGATGACTGCGGGTTTAGTTGGTACATGTATGACTTAGGGTCCTCGGTTTCTTTTATTGAAGATCACCCCTTAGTGCCTGACATGACGGCTGCTTGGGTTGATGGGTATCGAGGGGTTTCGCAATTGTCCAAGGAAGAGGAAGCTGAACTACCTACTTTCATAATGTTTCGCAGGTTACTTTTGGTTGCTTGGATTGGTTCCCATCAAGACACTGATACGGGCAAGCAAATGGGAGCAAACTTCACTAAAGTCAGTTGCGATTTAGCAGAAAACTACCTGTCAAAATTCGCATAATCAGGGATACTTTCGGTAAACCGCAATGAATTTTCAATTGATTCAGGAAAGGCAAAAGGAGAAAATATGTTTACTTCAATTAGTGGTTATTCAGTAGTTGTCACTGGCGGCACTAAAGGAATTGGCAAAGGAATCGCCCGGGTATTTGCCAAGGCTGGTGCCAACGTTTTAATTACTGGCCGGGATGAAGCAAGTGCGAAAGCGGCTTGCAAAGAATTGACTGCTCTTGGCGGGGGAACTGTGACATATCTGCTTGCTGAAGTGAGTAGCAAATCGCAATGTGAACTAGTGGCAGCGACCGCCATTGAACGCAATGGTGGGATAGATGTGCTGTGCGCTAACGCTGGCATTTTCCCAGATTCAAAACTAGCAACTATGTCTGAAGCTGACATGGACTTAGTTTTTGGAACGAATATAAAAGGAACCATGCTTTCGGTGCAGGCATGCCTGCCAGCACTTGAAAAATCTGGCCACGGCCGAATTGTTCTAACGTCATCGATAACTGGTCCGATAACTGGATTTCCAGGCTGGTCTCACTATGGCGCAAGTAAAGCCGCCCAACTGGGTTTCATGCGCACCGCTGCAATTGAGCTGGCACCAAAAAAGATCACTGTTAACGCAGTGCTCCCTGGCAACATCGCAACCGAGGGTCTTGCTGACATGGGGCCGGAATACCGCAAAGCCATGGAAGCTTCGGTACCGCAAGGTCGACTTGGTGAAGTTGATGACATTGGTAATGCTGCTTTGTTTTTCGCAACAAAAGAAGCGGCATACATAACGGGTCAAGCTTTAGTTATTGATGGTGGACAGATCTTGCCAGAGTCCCTCGCTGCACTTGAAGCAATGTAGATCGTTCACAGTTACTGTTGACTTGTGTCTGAAAATGAAAGTGACTTAGGTCGGGCAGCGCAGGAAGCACGCACCCGCATCCTTTCTCAAATCGCCAATGGACAGCTGCGGCCTGGCCAAAAACTTGGCGCAGAACGTGACTTAGCAATTGAAATGCAAGTAAGTCGATCCACACTTCGCCAGGCACTAACTGTGCTGGAAGAAACTGGAGTTGTAAGAAGGCTTCCTGGGCGAGGGGGCGGTACTTTTGTTTCTTCCGAAAAAATTGATCGAGACTTATCCCAAATCGTGGGAGTACCTTCTTTGCTTCGCGGCCAAGGATTTACTGCTGGCACAAGATTAATAAGTGCATCAGTGATTCCGGCTGATGTAAAAACTCAAATAGCATTGGGCTTAATGGATGGTGACCACATTTTTGATGTGATTCGAATCCGATTAGCGGATAGCGTGCCAATTTCGCTGGAACATGCAAGATTTCCGGCAGAAATGTTTCCAGGATTACTCGAACGTCCCCTTGGAAATTCCCTCTATGAATTATTGAGCAAACATTACGAGACCACACCAGATGAAGCGGTAGAACATATCGATTTGGTGAATGCCTCTATCGACGAAGCGCGAATCCTTGAAGTATCAATTGGTTCGCCATTGCTTTCGGTAACTCGAACCACAATGGACACCAGAGGTAGAAAAATTGAATATTCCCATGATCTATTTCGAGGCGACCGGACCCGAATTACGGTTCGAACTAAAGGTCGCCCAGCTACCGCAGAACAACCAGGCCAACGCGGGCGAACTGTTGAGTTAAAAGACATTTAACGCCTAAAAGAATTACCTTTTGCCAGCCCACAGATTGGATACAATCAGGGTATGGGTGCGTTAGACGGTCTAGTCGTGGCAGATTTCACGCGAGTTTTGGCTGGACCCTATGCAACTATGCTGCTCGGGGACATGGGCGCAACTGTTATCAAAGTTGAGCGCCCCGAGGTTGGCGACGACACTCGCCATTGGGGTCCACCCTTTGATGAGGCGGGGCGAGCCACCTACTTTGAATCTGTAAATCGAAACAAGACCTCCGTTGCAATAGATATGACAACGCCCGCTGGAATTACTGAAGCTCACGAATTGATAAAGCGGGCAGACATTGTTATTCATAATTTCCCACCCAGCCTTAGTCACAAATTTGGACTTGACTACGTTTCGGTAAAAAATCTGAAGACTGATGTTATTTACTGCTCGATCACTGGATTTGGTTCGGGCGCTGGGGCAGCGATGCCTGGATATGATTTGTTAGTCCAAGCTATGGGCGGATTAATGAGTGTTACCGGACCTGCGCCAGGACACCCGACAAAAGTTGGTGTTGCTTTAGTTGATGTCATCACTGGCATGCATGCAACGATCGGAATTCTTGCTGCCCTAAACCATCGCAATTCTTCTGGCGAAGGCCAAGAAATCGAAGTTAACTTACTTTCCTCACTTCTGTCGGCAATGGTCAATCAAGCAAGCTCATTTGTAAGCGGGGGAGTTGTGCCAGGAATTCTCGGTAATGCGCACCCATCGATTAGTCCTTACGAGGTTTACCAAACTTTAGATCGATCGATAGTAATTGCGGTTGGAAATGATGGCCAGTTTGTTAAATTATGCGATGAATTGGGAATTCCAGAAATCGCTAGTGATGTCAGATTTGCGACAAATCCTGATCGGGTAGCAAATCGGGATGAATTAAATGAAATTCTTAGTGCGCAATTTTCCAAGCAGGGTGCCGATCATTGGTGGAAGGCGCTATCGAGCTGCGGTGTTCCGTGCGGACCAATCAACGCCATTGATGATGCATTTGAATTGGCAACTTCGCTAGAACTAAATCCAATTATCACGATTGAGCAAGATGGGCAATTGCGTCGCCAAATTGCAAATCCAATTACGTTTTCCAAAACTCCAGTTCGTTACGACGTAGCCCCACCAAGCTTGGATGAAGCATGAGTGAATTAGTAACGGCGCAAGAAGGAGTCCTGCGAGAGTTACGCTTGCAAATCGCTTCTGGAAAACTCAGCCCTGGTCAGCAAGTAATTCAAGATGCCCTCGCGGCAAGTCTTGGAGTTAGCCGGGTACCACTGCGAGAAGCCCTAAAAGTTCTTGAAGGCGAAGGACAAGTTATTTATCATCCGCATCGCGGCTATTTTGTGGCCGACTTGAGTGTGGCCGACTTGGTCGAGGTTTATCGAATTCGCTCAATCCTGGAAGACGAAGCGCTGCGAGTCGGGGTGCCATTGCTGACCAATGAAGACATCGAATATTTAGAAGACATTTTGGTGGATGTTGAGTCGGCAGCTAAAACTGGCAACGTCACGGCTGTGACTGCGGCCAATCGGCGCTTCCATTTCGCAATTTTTGAAGCAAGCAATATGCCTCGGTTAGTTCGCATGATTCGAAACCAATGGGATGCAACTGATGCTTATCGCAGTGTTTACTTCGCAACTCCCGCAAATTTGGCCCACATGAACACCGAACACCGATCCATGATTGCAGCGCTAGTGGCCCGCGATGTGGAAAAGTCCATTGCGCAACAGGCTGCCCACCGAGAAAACTCAGTGACAGTTGTAAGCCAGGCAATCAATAAGTCTTGAGCTTGCTTAGGCGAGGGGATTTCCTTATTTTGCAAGGGTTTCGCTATTCTTAGTTGGTATGACCCCGCAGGAACTAGCCGATCACATTCGATCCGCAGTTATGGCTGCAATTTCCACTGGTCAACTGACACTTTCGCAAGCCGATATCCCGCTTGAGATTGTTGTAGAGCGGCCAAAAAATTTAGATCATGGCGACTGGGCAACTAATATTGCGATGCAATTAGGTAAAAAAGCGGGTCTCAACCCACGCGCTGCTGCTGAAATTTTGCAACCATTTCTAGCACAACTTCCAGGTGTTGTTGAAGTTGATATTGCCGGACCTGGATTTATTAACCTTCGACTTTCCGCTGCTAGTCAAGGTGAGTTGGCCCTAGACATAATTGCCAAAGGAAATGCGTTTGGTCGAGGCAACAAGCTTGCTGGCAAAAAAATTAACGTGGAATTTATCTCTGCTAATCCAACTGGACCGCTGCACTTGGGACACACCAGATGGGCTGCGGTGGGCGATGCGATCGCTCGAGTGTTAGAAGCTGAAGGCGCCCAGTCATCACGAGAGTTCTATGTTAATGACTTAGGTGTTCAGATGGATAAGTTTGGGGCTTCAGTAAAAGCCGCAGCACTCGGTGAAACTATTGCTGAAGATGGTTATCACGGCGCCTACATTCCTGAATTAGCAGAACAAGTAGTCTTGCAAAATCCAGAAATTGTAAATCTGCCCGAGCCCGAACGCACTGATGCGTTTCGAGATGCGGCTTACGCATTGCAGTTAGTAGATCAAAAGCGAGTCCTTGACAATTTCAATACTCATTTTGATGTTTGGTATTCGGAAAAGTCGCTTCACACTTCTGGAGCCGTAGAGCGTGGGTTTGAAAAACTTAAATCCCAAGGTCACATGTTTATTGAAGGTGGCGCAACTTGGCTTCGAACCAGTGACTTCGACGACGATAAAGATCGAGTACTCGTTAAAGCCGATGGCGCATTAACTTACTTTGCCTCTGACACCGCTTATTATGTGGACAAACGTAATCGCGGCTTTGACTTATGCATCTACTTACTTGGCGCCGATCATCATGGATATGTGAATCGGTTGCGGGCAGTTGCAGCTTGCGCAGGTGATGATCCTGATGAAAATATTCAAATTTTGATTGGCCAGATGGTCAAGATGCTTAAGAACGGTGAAGAAGTTCGGCTATCAAAGCGGGCCGGAAATATCATCACGCTGGAAGATTTGGTTGATGAAGTTGGCGTTGATGCGGCGCGCTATTCCCTTATTCGTTACCCCGTTGAATCACCCCTTGTTTTGGATTTGGATTTGTTGGTATCAAGTACTAATGACAATCCGGTTTATTACGTGCAGTATGCCCATGCCCGAATTGCTTCGGTAATTCGTAACGCTGCCGAGCTTGGCTTAATACCTGCAAACACCTCAGATTGGGATCCAAAAACTTTCGATCCTGCGGAACTTTCTGATGCTCGCGAAGGCGCCCTGCTTGGATTACTTGCGGACTACCCGCGCGTAGTTGCCAGCGCCGCAGAACTTCGGGAACCTCATCGAATAGCGCGGTATATCGAAGAAGTTGCCACAAGCTATCACTCGTTTTATGCCTCATGTCGGGTTTTGCCCCAAGGTGATGAACCCGTTACTGCACGTAACATTTCCCGGCTTTGGTTGTGTGGCGCTACCTGCCAAGTCATATTTAATGGCTTGGAATTGCTAGGTGTAAGTGCACCCGAGAGAATGTAATTATGTCTGGGCAACTTAATCCGCAAATCTGGCCAGCATCAGCAACACGAAATTCAGCGGGCGAAATTTCTATTGCAGGTTTGTCGGTAACTGAAATTGCCAAAGAATATGGCACTCCAGTTTTCGTTTTTGATGAGGCTGACGTGCGAAAGCGTGCCAGGGATTACGTAACGGCCTTCACAGTTGATGACATCCAAACCACAGTGCACTATGCAGCTAAAGCATTTATTACTACCAAAATTGCGCAATGGGTTCATCAAGAGGGTCTCGGTATAGATGTGGCAAGTGCCGGCGAACTTGAAGTGGCATTGCGCGCTGGAATTGATCCAAGTCACATCATCATGCACGGTAATAACAAGAGCGTTAGCGATCTTGAGCGCGCAGTTGAAGTGGGTGTTGCGCGAATAGTTATTGATAGCTTGATTGAGATTGAGCGACTCAATGCGATCGCAGCCAGGGCCGGCATAGTTCAGCAAGTTTTATTACGGCTCACGGTAGGTGTAGAAGCACATACCCATGAAGCAATTTCCACTGCTCATGAAGATCAAAAATTCGGTTTATCAGTTGCTTCTGGTATGGCTATGGCTGCAGTCGAAAGTGTTTTAGCTTGCGATGCTTTGTCGCTGGCTGGCTTGCACTCACACATAGGTTCACAAATCTTTGACGCTACCGGGTTTGAATTAGCTACCCATCGAGTGGTTGATTTTGCAGCGCAGATTCGGGACATTCACGGAATCTCTGTGAGTGAGTTGGATGTTGGCGGCGGCATGGGAATTGCTTATGTTGCTGGCGATGATCCGTTGGATGTTTTTGAAATGGCAAATTCCATATTGGACATAGTTCGAACTCAATGCGCGCGAGTTAAGTTACCAATTCCGCATATCAGCGTGGAACCAGGACGAGCAATTATTGGAAATCCTGGAATCACCGTTTATGAAGTTGGAACTGTGAAACCAGTAGTACTTGATAGTGGAATGGTTCGGCACTACATATCAGTTGATGGTGGCATGAGCGACAACATTCGCACTGCGCTATACGACGCGCAATACAGCATTAGTTTGGCTAACCGAACACCTGGCGATCTGCAGGTAATTTCTCGAGTGGTTGGAAAACATTGCGAAACTGGTGACATTGTTGTTCGAGATTGTGAGTTGCCTGCAGACATCCGACCTGGAGATCTGGTGGCGGTAGCAGCAACTGGCGCATATTGCAGATCCATGGCCAGCAACTACAACCACATTCCTCGCCCAGCCGTAGTGAGTGTGGCACGCGGGGTATCGCAAGTACTGCTTCGCCGAGAATCAATAGCGGACGTGCTGGCAACGGACCCAGGAATCAATTAGCACCTAACCAGCCACGTATTTGGCTAGATTCCGCGCTTTCTGCCAGACTTAGAGGGCTTTGCCAAGGCTAACCGAGCCACTTGTTTCGGCGCTGTATTAATACTGCATTAATAAGGAGAAAAAATGAGTTCCCCAATAACTGTTGCGCTACTGGGTGGTGGAACTGTTGGGGCCAGTGTTGCTCACTTGCTTTCCGAAAGTGCAGCTGATTTAACGGCGCGCATTGGCAGTGAACTGAAGTTGATCGGCGTTGCAGTCCAAGACATCTCCAAGCCACGCCCTGGTGTTGATCCAAATTTACTGACAACTGACGCGGCAGCACTTGCTGCCTCTGGCGCAGATATTGTGATCGAAGTAATCGGTGGCATTGAGCCCGCAAAAACTTTGATCGAATCTGCAATTGCGCATGGCTCATCCGTTGTAACTGCCAATAAAGCATTGCTTGCAGCGCACGGCGCGCACCTGCATAAACTTGCTGAAGATGCTGGCGTTGATTTGTATTACGAAGCTGCAGTTGCCGGCGCAATTCCATTACTTCGCCCGTTACGCGAATCATTATCTGGTGATAAAGTAACAAAAATTCTTGGAATCGTAAATGGCACAACAAACTTTATTTTGAGCAAGATGTACAACGATGGCGCAGCTTATGAAACTGTACTTAAGGAAGCGCAAGATTTGGGTTACGCAGAATCGGATCCAACTGCTGACGTTGAAGGATTTGATAGCGCAGCTAAGGCTGCAATTCTTGCGGGACTAGCTTTTCATACGAACGTCACCGCGGAAGATGTTTACCGCGAAGGAATGACTAAAGTCACTGCAGATGACATCGCAGCTGCAAAGTCTCTCGGGTATGTCATCAAATTACTTGCAATTGCGGAACTTACTGACGATGAAAAAGGCATTATCGTGCGCGTGCACCCTTCGATGATTCCAGCAACTCATCCATTAGCAAGTGTGCGAGATGCCTTCAACGCCGTTTTTGTAGAAGCGCATTCTGCTGGCGAAGTTATGTTTTATGGTCGAGGCGCAGGAGGCGCACCTACGGCAAGTTCGGTAGTGGGTGACATAGTTGCAGCCGCTCGAAATCGTTTAGCCGGATCGTTAGGTCCTGCGCAAAGTATTTATGCAGATTTAGAGTTGCGACCAATAGGTGAGGCTAAAACTTCCTATTATTTGAACCTGAAAGTAGCAGACGAGTCAGGTGTGCTAGCTGCCATCTCGAATGAATTTGCAAAGCATGACGTATCAATTCAGGCAGTTCGCCAAGATGGTCAAGGTGACGCTGCCAATTTGATCATCCGGACTCACCAAGCACCAGAGTCTCGATTGAGGGCAACTGTTGAAGCTTTAGAAAATATGAAAGCTGTTCGGGAAGTACTTGGTGTGATGCGAGTCGAAGGCGCAGGCGCGTAGTAATGGCTCACATTTGGCGCGGAGTTATTGCGGAATATCGTGACCGTTTACCGATTTCTCCTAATGACGTGGTCATAACTTTAGGTGAGGGCGGCACACCGCTTGTTTATGCCTGCACTTTGTCGGAAGCAACTGGCGCCAAGGTTTACTTAAAAGTTGAAGGCATGAACCCGACTGGATCCTTTAAAGATCGCGGGATGACAATGGCAATCACGGATGCTGCTCGAAATGGCGCCACTGCCGTAGTTTGCGCTTCCACCGGAAATACCAGCGCTTCAGCAGCAGCGTACGCAACTAAAGCTGGAATGAAATGTGCGGTCCTTGTTCCCCAGGGAAAAATTGCCATGGGAAAACTTGCTCAAGCAGTAATTCATGGCGCAAGTATTTTGCAAGTTGACGGGAATTTTGATGATTGCTTGGACATAGCTCGCGGACTGGGACAGGACTATCCGATTTCATTAGTGAATTCGGTAAACCCAGTGAGATTGCAGGGTCAAAAAACTGCGGCTTTTGAAATAGTTGATGAATTGGGTGATGCCCCAGATATTCATTGCTTACCTGTTGGAAATGCCGGAAATATTTCGGCGTATTGGATGGGCTTTACCGAGTATTACCAAGACAAGGTTTCAACTAAGCGGCCACAGCTATGGGGCTTCCAAGCCGCTGGCGCGGCGCCGTTCGTGGCAGGTCACCCAATTGCAAAGCCAGAAACTATCGCAACTGCAATTCGCATTGGTAAGCCAGCATCGTGGGATTTAGCAATCGCAGCCCGCGACGATTCAGGCGGCTTAATTGACGCAGTAACTGATGAACAAATTTTGCAGGCTTATCGAATGTTGGCCGATAAAGAAGGATTCTTTGTGGAACCATCAAGCGCGGCTTCTGTTGCTGGACTTTTGCAGCAAGCCCAGCGCGGCTTAGTTGATGCTGGCTCAACAATTGTTTGCACAGTAACTGGCAATGGATTAAAAGATACGCAATGGGCGCTGGAAGATTCGCGAGATCCAGTCCTGATTCCAGTTGATGTTAAGGCCGCCGCCGCTGTATTAGGTCTTGCCTGATGTCACGCAAAGTTTCGGTATCCGTTCCGGCAACGAGTGCAAACCTTGGACCTGGTTATGACGCGCTTGGCCTAGCTCTAGAAATCCGCGACTTCGTAACTGCAACTTTCACTGACGATAACAAGGTGACTGTTAATATCGTTGGTCAAGGCGCTGGCAAACTTCCAACTGATGAAACACATTTGATCGCAAAAACAATCATTGATGCCTGTAAAGCATTTGGCACCGAAGTAACTGGACTACATGTTGAGTGCAAGAATGCAATCCCGCAAGGTAGGGGATTAGGTTCCAGCGCCGCAGCAATAGTGGCTGGCTTAATTCTGGCGAGTGAATTAACTTACGCCCGTGCCAGCGAAGATGAGTTACTCCAGATGGCAAATGCGATCGAAGGTCACCCGGACAATGTGGCAGCCTGCTTACTCGGTGCGCTGACTATTGCTTGGCTGGAATCAGACAACAAAGCAAACAGCGTTTCGATGAATGTTCATGAGGATATTTTTCCAGTTCTAGGAATCCCACAAACCCAGCTTGATACCCATAAAGCACGTGGTTTGATACCGGAAAATATTGCGCACGTGGATGCTGCTTTCAATGCTGGGCGCTGCGCTCTTTTAGTCGCAGCCATGATCGGTAATCCAGATTTTTTACTCGAAGCGACCCAAGATAAATTGCATCAGCCATTTCGGGCAGTTGCCTACCATGAGTCAATGGAACTTATTGGCGTGCTTCGGGAAGCAGGCATTGCCGCCTGCATAAGTGGCGCTGGACCAACAGTTATCGCACTGACAACATCTGATCAGGTCGCTCAAGCATCCGAAATCATCGCAAAATCTGGGTTTACTAGCGCTCCAGTGGCTGTGGCCGACCTAGGCGCAACGACTGAAGTATTGGATTCGGGAGAGAGTAATTCAGCTCTGGAAACTAACGAAAACTAGGGTTTCTAGCCCGGGAATTTCGCAGTTGTCGATTCGACCTGCTAGTGTTTTCACATCGGTTGAATTTCTTTCGCCGGACATCCCGCAAAATTTTAGCGAAACTCTCGCGCATTTCTGCTGGATAGAAAAATACGTAGAACTAACTACTCAAAACAAAGGGACACATAAGTGACCGAGACAAGTGCTAAAGATAATGGTTTAGCGACCAAACTACTTCCAGAACTAAAGGCAATGGCTGCCGGACTTGGAATTGACGGTTCATCAGGAATGCGAAAGGCCGAACTAGTATCGGCGATTGGCGCCAAGCAAGGTGGCGGTAGAGGCTCTCGTTCAGCTTCCCGTCCCGCTGGAGCTGCAACTAATTCCGAAACTCGCGAAGACCGTGCGCCACGCGAAGACCGTGCGCCACGCGAAGACCGTGCGCCACGCGAAGACCGGGCGCCACGCGAAGACCGGGCGCCACGCGAAGACCGTGCGCCACGTAATAACGACAACAACAACGACAATGATTCTGGCGATCGCAATGACCGCAACAATCGCAACCGTCGCGGCCGTGATCGCAATGACCGCAACAGTCGCAACGCCCGCAGTCCACGTGGTGGAGATCGGGATTACGACTTAGAAGTTTCTGATGATGATGTACTGCTTCCAGTAGCTGGAATCATCGACATTTTGGATAACTATGCATTCGTTCGAACCTCAGGTTACTTGCCAGGTCCAAGCGATGTTTACGTTTCAATGGGTCTAGTGAAGCGGTTCTCGCTTCGCAAGGGTGACGCGGTAACTGGTCAAGTTAAGCAGCCACGTGAAGGTGATCGGCCACAAAAATTCAACCCACTTGTTCGCATTGAATCAATCAATGGTCTTGAACCAGATGAGGCAATCAAGCGCGTTGATTTTGGTAAGTTAACCCCGCTTTACCCGCAAGATCGGTTACGCCTTGAAACTGTTCCCAATAACTTAGTAACTCGCGTAATTGACCTGGTTGCACCGATTGGTAAGGGCCAGCGTGGTCTAATCGTTTCCCCACCAAAGGCCGGTAAGACCATGATTCTGCAGAACATTGCAAATGCAATTGCAGAAAACAATCCAGAAGTTCACTTGATGGTAGTTCTAGTTGATGAACGCCCAGAAGAAGTTACCGATATGCAGCGCTCAGTTAAGGGCGAAGTTATTGCTTCAACTTTTGATCGCCCCGCAGAAGATCACACCACAATTGCCGAACTTGCAATTGAGCGCGCTAAGCGTTTAGTTGAAATGGGCCACGACGTAGTTGTCTTGCTTGACTCGATGACACGTTTAGGTCGCGCTTACAACCTTTCAGCTCCAGCTTCCGGTCGTATTCTCTCCGGTGGTGTTGATTCCGCAGCGCTTTACCCACCTAAGAAATTCTTCGGTGCCGCTCGAAACATCGAAGAGGGCGGTTCGCTAACTATTTTGGCAACTGCGCTAGTTGATACCGGATCTCGAATGGACGAAGTTATCTTCGAAGAATTCAAGGGAACTGGCAACATGGAACTTAAGCTTGATCGTCGCTTAGCAGATCGTCGCATTTTCCCTGCAGTTGATGTGGAAGCATCTGGTACTCGTCGTGAAGAAATTCTTTTAGCTGCTGATGAGCTAAAGGTAATTTGGAAACTCCGTCGCGTACTTCACGCCCTTGACTCACAGCAATCTCTTGAATTGTTGTTGACCAAACTTCGTGAGACTAAGAGCAACCTAGATTTCTTAATGCAGGTGCAAAAGACCACACCTGAAGCTCCTGGTGGCATGGGCTCGGACAGCATGGATAACGTTGATTAATCAACGTCAGCGAATACCGACAAACTCCCAGAATAAACTCAGGTATTTCTGAAAATATCGTCAACTTAAAAGACCCGATGCTCATCTGAGCAGCGGGTCTTTTTTGCACATTATCTATGGTTGCTAATTAGTACGTGTGAATATATCCCCGAACCCCTTGACTTAAGTGGCCAGAGGCTATTTGATTCAAGAAGGGGTCCGTATGAGGGGAAGCGATGCTGGAATGCAATTGATACCAGCCTCGTTTGTAGCTACCAGAAATTCTAGAAAATATACCTCAACCATATTTTGGGCGATTGGAATCGCGCTAATTGGCTTAGTTGGAAATGGATTGTCGCAGGCGCCTCAATTACTTCTTGCTAACTCACTGACATTACTTATTGGCGTTTTAGCGTTGCAGATTTTTAGTGGCAATAGCGGAATTTTAAGTTTTGGACATGTTGGATTTGTTGGGGTTTCGGCCTACACCACTGGCATTTTGTCGATGACCCCAGAGATTAAGAATGCTTCACTATCCTCGCTCCCTGTTTCATTGCAAGAAATATCCTTACCGTTTCCAGTTGCAATGATTTGTGGCGTAGTTGCTGCCACTTTGGTAGGAGTGCTTTCAGGCTTAGTCATTGCGCGACTGCGAGATTCAGCATCGATTGCATCCGTTGGAATTCTCATAATCATCCACGGAACATTAGTTGGGGCAGAAGATTTTACTCGCGGAAGTCAAACCTTTTTTGGAGTAGAGCGATTTACCAGTGTTCCGGTGGCAGCTTCGGTTGCAATTATTGCGCTAATTGTTGCGCGCTGGTTTAGAGATTCTCGAGTTGGACTTCACGTCCGGGCCTCTCGCGACGATGTAATTTCAGCATCCAGTTCAGGCGTTCGGGTGCAACAAAGTCAATTCAAGGCTTGGGTTTTATCAGCGGCAGTTGCAGGCGGAATGGGCGCTTGCTATGCCGGTCTATTGGGCGCATTCTCGCCAAAAGATTTCTACTTCACATTAACTTTGACGATGCTAACTATGCTCATTGTTGGTGGCTCAGGCTCCGTTGCTGGCGCTGTAATTGGTGTGGCATTGGTCATGGCTGTAATTGAAAATTTGCGAAAAATTGGTGACAGTATCGGCTTATTCGGTCTAACTAATGCTGGATTAGCAGTCATTATTTTGTTGACTTTATATTTGCGTCCAAAAGGCATCATGGGATTTCATGAGCCCGAGGAAATTGCAGCTTTTGGCGGCGAGGCACCCACACTAACTGAGCAAGACTTACCGGACGGAATAGTTTCTGCCTCCGAAGAAGTTCTATCAGTGACTGGTCTAACTAAAAAGTTCTCAGGATTAGTCGCTCTCGATGATGCCAAGATATTCGTGCAGCGGGGCAAAATTTCGGGGTTGATTGGTCCAAATGGATCAGGTAAGTCCACAATGGTCAACTGCATAACTGGAGTCACTAAGGCAGATTCAGTAGTTATAAATTTGGGCCCCTTGCAAATTCATAAGGAGCATACTTGGCAGCGTGCCAGAGCCGGCCTTGGTAGAACTTTTCAAAACATCAGATTATTTAGAAATCTCACAGTTTTAGACAATGTCGTCGTTGCCTGCATTTCAGCAGGTGAGTCAGTAAAGTCGGCAGATAAATCGGCTTTGGCATTGTTAAATCAAGTGGGAGTCTTACATCACGCATATCGATTTGCTGGTGAACTTTCCTTCGGTGATCAACGAAGGGTTGAGATTGCTCGCGCGCTAGCACTTCGGCCATCCGTTTTGTTGTTGGACGAACCGGCTGCTGGTATGAATCCTGCTGAATCCGCGGCGCTTCTTGCCCAGTTCCGGGAAATTATGAAAAGAGCTAATGCAGGGATGCTTTTAATTGATCATGATGTAACCCTAATTCGGTCAGCTTGCGATTCGTTGACTGTGCTTGATCACGGAAAAGTGATTGCGCAAGGTAATCCAGAACAAGTTTTGTCCCTACCTGAAGTGCATGCTGCATATTTAGGCTGGGGCGATGAGCCATCGAATGATGACTAATAACAAAACAAAAAAACGAAAGGTAGTGAACTAATGAATCGAAAGACAGGACCTTTAAAGGTCTCGAAAACAATTGCAGGCTTGAGCGTAATCATGCTTCTGGCTGCGTGCTCAAGTGGCGCAAGTGATGCCGGCTCGACTGAAGAGGCGGCAGCGCCAGCTGCTGGCGAAGCGTGCATAGTCAAAGTCGGAGTTGCAGGTGGCCAAACTGGTGGTCTTGCATATGCTGACGTTCCTCACCTTGAAGGATTTGAACTTTGGGCTGAACAAGTAAATGCCAATGGTGGTATCGACGGTAAATTTACCATTGAAACAATTGTTAAGGACTCTCGTTCTGACATTACGCAATCGGCAACTGTTGCTGCAGAGTTACTTGCTCAAGGCATCAGTATTTTGATTACTTCTGCTGATGCAGATCCAACGATTGCTGCTGGCGCGCTAGCACAAGCAGAAGGCGTGACTGCCGTATCTTGGTTTGGTTCCGCACCAATTGTTCAGTTGGCGGCAGGTGACCATGTGTTCTCTAATGCATTTGGTGACAATACCCAAGCAAAGGTCTTAGCTGATCATGCAACTGAAATGGGATACCAGAATGCTTACACTTTGGGTTCACCAGATAGTTCATATACAAAAATGCTTCCGGTTTACTTTGGCGAAGCGTTTGAAGCTAATGGTGGAAAAGTTGTAGGGGCAGGCAGTTTCTCTATGGGCCAAGCAAGCTTCAGCGTAATTGTTGATGAAATTAAAGCTCTTAGCCCAGCACCAGATGTGATCATGACACCGGCTTATGAGCCAGATTTCCCAACTTTCATTAAGGCGCTACGTGGTGCAGGAATCACTGCTGCTGTTCTTGGAACAGATGGCATCGATTCACCTACAACACTGGCACTTGCAGACATTGCTGAAGGTGTTACTTACACAACACCTGGTGTCTTGAAGAATGAAGGCGTCATGGGAACCTTCTTCACCGATTACAACGCAAAATACGGTAAAGATCCGGAAACTATTTACGCGGTAACCGGATACGAGTTGGGTCTAACTCTAGAAGCTGTAGTTACGCAAGCACAAAGTTGCGATGCTGATGCAATTTGGAAGGCTTGGGCAAACCTAGAAGGAGCGCAAGGAATAACTGGCAAAATCAGTTACAAGGGTGGTGACGGTATGGCAATTCGCGAAATTGCCCTAATTGAGATCAAGAATAGTGAGCGATCTCTAATTGGTACCTTCTCGCCAGATCCAGCAACTGTTCCAAAGGCTCAGTTGTAAGAATGAGTGATACCTTGCTGACGACCACAGGCTTAGCTGTTTCATATGGAGCAGTTAAGGCTGTGCGCGGCAGCGACCTCGAGGTCAAGGAGGGCGAAGTAGTCGCCCTCCTTGGCCCCAATGGGGCTGGTAAATCTTCTACCCTGCGCGCGATTGTTGGACTTATCAAGTATCAAGGCTCAGTTACTTTTGCTGGTGAAGATTTGACCGGTGCGCCAACGGAACGCATTGTTTCGATGGGAATCTCGATGGTGCCAGAGGGGCGACGACTTTTTCCACAACTCACAGTTCGTGAGAATCTGCTTTTAGGCGCGCCTCGCAAAGCAAAAATTGACGCACTCTTTGATGAGTTATTAGAAAAACTTCCAATTTTGCGTGAGCGATTAAATCAACAAGCTGGAACGCTTTCGGGTGGCGAACAACAACAAGTGGCACTTGCCCGAGCACTTATGTCCAAACCCAGACTTTTACTAATTGATGAACCCTCACTTGGGTTAGCTCCAACCATTGTCGATGCGGTTTATCAGATACTTGCCGATTTGCGAAAAACTGGACTTGCGATGGTAATTGTTGAGCAAGAAGTTATGCGTGTATTGAAATTTGCAGATCGGGCATATGCGATGACTACTGGACAAATTGCTCTTCAGGGACGTGCAGAAGATCTATTAGCTTCAAATGAAATTAAAAAAGTTTACTTAGGTGGTGCATAGTTTGTGGATGCACTGATCTCCTATTTAGTTAATGTCATTTCCTTAGGTGGGACCTATGCGCTCCTGGCCCTTGGTTTAGCTGTTGTTTTCAGCGTGCTCGGTTTGATTAATTTTGCTCATGGCGAATTGATGACATTGACAGGTTATGTCTTGCTTGCCGGAATACTTACTGGACAGCAATTTTGGGTTGCCGTTTTAATTGCAGTACTAGCGTGTGGCTTGGCAGCGGTGTTAATGGAGTTTGCAGCATTTAGACCTGTTCGTAATGCAAGTGGTGCCACGCTACTCATGACAAGTTTTGCCGTGTCTATGCTTTTACAAGTGTTATTTCAAAATGGAATTTCGGCAAGAGGTCAAGCAATTCCAGTTCCACCATGGCTAACAACTTCAATTTCAATTGGTAATTCCCAGATTTCAAAAGTTCAAGTAATGTCAATCACGATTGGAATTTTGGCACTAATTGCCCTCAAAATATTTTTTGATCGTAGTTATTGGGGCTGGGCAATTCGCGCGGCTGCCGATGACTTCGAAGTAGTAGGGCTTATGGGAATTAAGGCTTCGCGATTAATTTCATTTGCATTCCTGCTTTCCGGCCTGTTAGCCGGTATTGCTGGTGTGCTGTGGGTAGTTCAACGCGGCTCGGTGGATCCACTAATGGGATTCAAACCAGTTTTAGCAGCTTTTATCGTGGCAGTAATTGGTGGACTTGGAAGTCTCACTGGCGCAGTCGCAGGTGGATTCATATTGAGCGCAATTGAAATCGCACTACAGACTTGGTTACCTGCTGGTGTCATGCCTTATCGCGATGCAATTACCTACACGGTTGTTGTCATTATTCTTTCATTTTTCCCAAATGGTATTTTTGGTAAACGCGACCAGGAAAAGGTGTAATTTTGTGTCGGTTATTTGCTTGGCATTCCAATGAAGAAATTTCCTTAGCGCAAGCACTCGGTGAAGATTTCCCCACTTTTACGCAGTTAAGTTCTTTACATCGTGATGGTTGGGGTATGGCCATTAAGAATCTTGACGAGATTAAAGTTGAGCGGGATGTAAAGGCAGCAATTGATTCAAGTTTGTACGCAAACGTATCTGTAAACCTCGTTTCATCGGATGCAATTACGCACTTGCGGTGGGCGACTGAAGATATTTCAGTTTGTATTCCAAATACCCATCCATTCATTAAGCAAGGTCCAAATAGTCCGATAGCGTTTTGTCATAATGGCGGCGTTGCAAGAGGGGCGCAGCTCACATCACTAATAGCTGATGACTTGCTTGGCGAACTCGAGGGTGATACCGACAGTGAACAATACTTTGCGGCATTAATTACTAAACTTCGCGAATCTAATGGAGATTTCGTAATGGCTTATAAAGAATTAGTCAAAGATCTAGCACCGATTCATTACACCTCGGTAAATGCCTTGATTTTGACGCCAGAAGAACTAGTAATAGTTTGCCAGCACAAGCCAGAAAATCTTTCCACAGATCTCGAAGCCGATTATTACGAGTTGTTTTGGCAAACAACTAACGACATCACGTCTGCCTGGTCATCTGGAATTAGACCTGACTCTCCCAACTTTCATAATTTAAAAAATGGATCACTACTTCACATAGATACAAACACGGGAGTAGCCACTACTCATGAAATCGGATAACTTAGAGGCTTCATTTGCTTCAGGAATTAATCCGTTGGTTCAAGACTTTTTAACGCGAGATGCAGCAAGTGTTGCGGGTGTAGAAAAGTTAAGGTTTTACCCACTTGTCGTAGAGTCGGGAACCGGAACAATTTTGACAGAGCCAGGGGGTCGCAAACTCTTAGATTTTTCAAGTAGTTGGACAGCTGGTGGCCTTGGCTATGGCAATCCCACAGTTACCAAAGCGATTATTGAAGCCGCAACAAATCCACCGGGCTTTGGTGGCATTTCAGCAATCCATCCCGACTTGATCAAATTCGCAGAATTACTTATTTCAATCGTCCCAGGCGAGAGCGACAGGCGTGTGTATATCGGGGTTACCGGCTCGGATGCAAACGATGTTGTACTCAGAGCTTGCAAAGTAAATACCGGAAAGTCTCGCGTCATTACCTTTGAAAATAGCTACCACGGCGGTGTCGGGTTTGCTATGGGCGTGTCAGGTGTCCATGTTGGAACAAATGCCACTGCGGCAGATGGTGCAGTATTCATTCCTTATCCTGATCCATTTCGCCCGCACCTGGGAAACATTACAGATTCAGTCGCAGATTCATTGCAGCGCATCAAAAGCGAATTTGAAGTTGGTGATGTCGCCTGCTTGATCATGGAACCAATTCAATCAGACGGTGGATTAATAGTGCCACCAGCTGGATTCATAAAAGCAGTCGCAAATCTTTGTAAAGATTTTGATGTCCTGTTTATATGTGATGAAGTGAAAGTTGGGCTTGGCAGAACCGGAATGTTGCACGCATTTCAACGGGATGATGTTGTTCCTGACATTGTGACTTTCGGAAAGATGTTAGGCGGCGGATTGCCATTGTCGGCAGCCGTTGGGCCAGCAAGAATTCTTGATGGACCGGTAGGTTCCGCTTTATTGACTGCTGCGGGCAACCCAATTTGTGTCGCGGCAGGAATTGCTGCATTAGAAGTCATTGTTTCTCAAGACCTATCTAACCAAGCCGAAAAGGCTGGTAAAAAACTTCGCAAAATCTTTAGTGAAAAAGTAATTGAGCTTGACATTTCTGATGTGGTTGGAGATGTCCGTGGTCACGGACTTGCTATAGGTATTGATTTGGTAACCGACCCAGATTCAAAAAATCGAAATAGTGAGCTAGCCCGAAAATCTGTTTATCGCGCCTGGGAACTAGGTGTCGTCATCTACTACGTTGGCACGAATGTATTAGAAATCACCCCACCACTAACAATTCAAGACCACGAGATAGAGCAGGGTATTGGCCTGATTGCCCAAGCAATTGCGGATGCTAAAGCAGGCCTTGTAACTGATGAGATGGTTGCTGCCTTTACTGGTTGGTAGCGTGACTGAGATATAGTCATGGAATGCGCGCAAAATTCTGGCTTATAGCCATAAGTGGAATCAGCTTTCTGGTTGCATTAATTATTGCTGCTCAAGTTTCAAGCTCATTTCAGAACTTATTTTCAAGCAGTTCCACTTCGGCAACCCAAATTGGATGTCAGCAAACTATAACTATTGGCAAATCAGTAGCCGGTACAGAAATTGAAGCCTGCCAGATTGCGGGTTCTTCAATCGATTCGCAAAATGCTCTCCTTGTTATTGGCACGATTCACGGCAACGAACCAGATGGCATTCGAGTAGTGGATGAGTTGCTGAAGAATCCAGCTCCTGAAGGCACAGAAATTTGGGTTATACGCGACGGTAATCCTGATGGCTCAGAACTAGTAACAAGACGCAACGCAAACAAAGTCGACATAAATCGAAACTTTCCAATCAAGTGGCTGGCATCAGATCCAAGCCTTCGAACTTACAGCGGACCAAGTCCGGCCAGCGAGCCAGAGACTGTTGCACTAATGAACGCCGTTCAGAAAATTAAACCCACTCGGATCGTGGTTTTCCACCAGCCTTTTGACCAAATTGATTGCCCGCCCGAGCGAACCACGCAGATAAGCGATCGCCTATCTGGGCTAACTGGTTACCGCTCAGAATGTATTCCAGGAGAAAAATCTGGATCAGTTACCAACTCTTACACTGGAACTTTCACGATCTGGGTCAACAGTACATTTCCTAAAACTACAGCGCTTACTTTCGAACTGGGATTAACAACAATGGATGAGAAAATCAAAACTATTTCAAAAGCGCTTCGAACCATAGCCCCTGAGGTGCCATAATTGCGCCTAGAGGTGCGTTGTGAAAATTTCTGATCATGAATTCATGTCAAGAGAATTGCCGCAAGGTAGTGCGCTAGTTGCCCAAGGTCGTGAACTAGGGAAGCAACTAACTATGGGCGTTAGTAATTTCTGTAAATTTCATGGAGTTAAATCTGAGCTCGAGTACAAACAGAAAATGGCTCGTGAAGGCAGAACTATGACCGCTCTAACTATCGGTTTAACTGACTGGCCAGAGACAAAAAAAGGTCTGCAATACATTCAGCAAGAATCTGCTGACCGGGGCTTTTACATTGACAGATTCATAATTGCGTTAGACAGACGAATGGGTTTGCCAGCAGCTATGCGAGCCGCAGCAATAAAGGAAACAGGCCCGATGTTGAACTCTGATCAAGAGTGGCTGGAAGTGGCACAGTCCGTTCAAATCCAGCCCCACATGGGCGACATGATGATCGGTTCACCAGCATCACTTGATAACACTCGCAGGGCGCTTGAAGCTGGCGTAAATTACATTGGAAATCTGTCCCAGTTTGCTTGGAAATATCCAGGCTGGCCCGGCGATGATGTAGCGCAAATGAGTGAAGTTGTTACAGCCCTTGGTTTGATGGCGAGCAAGGCCGATGAAGGCGCAGTTGTTCACTCGTATTTAGATGATGGCTTTCCGGCGCAGTTTGGTGATTATTCCTCATACCTAGGATGGGCAAAATTCGAGCGTTATGTTGTCGAGGATCTAATCGGGGCAAAATTAGCTCACGCTTACGGCGGGCTTACACATGACCCAATAACTAAAACCATTGTCACGATGGCAATTGAGTCACTTCGACCAGATGATGTTTGCTCATCCTTTTACTTTGGTAACACGACGCACTACACGCAAAACATCGAGAGTAATTACGGCGTATTAGGTATTGACGTGCTTTACATGATGTTGGCAGATCGCCGCTTAAGAGCAGGTTCATCGATAATGCCCGTACCCGTAACTGAGGCAATTAGAGTGCCAACGCCTGAAGAAATTATCGACGTTCAAACTATTGCGCATAACACCAAGGCCAAACTTGATTCAATATACGCAGTTACAAATTGGCAATCCCTTGAGGCTACGAGCCAAGAATTAGTAGCGAATGGAAATCGATTTTTCGATAATTTGATCAATGGATTGGCAGACCTTGGAACTGACATTAAAGATCCATTGCAACTCTTGCTCGCAGTGCGAAGGTTGGGGCCTAGCGCAATCGAAAAGAAATTTGGAGTAGGAACTCCTACCGAAGACCCACTTTTCGATGGCTACGAACCTCTGGTGCCCACTAATGTCTTGCAGGATTTTCTTGCTGAACGAACAAAAATTCGGGCAGCGGTTCGGCCAAGCAACTGGATTTTGAATAAATCTCACAAACCAGTAATTGCCTCCAGTGATGTTCATGAAATTGGCATGAGATTAGTTATCGATGCTGTTGAAAGCCTGGACATCAAGCCAGTAATCGGAACGGTTGGAATTGATCCCGATGAGTTAGCGGAACTTGCCCTGCAAGAAAATGCAACCGCCGTCTTAATCTCAACTCATAATGGAATGGCGCTAAGTTTTGCCCAGAATTTGCTTGCCGAACTTTTGCTCCGAGACATATCGCCCCAGGTAATTATTGGTGGGCGCCTAAATCAGGAAATTGAAGGTTTCGACATGCCAGTTGATGTGACCGAAGAGTTAAAGGCTTTAGGAATAGATATTTGCTTAGACCTGAAGGACCTCGCCAAAATAATTAAAAACTAAAGCGAGAAACTTGGGTACTCATCAGTAACAAGTAAGAAGGCATAGCCATAAACCCGGTTCCAGTACTGGGTAACTCCTAAGAGCACCTCACCACTAAATGCTGGCATCTGTCCCGTGAAAAGAATCGTAATCCAAGTGAAAAGCAAAACAGCTAATCCGTAAAGAACATAAACCACACCAACGATGTAAAGCGGAACTGCAAGTAGCCATTTGACTAAGGGTAAGTAGCGATTTAACTTAGCGCCCCCATCAATTTCAGGAAACGTAATCTTTACGTCGTCACTTTCTTCGATTGAAGGATAACTGTCGTTGAGCACAAGGATGTAGGCAGTTACGCGAGTAGAAAGTGACAAGAGTGATTTATTAAATGCCAACGCGTAAGAGGGATAAATCCCTCTAAATACAAGTGCGAGTACAACTGGCATGAAAAGTAGGCCCACTAAGAAAGTTGAAGCTTCAGCAGAGCCGGACCACGCGGTGAAAGCTGATAGGAATATCGCCATCGGAACTACCAAGAATATGCGAAGCGCTACAGATTTCCGATCGCGATTCTCCAGTTGAACGGTAATGAAGGTTTCAATTTGAGTACTCATGCCTTCACATTATCCCTATGTCAGTGGAAGTCATTAATACTCGCAACCGTTGGTTTAGGTAACCTAGGCGCGAGTGAACATGTTCCATGGGTTATTACCAGAACTCTGGCACGGCGGTAGCGGGAGATTTTCTTGCCAGCAAATGGCACAGACTTAACCCTTTTTGTTTGCGTTTTGTAGGAATGCCTAAAAACTGGCAGAATCAAGGGGTTGATCGGTTCACGTGCGGCATCCGAGCCTACGACCCGATCACGGTATTAATAAGGAGTAAGTCGTGCAGACTGGAATTCACCCAGAGTACGTGGAGACTGCAGTTAGCTGCGGTTGCGGAAACACATTCACCACTCGCAGCACCCAAAAGAACGGCACAATTCACGCCGACGTATGCAGCGCTTGCCACCCGTTTTACACAGGTAAGCAGAAAATTCTTGATACTGGTGGCCGCGTAGCCAAGTTCGAGAAGCGCTTCGGTAAGCAGTCCTAACTTTTTAAATGAGGTGTTGTCGTCGTCTTCGGATGATGACAGCGCCTCATTTTTTATACCGAAGTAAATTGTTACTAATTAAGGAAATCTGATGGCGCAAGACTTCAACAAAGTCGATGCAATCGTTACTGAGCTCACTGGGCTTGAGACGAAGTTAAGCGACCCTGCAACTCATGGTGATCCCAATGAAGCTCGGCGCATTGGAAAGCGTCATGCGGAATTAAAGCCAGTTGTTGCTAAGTATCGCGAGTACTTGCAATTACTCGACGATGAAAAAGTTGCGCGCGAAATGGGCGAGGAAGATGCTGCATTCTTAGCTGAAGCTGAGCAAATGGCAATTGCCCGAGATCTTGCTGCGGAAAAACTTCAAGAGATGTTGATCCCGCGCGATCCCATGGATGGCAATGATGTAATCCTTGAAATTAAAGCCGGCGCTGGCGGCGAAGAATCTGCGCTGTTTGCTGGCGATTTAATGCGCATGTATTTAAAGTATGCCGAGAAGCGTGGTTGGGCTACGCAAGTTTTAGAAGCAGAAGAATCAGACATGGGCGGCTATAAAGATATTGCAATAGCGGTTAAGTCAAAAGGTGTAGTTCCACCTGAGGATGCGCCATTTGCAAATCTTAAATTTGAAGGTGGAGTGCACCGGGTTCAGCGGGTTCCAGTAACTGAATCTCAAGGACGAATTCACACTTCTGCAGCAGGAGTATTAGTACTTCCTGAAGCTGAAGAAGTTGATGTCACCATTGACCCAAATGATTTGCGCATTGACGTATTTCGGTCTTCGGGTCCGGGTGGGCAAAGCGTTAACACTACTGACTCTGCGGTACGCATCACTCACATGCCAACTGGAATTGTGGTCTCGTGTCAGAATGAAAAATCACAGCTACAAAATAAAGAATCAGCTATGCGAATTCTGCGCGCAAGAATGTTGGCTGCGGCGCAAGAGGCCGCCAATGCTGCAGCTTCTGATGTGCGAAAAAGCCAAGTTCGAACCGTTGATCGCTCCGAGCGAATTCGCACTTATAACTTTCCAGAAAATCGCTTAGCTGATCACCGGGTAGGTTTTAAAAGCAATAATTTAGACGCCGTAATGAATGGTGATTTAGATCCCGTGATTAGTGCCTGCATCGAGGCAGACACTAAAGAGCGCCTGGCAACCTTCGGTGACTAATTAGCCATGGCTGCCGTTACTGCACTTATTGATTCCGCAACTAAGTTGTTAGAACAAGCTGGTGTTTCAAGCCCGCAAGTTGATGCGCAGTTACTTCTGGCTCACACAATTGGAGTCCAACGCTCGCAACTACTAACCGCCGATTCATTAACTTCGCAACAAGAGTTAGAGTTTGAAGCCCTGGTTGCTCGGCGCGCCAATCGCGAGCCGCTGCAACACTTAACTGGTGTGGCTCACTTTCGTCACATTTCACTCGCAGTTGGGCCAGGAGTGTTTGTACCACGGCCAGAAACAGAATTATTAGTTGAAGCTGCAATTGCGCATCTGAAAAACATTCCGCAACCACGACTTGTAGCCGACCTTTGTGCAGGTAGTGGCGCAATCGCTCTTTCACTTGCACTTGAGGTTCCTGGAACCACCGTGCATGCAGTGGAACTTTCCGATGCTGCAGTCAAGTGGCTAACACGCAATGTCAGTGAACATGCAGCCCAACTTGAGGCCGCAGGTTCACAAGTGATCATTCACCATGGCAATGCAGGGGATCGCGATTTACTGTCCGAATTTGCTGGAAAGTTTGCGGCAGTAGTTTCCAATCCGCCTTACATCCCAGATGCCATGATTCCCCGTGACCCAGAAGCTCGAGACCATGATCCGGCAATTGCGTTATTTAGTGGCGATGATGGATTAGCTGCAGCGCGCGATATTGTCTTGGTCGCAGGTGAGGCATTGGCTGCCGGTGGCTTCTTTGGAATGGAGCATGCCGACGTGCAAGGGGAGAGTATGCCAAATTTGCTCAATGAAATGACGGGCATCTGGTCGCAAGTTAAAGATAATCAGGACTACAACAAACTTCCCAGATTTACCACTGCCCTTAGATCTGCGAATTCAGGCGTAGGAAGATAGTTCCATGTCAGAAGTTTTCAAGGTTGATAAGCAAACATCCGTTGTGGATATTCAATTCGCAGTTGAGGCAGCTTTTACTGCGGTAAAAAATGGTGGCTTAGCCGTTATTCCAACTGACACCTCTTATGCCGTGATTTGCGATGCCTTCAATACCGCAGCTATTACAAAATTACGGATGGCAAAAAAACAAGTTTCTGATCTAGCCCTGCCCGTAGCAGCAGCTTCAATTGAAACCATTCGCGGCGTTGCAAATTTTTCAGTTGCCGCTAATGATTTAGCGTGCGCATTTTGGCCCGGCACATTAACTATTTTGACGGTTGCCCAAGATTCACTTTCTTGGAATTTAGGCCAACCGGGAACTGCGCTCGCAGTTCGGGTTCCACATAATGAGCTGGCGCTTGCAGTATTGCGTGAGATTGGTCCCACAGTCATGACGGGCGCGCAGCTTGCGGGGGAGGTAGCGATTCAGAATGTGGAACAAGCTAGGGCAGCTTTAGGTGAGTCAGTTGATGTCTATATAGATAGTGGGCAATTATCTGGCCAAGATTCAACGGTAATTGATGCCTCAACTGACCAAATCCGCTTGATTCGCAAGGGCGCACTAACTCTGGCGCAAATCCGCGCCATTATGCCTACAGTAATCGACGCTTCTGCATCCAACTAGTCAAGCCTTTAGACTTATGTCTTGCGCACCAGCGCTTCGAGTACCAAAGGTGAATAAATATGAGCGACACATTTTTCGGATCAGATTTCGACGAATTGCAATCAACCGACCCAGAAATTGCGAATGTTCTTCTTGCTGAACTTTCCCGGCTGCGTACTGGTATTCAATTAATCGCATCGGAAAATTACACCTCACCGGCAGTACTGACTGCGCTTGGTTCAACACTTAGCAATAAGTACGCCGAGGGATATCCAGGTAAGCGGTATTACGGCGGTTGTGAAGTTGTGGATGTCGCCGAGACCATCGGAATCCAGCGGGCCAAATCATTGTTTTGCGCAGACCATGCGAACTTGCAACCACACTCAGGTGCGAGCGCAAACATTGCAATTTTTGGCGCATTCTTGCAACCAGGAGACACCTATTTATCAATGGCATTACCTCACGGTGGCCACTTAACTCATGGCGCAAAAGTTTCCTACTCTGGAAAATGGTTTAACCCAGTTCATTACGGTGTTGCTGAAGGTTCCGAAGATATCGATTACGATCAACTTCGCGACTTAGCTCGCGAGCACAAACCAAAAATGATTATCGCTGGTGGGTCTGCGATTCCACGCTTGATTGACTTCAAGGCCATTCGTGAGATTGCTGACGAAGTCGGCGCGATCATGCACGTTGATGCAGCTCACTTCATTGGATTGGTGGCAGGCAAAGCGATTCCTTCGCCAGTGCCGTATGCAGATGTTGTTTCCTTCACGACTCACAAAGTTTTGCGCGGTCCACGTTCTGGCATGATCGTTTGTAAAGAGCAGCACGCAGCAGCAATTGATAAGGCCGTCTTCCCAATGATGCAGGGTGGACCGATGATGCATGTAATTGCTGCGAAAGCAGTAGCACTTAAAGAATGTGCCACACCGGAATATCAAAAGTATGCAAAAGATGTCATCGTCAATGCCCAGGCGCTTACTGCTGGGCTTGCTGCCGAAGGTATGCGTCCCGTAACTGGTGGAACAGACACGCACTTGGCACTTATTGATTTACAAGGAATCAACGTTGACGGCAAGGATGCCGAGCAGCGCGCAGGCGATTCCGGAATTGTCTTGAATAAGAATTCAATTCCGTATGATCCAAAGCCAGCGGCAGTTACCTCGGGCATTCGAGTCGGAGCGCCTTCGATCACAACGCAAG
>CAMBGF010000008.1 GCA_945866135.1 Bifidobacterium breve
GTTAGCTTTGGAAAGAATGGTTGCTGAATCTTCCAGCACGTAACGCCGACCATCTAGGTACAGCGCAATGATGTTCATTGATTTACTTACGCTAATAACTGGCAAGTTTGATTGGCGGGAAACACGATCCGCTGTGCGGTGCCGGGTACCTTGTTCATCAGTTTGAATTTTAGGATCTGGCAGCAGTTGCACAGCAGCCGAAATAATCTTTAACGCCTCGCGGTCACAAATAACGGCGCCATCCATTTTTGCTAATTCGCGAAGTCGAGTTGCAGAAAAATCTATGTTTACATCAAAACCACCACTGCTTATAGCGCTGATGGTCTTGTCTTGGCCAAGGACTATCAATGCCCCAGTGCTACCACGCAGAATTCGCTCCAAGCCATCGCGGAGCGCAGTACCTGGCGCAACTTGAGCGAGCACAGATCGAAGAATTTCAGCGGAATCAACTTGCTCTTTGATAACCACGAGTGTTCTTTCTATCTGGAGTTGCAATGAGTCTATGGTGAAATCGACAAAATGCTAGGTATTGCAAAAAAATTCAGACTGCGTTAACCGCATCGCCAAGTGAACTTACTTCAATTAGTCGAATGCCTTTTAGCCCTGGTGGCAACTTGGCGCCTTTCGGCACCAAAGCAATCTTGAAACCGATACGAGCGGCTTCACTTAATCTTTGATTCATCCCAGGAACTGGCCTGACATCGCCGCTTAGCGCAACTTCGCCAATCGCTACCAAGTCAATTGGCAGGGCGGTATCGCGGGCAGAGGAAGTTATCGCTAAGCACATAGCTAAATCTGCGCCTGGATCAGAAATCTTGGCGCCGGCAACAGTGGCTAGGTAAACGTCTTTATCCCATAGTTTCAAGCGAGCTGCCCGCTCCGTCACAGCAATCAACATCGCGGCTCGAGCATTATCAAATCCCGTAGTCCGGCGCATTGGATTATTTCCAGGGCTGGTTGTAGTTAGTGCTTGGACTTCAACTAATAGCGCGCGACGACCTTCAAGGGTTATGGCAATACATGTGCCGGGGATTGCCTGGTCGCGTTGCGAGCGAAATAACGCAGAAGGATCAGTAACTTGCCGTAGGCCATCATCGGCTTGTTCGAAGCAAGCAACTTCATCCGCTGGCCCATAACGATTTTTATTTGCTCGCAATAACCGCAGCGGTGTGCCTCGGTCACCTTCAAAAGTGAGCACGGTATCAACTAGGTGCTCGAGCGAGCGTGGTCCAGCAACAGAGTTATCTCTGGTGGATTGACCAATGAGTAACAGTGGCATGCGGCGGCCTTTAGCAGCGCGCGTCAAAACTTGCGTCACTTCATGTACTTGGGCAACGCCACCTGCTCGACCATCAAGTTCGGCTGAGGCAATGGTCTGGACGCTGTCAACAATTAATAAATCTGGGTCGACATCTTCAACATGACCAAGTAGCACAGCTAAATCTGTTTCATCTGCGATCAATAGTGTGTCGGCATTAACTCCAATACGCCTGGCTCTAATTCCAATTTGCTCAGCTGATTCTTCGCCAGAAATATAAAGTACTTTTCGAGGCTTGGTACCTGCTCGCGCAAACTTATCTGCAGTTTCTAGTAACAAGGTAGATTTTCCAACGCCCGGTTCGCCCGCAAGTAGTACACACTGACCAGCCACGAGTCCACCACCTAAAACTCGATCGAATTCTTCGATACCTGTTGAAGTGCGTTCGACCTCGCCAAGTGGAATGTCTTTAACGGGTCGGGCTGGTTTTCCAGGCGCAACCCCAGTAGTTGAGGTGCGAAGTCCCGCACTGCTGGCGCCGCCAGATGATTCTGTGACTGAACTCCAGGCTTGGCATTCAGGGCAACGCCCGACCCATTTGTGGCCTGTCCAGCCACACTCGGTGCATTTGTAAGTTGGACGCGCTGCTTTTGCCATGCCCTTACATTACGGGTTAGTGCCGACAGTTAAATAGGGCGACTACGACTATTTGGGAGTTGCTGGATGGATCGCAAGATACTTGATTGCACGCGTGTTATTTGCGGCTTTTGCGGCGGCAATAACTTCTTCGCGGGCGCTGCAATGCTCGGCTAAAATTTTGTAGGCCTTTTTGCCCATAAGCGCAGTTAGTTCTGGTTCATAGGACTGGTAAACGGCGCGGGCACCGACATGGGCTTCAGTAGCGGTTGTGCAATACCAGTCAAGATCTTCCCCGCCTGGTCCCCAACCACGCCGAGTGTATTCCTCGATACCGATGACGGTTATTTCTACATCGTCAGGTCGCTTAACTTCTTCAAAAGTGCGACGAATTGGAAGCTCCCAGCAAACTTGTGGCTTTGTCACCAGAGGATTTACTCCTAGTTTTCCAGCCAAGATATGTAGCGAGCAACCATCGCCACCTTCAAATTCGTTTCGGTTGTGAAAAATGCAGGCTCCGTTAAAGGCGCGAGTTTTGCGATCGCCTTCGTCATCTTTTTCAAACATGCCGTTCTTATGACCCTCTTTATGGTTTTGCCAAATGTCAGGTGTGAGCATCGCTGCATATTTTTTAGTGTTTTTAAAATCGTCTTTATCAGCGATGTGAGCGCCTAGTGTGCAACAACCAACATCAGGATTTTCCTTGTCGATACCTTTGCAGCCATTTCCCCAAATACAAGTCCAACGACTTGTGAGCCATGTTAAATCGCAACGATATAAATTTGTTTCATCCTCGGGATCAACAAACTCGACCCAAGCTCGAGGGAAATCAGGATTTTTTTCAACCACGAATGAATCTTATTATGCTTTGGTGTGCTTGCGCACATTGCACTGGTCTCACCAGTAACATTTCGACTATGCGCATGGCGGTCTTAGACGTTGGTTCAAACACGGTTCACCTGTTAATTGTCGATGCATATGCTGGCGCAGCTCCCATCCCAGCAATGTCCCAAAAGTATGAGCTGAGGTTGGCACAGCAGCTTCAAGATGAAGGCAGGTTAACAAAGTCTTCAGTCAAATCTTTAATAGAAGTGCTGCACGAATGTAATGCCTTCATCAAGGAGCATGATTGCGATGAATTACTTGCCTTTGCTACTTCGGCAATTCGAGAATCAAGTAACTCTGATGCAATTCTGGCCAAGATAAAGGCAGAAACGGGAATCGAACTTCAGGTTCTAGATGGCGAACATGAAGCCGCCCTGACGTTTTTAGCGGTTCGACGTTGGTTTGGCTGGTCATCGGGGCACTTGTTAGTAGCTGATATTGGCGGCGGTTCATTTGAAGTGGCATTTGGCGCCGATGAACAGCCAGATCTTGCTATGTCAATCCCACTGGGCGCTGGCCGCTTAACTCGAGATTTCTTTACTTCAGAAATTCCAAGCAGTGATGAAATTAAATCGGTACGTAAACACATTAAAAGAACTTTAGAAGAAAATTTTTCACCCCTACAGGGGGTCAATTTTGATCATGCCGTTGCAACTAGTAAAACTTTTCGCCAGCTAGCCCGAATTGGCGGCGCAGCAGCGTCAAGTGAAGACCAGCGGGTCCAGCGTGAACTATCGCTGAAGACTCTGGACACTTGGGTTCCGAGCTTATGTGAAATGACTTTCGCCCAGCGTGCGCAACTGCCAGGGGTATCAAATGGACGCGCTGAGCAGTTAATTGCTGGCGCCATTGTCGCGCAAGAGGCCATGGGTTTTCTGGGATTAACAATTCTGGAAATTTGCCCTTGGGCGCTGCGTGAAGGGCTCATTCTGCGCCGGTTGGACTGGTTCCCTGACGATGCGTGACTAAGCAATAAGCGTAAAGTTAAGCCTAGGCCGTGCCAGGTCGAATAAGTCAGGAGAATCATGCTTCGCGAATTGTTGGTTTCGGCATCTCGAAGTGAAAAGTTGGAGCATTTGGTTTCAACCTCACCACTAAGTCGAGGCGTAGTAAATCGATTTGTCGCTGGCACGACTACCGCAGACGTCATTGCCACAGTGCAGGGTTTGCATGAGGCGGGATTATTAGCATCCGTTGATCGACTTGGCGAGGACACCCTAGATCGCGCGGCCGCAGAAACAACAGTTTCAGATTACAAAGATGTCCTAAGCGCTCTATCGAGTGCTGGTTTAACCGGCAGTGCCGAAGTTTCAGTCAAATTATCCGCAGTTGGGCAAGCCCTTGGTTTGGACGGTGAAGCAATCGCTCTGGAAAACGGACTGGCTATTTGCGCCGCTGCGAAAGCAGTGGGAACGATGGTCACTTTTGATATGGAAGATCACACCACGATTGATTCAACCCTTCGGATACTTGCCGCAATTAGGAAAGAATTCCCTACGGCCGGTGGTGTATTACAAGCACAATTGCTTCGTACCGAAAATGATGTTGCTTCCTTGTCTTACCAAGATTCTCGAATCCGGTTATGTAAAGGTGCCTACGCGGAAGCCGCTGACGTTGCTTATGTGGAGCGCGTTGAAATCGACAAAGCATATGTGCGCAGCATGAGAAATTTAATTGAGTCCGGCGCGTATCCAATGTTGGCCACACATGACCCTCGATTAATTCAAATTGGCCAAGCACTGGCACTAAGTAGTGGGCGCGATAAATCCACATTTGAATTTCAGATGTTGCTCGGTGTACGACCACAAGAACAACTTCGACTTGCTGAGCTTGGCCACAAAGTGCGAATTTATGTACCTTACGGCCAGCAGTGGTACCCATACTTAATGCGGCGTATGGCCGAAAAGCCCACAAACTTAGCGCTTTTCTTACGGTCCTTAATTTCTAAAGGTTAATCTTGCGATCATGACTATCGCAATGTGGCACAACAGTTGCGGCGCTGCGAGTGTTTGATGATTTTAAAGTTCGGGCAGCTTTCTTGAGTGCGATGGAAGCAGCAAGGGATCGCTCTAAAGAACTAGGTATGCAAGAGCCAGTTTCTTTCGAGCTAGTTAAAAGAAATTACACTGCTGTAGTTTGAATTACTTTCTAAACCGACTTTCACTTGAGCCCCATTCGCCACTAATGTAAGCATCTACGTACAAGTGTGATGTTCAGCCCGGAGGGGATGCCGGTGCTTAACCCACACAGAATGGTTTCGGTGACCTATGGGTGCATCTAATGAACGGCCGCTTGGCGAAGTTCGTTTTTTAACAGTGGCTGAAGTTGCGACTGTTATGCGAGTATCAAAAATGACCGTGTATCGGTTAGTGCACAACGGTGAGTTACCAGCAGTACAAGTTGGTCGCTCATTTCGAATTCCAGAACAAGCAGTTCACACTTACCTTCAAGAATCATTCGTCGAAGCTGGCTAGTTTGCTGGCTTACTGTTCGCGTCTATTGCGCAGTAATGGGTTCAAGATAAGTGCATAGGCTCGTAATTAATAACAGATGTAAAGGTGGTCCAAGTGGGCTCGGTGATTAAGAAGCGCCGCAAGCGTATGGCCAAGAAAAAGCATCGCAAAATGCTTAAGAAGACGCGTTCTCAGCGTCGAAATAAAAGCAATTAGTTATTAATTAAAAATCTTCAGGCGCGGGAGCGTCGGGTTGCTGCAATTGCGAGCCCGGCACCCGCGCCTACTAATGCAATGGCTGTCGCGCCAGCTGGTATTCCGTAACGCTTTACCAGTCGCTGGCGACGGAAATCATGGACCGGCCAGTTATTAGCAGTTGCATGATTTCGCAATGCGGAATCAGGATTTATTGCAGTCGGATTTCCAACACTGTTAAGCAATGGAATGTCATTGCTCGAATCTGAATACGCAAAACTGTGGTCGAGATTGATGTCGTTTTCCTTGGCAAGGCGAGTAACTGCCAGTGCTTTTTGCTCCCCATGCATCGGTGGATTTTTTAACTTTCCGGTGTAGATGCCATTTTCTATTTCGCTTACAGTGGCGATTGCCCCCGAAAGACCAAGTTTCGTTGCGATGATGTTGGCGAGCTCTATCGGCGCAGCAGAGACTAACCAAACTTGATGACCAGCTGCGCGATGCATATGAGCTAATTGCACGGTGCCTGGCCAAATTTTGTCAGCCATGATCTCGTCAAAAATTTCTTCAGAGAGATCAGTTACTTCTGCAACTGATCTCCCAGTAACAAATGACAAGGCATTTTCAGTGATTCTTGCCATGTCGGAAAGATTCTCAGAACCGTAAGTCAGAAACTTCCCTTGGGCAATGGCGAAGTTTGCTAAGTCAGTTGCGCTCAAAATTTTGCGCGCAAAAAGTCCCCGCGCAAGGTGGTAAATACTTGCGCCTCGCATGATTGTGTTATCGATGTCGAAAAATGCGCCAATGTTTTCAGGTTCTGGATGAGTTTCAGGGACAGGACGCAGGCGCGAAACTGCATCAACATTAAGTCCATCACTGGTAGCCATATTCAAAGGGTACTGGGAAAGTATTACTGGGAACTTGGAATGCAATGTGCCACACTGGGTACAACTGGAAGGCAATAAAAACATGGATTCACGTTTGGTTCTCATAGCAAAACCAGACTGTCACTTGTGTGAAAACGCAAGATTAACAATCGCTAAAGTTTGCGCGGAACTTGGTGAAACTTGGAGTGAATTATCAATTATGGATGATCCACAATTAGCGGATCAATATTTTGAATCAATTCCGGTCGTATTAATTGATGGGAAAGTGCACGATAAGTGGCGGGTGGACGAGATGCGATTACGCACCGCTTTACTGAAAAAAACCAACTGAAAATACTGTAATAGTCAAATCACATTAGTCACGTTTGTCACATCTAAAATCCTTAATTTACCTAGCACGAATTGGGGTATCTGCGCCAATTTTGCACTCAGCGAGATACCGCATAACCTGTTCGCCATAAGGACACTAGAAGGGTGGTTTTCATGGCGCTGTCACAGGCACCTAAAACGCACTTAAGTTCGCGCGGTGCAATTCCCGACGCAACTGTTAGTCGCCTCCCGATGTATCACCGCAACCTCGTATCACTAACAGCTCGTGGTGTAATTCTGGTCTCGTCCGAAGAACTGGCCGAGGCCAGTGGTGTGTCTAGCGCAAAACTTCGTAAGGATCTCTCGTTCCTTGGCTCGTATGGAACTCGCGGCGTTGGCTATGACGTTGAATTTTTGCTTTATCAAATTGCGCGCGCACTTGGCCTCACCCAAGAATGGCCCGTTGTAATTGTTGGCATTGGAAATCTTGGACATGCTCTTGCTGGTTACCCGGGTTTTGCTTCGCGTGGATTTGCTGTTGTTGGATTATTCGACACTGACAAAAAACTGGTTGGTGAATCCGTCACAGTTGCCGGAAAAGAAATTGTCGTTCAGGACATTTCCAAATTGGCCCAAGTCGTTTTAAGTTCCAACGCTTCCATTGGTGTAATTGCAACTCCAGAATCAGCTGCGCAAGAAGTCTGCGACTTGATGGTGCGTAATGGCGTAACAAGTATTTTGAATTTTGCCCCAGTACAAATCGAAGTACCAGCTGGTGTTGATGTGCGTCGCGTTGATCTCGCAACGGAGCTACAGATTCTTGCATTCCATGAGCAACGCAAATCTCAATCTGCGCTGACTCAAGCGAATGTGAGTTAATAAATGACTTCCCAAAGCTGCAAGTACACAAACAAGGTAGGTGTGTAAATGGCTAGCTCGCAGGTATCTGCTGCAGTCGGAGTGTCTTTTGTGGTGGCCGGACCTGGCGACCCAGATTTGTTAACAGTGCGAGCTCATAGGTTGCTACAAGCAGCCGATGTCGTAGTTGTTGACCAAGAGATCACCCGGCTAGCGGAGTTGGTTTCTTCAGGTCAAGTTTTGGTTGCCATCGACAACGTTGGTGCGCCGCTTTCCTTAGCTGCCCGCACCAAAGTTTTAATTGATGCCCGCAAAGAGGGTCAACAAGTGGTTCGACTTCTTTCCGGCGATCCAGTTCTTGATGGTCGATTAGCTATGGAAACTTCGGCGTTAGCCAAGACAGGTCACGCATTTGAAGTGGCTGCCGGCGTTTCACCGCTGACTGCAGTTGCCGCGCACGTTGGAGTTTCGCTAACTGGTGGTCGCACCCGCGAAGTGCGCATAATTGACGCTGATTCACCGACTGTTGACTGGGCCGCACACATTGATCCACTTGTCACCCTTGTTGTGCACAATGCTGCAGATCGAGTGACAGAAGTTTCTAAGGCACTAATCAAAGCCGGGCGTGATGGCGCAACTCCAGTTGCGATTGTTCGTGATGGCGCAACTATCGAACAGCGCTCGTTACATTCAACTTTGGAAGCATTGCCAAACGCAGTGAAACTGGCTAAGCAAATGGGTGCGGGAATCGTAATTATTGGCGAGGCAGTAGGCGAACGTATTTCGTGGTTTGAAAATCGCCCACTTCATGGATGGCGCGTACTTGTGCCACGTACAAAAGATTCAACTGAAGACTTGCGGGAACAAATAATTTCCTTTGGCGCAGTGCCATTTGAAGTTCCAACAATGTCTGTTGAACCACCGCGTACTCCGCAGCAAATGGAACGTGCCATTCACGGCTTAGTTTCCGGTCGTTATGAGTGGGTAGTCTTCACAAGTTTGAACGCAGTTCGCGCGATTCGCGAACGGTTCCAGGAGTGCGGGCTGGATGCGCGCGCACTTTCGGGAGTTCGGGTAGCAGCTATTGGCAGCGATACCGTTGCAGCGCTGGTTGCAATGGGAGTATTGCCAGACCTAGTTCCAGAACTTGAACAGACCACAGCTGGCTTGCTAGAGGAATGGCCAGAGTTTGATTCCATCAATGATCCAATCAACCGCATCTTCTTGCCACGCGCTGACATTGCAACTGACACTTTGGTAGCAGGTTTAACTGACCTTGGTTGGGAAGTTGAGGATGTCACCGCATTCCGAACTGTTCGCGCTTCACCTCCGGCGGTTGAAACCCGGGAAGCAATTAAGAGCGGTGGGTTTGATGCAGTCGTATTCACTTCAAGTAGCACGGTGCGCAATTTAGTTGGGATAGCCGGCAAACCGCATCCATCTACGATCATTGCTTGCATTGGACCTGCGACCGCCAAGACTGCGCAAGAGCACGGTCTCAGGGTTGATGTGCTTCCCGAGGATGCCACCATAACTGCGCTTGCTAACGCACTAGCAGTTCACGGTGGGGCGCTTCGAGATGAAGCCGCAACTGCGGGATCTGTGGGATGGCGACCTTCGCGTAAGCGCGCTTCTGCACGACGTCGCGCAACGTGATCTGATTAGTAGTATGCGAACAACAGTTCACTTACTGCGTCATGGTGAGGTACATAACCCAGACAAAATCCTTTACGGACGTCTTGCTGGGTTTCGACTTTCCGAACTTGGACACGAAATGGCGCAGCGCGCAGCAGATGCGTTAGCGCATCGAGATATCACAGTCGTTACTGCCTCGCCACTAGAGCGGGCGCAACAAACCGCAATGCCAATTGCGGCAGCGCACGGCTTAACGATTGGTACTGACGACGATGTTATTGAAGCTGACAATGTTTTTGAAGGTCAACGAGTGTCCGTTGGAGATGGCGTACTACGCCAGCCAAAAGCCTGGCGTCATTTGTATAACCCGATGAAGCCTTCTTGGGGCGAGCCATACGTTGTTGTAGCAAATCGAATGCGGCAAGGGGTAGCGCGAGCTCGGGACAGTGCGCGTGGTCATGAAGCAGTAATAGTTAGTCATCAATTACCAATCTGGATAAGTCGTCTTGATTTTGAAGGTCGCCGTTTTCCACATGATCCGCGAAAGCGGCAGTGCAGTCTTGCTTCGCTAACTTCGCTTACTTTTGATGATGATGTGTTAGTTGCAGTGCTCTACACCGAGCCGAGTGCCGATTTGCTGGCGAAAGCGAGCAAAGTTTCAGGTGCTTAAAGCAGGCGCAACTTCCTTGACTGCTATTTCCATTTTGCTACTGGGTGGTTGTAGTACTGCTTCGATATCCAACAATTCTGATTCTGGATTTATTTCTGGTAATGGCGCGACTGTTCTGGTTTCACAGCAAGAGCGCGGGGAAGTAATTGAACTTGCGGGCGAAACTTTAGAAGGAGAACAACTCGATACTGCAGATTGGCGCGGTGATCCTGTTGTTGTGAATCTTTGGGCTTCCTGGTGCGGTCCTTGTCGCGCAGAAGCGGATGAATTGGAAAATGTTTACCTGCAATTTGAATCAAGTGGTGTGAAGTTTGTCGGGCTAAACACTAGAGACGGGTTAGCCGCTGCCAAGGCATTTAACACTCGATTCAATACTTCTTATCCCTCGATACAGGATAAGGATGGTCAACTGCTCTTAGTTTTTGGAAACTTAGGCCCAGCGGCAACGCCATCAACAATGATTCTGGATTCCCAGGGTCGAGTCGCAGCGCGCATTTTGGGTCCAACTACGCAATCGCAATTGCGAGTTGTACTCGAAGCTGTAATCGAGAGTGATAAGTAATGTTTGCCGCTGGAATCGCAGAAGTCGTAACCTCCGGATCATTGTTACTTGCGATCCCGCTTGCATTTGCGGCAGGACTCATTTCATTTTTATCTCCGTGTGTTCTGCCATTAGTACCCGGCTACCTTTCTTACATAACAGGTGTGGCAGGCGCGCGCGCGACTTCGAAGCGAACTTCAGTTTCTAAATCTCGCGCAGTTTGGGGCGCAATAATTTTTGTCGCTGGCTTCTCAGTTGTTTTCATTTCCTACGGCGCGCTTTTTGGTGGCATTGGCCAAGTTTTACTCGAGTATCAAAGACCGATACAACTGGTGATGGGAGTTCTGGTTGTGATTTTGGGTCTGGGATTTCTAGGCGTGATACCGGCAATGCAACGCGACATCAGGATTCACCGAATTCCAACTGGAACTTTAGTGGGAGCTTTCTTGCTGGGTGCAATTTTTGCGATTGGCTGGACACCTTGCATTGGCCCAACACTTGCTGCGGTCCAAGTTATGGCACTAAGTGAGGCAAGCGCTGTGCGCGGGGCAATTTTGAGTTCGGCTTACTGCCTGGGACTTGGGCTGCCATTTATATTCTTGGCATTGTTTTTCGAGCGAAGTATTCGAGCGGTTGCGATTTTGCGCAGACATTCCCGAGGAATTATGTATTTCGGTGGAGTCATGCTTATTGTGATTGGAATGTTGCTTGTTACCGGATTCTGGAATGAGCTAACTATTGGGTTACGAATTTGGGCTTCGCAATGGGGAGTGCCAATTTAAATGCGGAATGAAAGTGTTAAGAAACGGTGAGTAAGTAGTGGAAACTTTGCGCTGGTTATGGCGACAACTCACAAGCATGCGAATTGCCCTAATTTTGTTATTTTTGCTGGCACTGGCAAGTGTCCCTGGTTCTATTTTTCCACAACGTGGCACCTCACCTTTGCGTGTAAATGAATTCTTAAAGGACAATCCGAAGTCTGGTCCGATTCTGGATCAGTTCTACATGTTTGATGTGTTTGCTTCTCCCTGGTTTGCTTCGATTTATTTACTACTTTTCATCTCACTTATGGGATGCGTATTGCCCAGAGCAGTTGAACATTACAAAGAAATGCGAAGTTACCCACCGGTAGCGCCAAGGAATTTAAGTCGATTGCCGGTGCACTTGCAATGGAATTCAAACACCACAGTTGAACAAGCAATTTCGGAAACACAAGCGGCTTGGAACAAACGTGGCTGGCGCGTTCGTGCTGGCGATGACTGGATCTCTGCGGAAAAAGGGTATTCCCGAGAAACTGGAAACTTACTGTTCCACCTTTCACTTCTCGTACTTCTAATCGCTGTTGGTGTCGGTGGTGTTATGGGATTTCGTGGCACAGTTATCGTGCGCGAGGGATCTGGGTTCGCTAACAATGTGACGCAGTACGACACCTTTACATCTGGGCGAAATTACAGCGCAGATAAGTTGCCGCCGATTTCGTTCAAGCTCGAGAATTTTATTTCCTCATTTCAAAGAGGCGGCCAACAAAATGGTGCACCTCGGGAATTTTATGCAGATTTGTTAGTCAAAGATGATCCGTCGGCAACACCAAGAGCATTTCGAGTCGAAGTGAATCACCCGCTACGAACTTCTGGAATCACGCTCTACTTAGTTGGCCATGGGTACGCTCCAGAATTTAGCGTTCGAGATGCATCTGGAAACCTGCTTTGGCAAGACGCAGCAGTGTTCTTGCCGCAAGATGCCGGATTCACTTCCAGTGGAGTTGTAAAAATTCCAGACACCGTTCCACAGTTAGGTTTGCAGGGCTACTTCTTACCTACCGTTTCAGCAGATTTCAGCAACGGGCCAGTTTCGGAGTTTCCAGCAGCTGATGATCCTGGTGTTTACATCAGTGCTTGGCAGGGTGATTTAGGTCTCGATTCGGGGATGCCACAAAGTGTTTATCGGTTAGATACGAAAAACATGAAACGCATCGGAATTGAAGAATTGGCGCCAGGGGAAACTTGGAGGTTGCCAAATAGCGGTGTGACTGTTGAATTTACGGGTTATCGCCAATGGGCAACTTTTGCAATAACCCGAGATCCAGCAAAAGGGTGGGCGCTTGGCGCTGCTATTGCGGCCATAGCTGGCTTGTCACTTTCATTACTAATCCCGCGACGTCGCGCTTGGCTGCGGGTGACGCCAGCAGCAGGTGGCGGTAATCTTTTTGAAGTTGCTGGGTTATCAAAAACTGAAGCACCTGGTTTAGCGGATGAAATTTCCCATCTTGCAAACTTAGTAAATACCAAGAAGGAAAACTTATGACAGTGAATGAAACTCTTGCGCAAGCAAGTAACGCCATGGTCTACGGCGCAATCACAGCATTCACTAGTTCCATGGTTGCGTACAGTATTTCACTTGCCAAAGGCCGCAGACTTGAAACCTTAGAAACATCTGCGCAGCGCACCAACTCTTCGCACCAAGTTCGAATGGGTTCAACCGATACTTTAATTAAGCCAGCTGTCTCGACTTCAGTTTCTGTTGATGGAGACCTAGGCGAGGGTCGACGTGCTGGAAACATCGGCCTAGCCCTTACTTGGCTTGGTGCAATTTTGCTCGGGCTAGCTTTAACTTTTCGTGGACTCTCGGTAGGTCGTTGGCCACTTGGAAACATGTATGAGTTTTCACTTGCCGCTGGCTTTGCAGTTTCTCTCGTGTACTGCGTTATGTCTTTATCACGAGATTTACGCTGGCTCGGATTGTTCATCACGATTCCGGTTCTACTTGATTTAGGATCTGCAATCACGGTGCTCTATGCCGAAAGCGCGCAACTAGTGCCAGCTCTAAATTCTTACTGGCTGTTAATTCATGTTGCGGCCGCAACCGTTTGTATTGGTGCATTCACGGTTGGGGCAGCGCTATCTGGTCTTTACCTTGTGGCCCAAGCTGCTGAAGATCGAATTACTAACGGACTTGCCCCCGGCCGAAGCGCTGCAATTGCACAACGCGTGCCACCGGCTGATCGCCTTGATTTAATGGCATACCGAATTCACGCATTTATGTTCCCGATCTGGACTTTTGCAGTTATTGCTGGTGCGATTTGGGCGGAAGCTGCCTGGGGACGTTATTGGGGTTGGGATCCGAAAGAAACTTGGGCATTTATTACTTGGGTTTTTTATGCTGCCTACTTACACGCCCGCGCAACTGCTGGCTGGCGGGGACGTAAAGCTGCCTACATTGCACTTGCTGGATTCGGGGCAATTATTTTTAATTACTTTATTGTGAATATTTACGTGCAAGGTTTGCACTCATATTCAGGCCTCTAATTTTTAACGCTTAGGCGTTAGGTCTCGCAAAAAACTCGGATCATCATCTGGGGCAAAAACATCGTCATCATCGCGGCGCCAACCCCGCCCACCTGGCCGGCCAAAAAGTAGCCATAAAAGTGGTCCAACAATTGGCAGGGTTGCAATTATTGCCAGCCAGAGGATTTTTGGAAGCGCCTTTGGATTTGGGGTTTGCAGGCAATCAGCAAATGCATAAACCGATAGTCCAATGATTAGGACATACAAAACGAATCTAGGCATGTCTCAAGCGTAAGTCAGAATTGGAAAGTTTGCGCACATGCCTAAACTAGGAAAGTGAAACCTTTTATTTCCTACACACTCGCGCGAATCGTGCTGTTGGCTATCTTCCTTGGGCTTGGCTATTTAGTTGGCCTGCGCGGCGCTATCTTGCTGATTTTAGGATTCCTAGGTTCCGGACTTGTTTCCTTGATTGTTCTCAATAATCAACGCTCTCAGCTTGGCTCTGGAATTGCTGGTTATTTTTCTCGAATTAACGCCAAGATCGATGCAAATTCTCGCAAAGAGGATTTGGGCGAGTAAGAATTAAAATCCGTTCGGTGATAACCAGATCGCTACTGAAATAAAGCCTGCGAATAGCAAAAGTAATCGAGCAGTATCACCAATCACTGGTATCAAAGCCATTCCAGTTGCGCCGCTTCTGATGATTTGAAGTGGTCGACGCGCACTCAAGATTGCAAAAAGTCCAATGTAAGCACTAACTGGTCCGTTAGCTAAAAAGTTCATTGCAAGTGGCATCGCGAAGCCAACAACAATGCAGATGCGATATAAATCTCGCGTTTTTGCATCGCCCAATCGAACTGCGAGGGTGAGTTTGCCCGAGAGTTTGTCAGTTGGAATGTCGCGCAGATTATTGGCCACCAATATCGCAGTAGCTAAAGCGCCACATGAAACACCACCCAACAATGCCAGTGGGGTAATTTGTCCAGTTTGACTTGCACTTGTGCCAGCCACTGCAACGAGTCCAAAAAATACAAACACGAATAACTCGCCGTAACCGGCGTAGCCATATGGTTTGTTACCACCGGTGTAAAACCACGCTGCTGCGATTGCTGCAAGACCAATTGGAATTAATAGCCAAACTTGACTCAATAAAACCATGCCAAGGCCGGCCCCGGCACTTACTAACAAGGAAATTATTGCAGCGCGCTTAACTTGCAAAGGGGTAGCAAGTTTTTGTCCAACTAAGCGAATGGGTCCGACTCGATCATCATCAGTTCCTCGGATGCCATCGCTGTAATCGTTTGCGTAATTTACGCCCACTTGAAGTCCAAGGGAGACTACCAATGCAAGCAGAGCAACAAGTGGTCGAAATGCTCCTTCAAATTCTGCAATTGCAGTTCCCACAAGAACTGGCGCAACTGCAGCTGGCAAAGTTCTGGGCCGAGCGCCATCTAGCCATTGTTCGCGGGTAGCCATTTAAATCCTTTAGCGAAACCATTCAAGTTTCAAATTATCGAGGATGAACCCGGGTGCGGGAATCGTCCTTCGGTGATGTCAGAAGCTGTTTGTAAACGCAAACTTATCCGATCAATCTTCCCAGAGTCGAGCATGGGTAGGGATGTCGCAAAATATATGGCGCGTGGGACCGCAGCCCGCCCAATTTGGTTTCGTATTGTCTCTTGAAGTTCGGCGATTAAATTAGCGGCATCACTTATCGGCGTGCGGGTGACTAAATGCGCAATAGGAATTGAACCCCATAAGTCATCTTGGATATCAATTAGCGCAACATCTTGGATAAGTGGGTGGTGCCTGATCAGTGATTCAACTGCGCTAAGAGAAACATTTACGCCACCAACAATCACAACGTCATCCAGACGCCCAAGAATATGAAGGCGGCCACTTGAATCAAGTTTTCCGGCATCATGAGTTTGAACTTGGCCAGAGATAAAACTAAGTGCATCTAAATCAGGGCGAAGTCGGTAGCCACTTGCCGTGACGTTGCCGGAAATTGTAATTCGCCCCGGTTCAATATCATCTGGGGTGCCAAGAGAAATCCGAATGCCATCGAGCGGGCTACCGTCAAATACGCAGCCACCACAAGTTTCTGTCATGCCGTAGGAAATCGAAACATTTATTCCTAATTCGCGCAGACGTTGCAGCATTGGTTGTGAGGTAGCAGCAGCGCCACTTAGAACTAAGTCATAAGTTTGCAGCGCCTCGATACCTACGCTGCCAGCTTCAAGAAGTCGGGCAATCTGAGTGGGCACGAGTGAAACCATTAAGGCGCGACCATCTTTATTACTTTCCCGTTTGGCACTCAATGTTGTTGCAGCAAACGCTGCTGCCGCAAACGGGCGAGCGCCGCCAACGCTGGGATCAATTTCAAGGGGACTTTCATGAAACCAAGATCTAACTAAAACCATCAGCCCAGCGATGCGATGCGCTGGCATCGAGATCACCCAACGATTGTTAGTACCAAAACGCGCACCAAACGCGTAAGCAGATGCTTGAAGTGCTTGCTGACTTAGCAATACCCCGCGCGGGGTGCCAGTTGAGCCAGATGTTGTGCAAACTATTGCAATGTCATCGGACTCAAGTGGGAAATTGGAATCATCGGGTTTAAGGCTTTCCAGATTCTGCTGCAAAATCTGCTCAGGTTGCGTGGCGACAGGCAAAATTGCCGGTCCGGTCCCATCCAGAGCTGGGCCAAGCATCGAGGCGAGTTTGCGGACTCCGCCCATGCCAGGTGGCACCGTTACCGCAGTGAGTTTGCGGGCTAACGGATTTTCCTTAAATATGTCAGATTGCGTCATCGAGACTAGCCTAGAGCGAAGAACTGTCCCACAAGATTTTCCTAAGGTTTGCCATGGATACCCGCACAAAGTACGTTCTGCCGCCAGTAGTTGCTGATGGTAGCCCAGCCAAGACTGACCCAAGTCACTCCTCAATCACACTTGCCTGTAACTGGGTTAGCTCAGGTGATTACACCGACATAATTTTGGAACGTTCAACTGGCGAAGATTCTGGCATTGCCAAAATCACGATTAACCGCCCAGAAAAGCGAAATGCATTCAGACCGCAAACCGTTAAAGAATTAATTCACGCCCTTGATGTGGCCCGTGATGACCCAAGTGTTGGCGTGGTGATTCTCACCGGCAAAGGTGACTGGGCGTTTTGCAGTGGTGGCGATCAAATGATTCGCGGCGATGATGGCTACATCGGCGATGACGCAGTTGCCCAAGCGGGAGTTGGTCGACTTAATGTGCTCGATTTGCAAGTTGCAATTCGGCGGATCCCAAAACCAGTAGTTGCAATGGTTGCTGGATATTCAATCGGCGGCGGACATGTGCTACATGTCGTGTGTGATTTAACTATTGCGGCGGACAATGCTCGCTTCGGTCAAACTGGTCCGATAGTTGGTTCCTTTGATGGCGGATATGGTTCGGGATTACTCGCTCGCCATATTGGACAAAAACGAGCGCGGGAAATTTGGTTCTTGTGTCGTCAATATGGTGCCGAGCAAGCTTATGACTGGGGCTTAGTAAATTCTGTAGTTCCGCTTTCCGACTTAGAAATCGAAACTGTGCAGTGGTGTCAAGAAATGCTGCAGCTATCGCCACTTTCCCTTCGCATGCTGAAAGCAAGTCACAACGCTGCTGATGATGGCTTAGCTGGAATTCAACAACTTGCTGGCGATGCCACACTTTTGTTCTACATGAGCGAAGAGGCGCAAGAAGGTCGTAATGCATATAAAGAAAAGCGTCGACCAGACTTCAAGCAGTTTCCAAAGCGACCTTAGTCAAACACTATTTGTTTGATTGCTGTACATATGAGTAGCGCGTTGCGATGTCGATTGAATTAGTAGCGCAACAGTGTGTGCCATTTTCATTAGATCTAACTAATGAATTCCGCGGAATTAAAGTTCGAACTGGCGCATTGATAAGTGGCTCAACTGGTTGGGGTGAATTTGCGCCATTTCCAGAATATAGTGATGCAATTTCAGCTCGCTGGTTAGCCGGCGCACTTGAGGCTGCATTTGGAAAGTTTCCGGAGCGAGTTCGGGCATCAGTTCCCGTGAATGCAATTATTCCAATCTTGGGACGAGCCGAAACAAAAACGGCAGTGGAGTCTGCCGTAACTAATCACGGAATGACAACTTTCAAATTAAAAGTTGGCGGGGCAGCAGAATCACTTGCAGATGATTTAGAGCGCTGCAAAATTGTTCGAACCACACTTGACGAATTAGGTGTTGTTGGCAAAATTCGAATTGATGTAAATGGCAATTGGTCAGTATCGCAGGCGCTTGAGTATTTGCAGCAAATAGTTCAGGTAGTTGGAGAACTTGATTATGTGGAGCAACCATGCACCGAGATCAAGGAATTGATTAGCTTGCGAAACGAAATGAGTAATTGGTCGGTGCCAGTGCGTATTGCAGTTGACGAATCAATTCGGATGTCCACGCAGATTAACGTTCAAGCTTTGCCAGAGATTGCAGACATTGTCGTCGTTAAGGCAATCCCATTGGGTGGAGTGCAGCGTTCCCTAGATCTAATTAATGAAATGGGATTGCCAACAGTTATCAGTGGTTCACTTGATAGTTCGGTGGGACTATCAAGTGCAATTGCATTAGCAGCAGCAGTGCCAGAGCTTTACGGTGCCTGCGGGCTTGGAACTGGAACACTTTTCGCGCAAGATTTAGTAACTCCAACCACTCTTCCAGTCAACGGTGAGTTGCCGGTGCGACGAAGCTCGCCAGATGCGCAACTTTTAGCTGGCGCTGCAGGACGGGTTTCCCAAGCTGGTTGCCTTTGGTGGCAGGAACGAATCGTGCGCTCATGGGATAGTGGAGCAAAAGACTTGGTGAGCGATGAAGTTCGAGAAGCGGTGCTGGCATGACGATCAATAATGCAACGCGTAGTGCCAGAGCTATTGTGCAAAGCTGCCTCGATTCCGGCGCAGAACATGTAGTGATTGCGCCAGGCTCTCGAAATGCACCGCTGTCGTGGGCGTTTGCGCAAGCCGAAAAAGCAGGGCTAATCAAAATCCAAGTTCGCATCGATGAACGTGATGCAGGATTCCTTGCCTTGGGAATTGCAAAAGCAACAGGGAAACCCGTTCCGGTAGTTGTTACTTCTGGTTCTGCAGTTGCCAACTTGCTGCCCGCAATTGTTGAGGCATTTCATAGCGCAGTTCCAGTAATTGTTCTAAGTGCTGATCGTCCCGCCTCTGCGCGAGGTAAAAGTGCGCCACAAACTATTAATCAGTTTGGAATGTTTGGAACTTTTGTTAAATCTCAAATCGATGTTGCGCCTGATCAAACGGATTTAACAGAAGTGAGCAAGGTTATTGATTTAACAATTACTAACCGACCAGGTCCAGTACAGGTAAACGTTCAGTTTGAATTACCGCTGCTACCAGATTTAGAAAATCTAGATTGGCAACTAAAGCCACCAAGCTTGAAATCATTTTCAAAAACTGACCTTAAACAAAAGCAGATATCCGTTCCAGCTCGAGGGATTTTTGTAGTTGGCGACAATGCTGACCCGGAAAGTGTCAGAGAAATAGATCAAATCTCCCAAGCGATTGGTTGGCCCGTTCTTTGGGAGCCAACCGCCAATGCACATATGCTGCAAAACTCAATTTCTCACGGCGTAGTTTTACTGCAAGCAGACATCGCACCAAAAGTTGATGCTGTAGTCACCTTCGGAACTGTTGGATTGTCTCGCGTGATTCTGGGTTTACTTAAGAGTGCGCCAATTCACTTAGCGATACACAGCGCAACTTCAGGATCTGACTTACCTGATCCGGTTTCCAGTGCCAAAGAAATTTTCGATTGTGTACCAAAGCTGGAAACAAAAACTGATCCGGAGTGGTTAAGTCAATGGCAAGTGCTGGACCGTAAGGCTGCAACTGCAGTAACAACGGCGTTATCGCCTGACACACTCACTGGTCCCAGCGCCGCTCAATTGATATGGAATCAAACTGGCGAAGAAGATCAACTGTTCGTTGCTGCTTCCTGGCCAGTTCGACATCTTGAGGCGTACGCTGCAAAACGCGATGGGTTACATGTCTTTGGTAATAGAGGTGCAAACGGAATTGATGGTCTTATCTCCACTGCGATTGGCGTTGGCATTGGAACCAGTAAACGCACCGTATTGCTGATGGGAGACATCGCGTTCCTGCACGATTTGGGTGGATTGAATTTAGGCGAGGAACAAGCTGCGCCAAATCTAACCCTCGTGGTCCTTGATAACAATGGCAGTGGAATCTTTAGTCAGCTCGAACAAGGTGCAGATGAGTATCAAGAACATTACGAAAAAGTGTTTGGTACGCCACACGGTAAAGACCTTTGGGTTATCGCGGAATCCCTAGGTATTCCAGCCAAACAAGTAACAACAAAAACCGAGTTGAAGTTTGCGCTTCAAAGTTTTGAAAAAACGCCAGGGATCAAAGTAATCGTTTGCCTGACAGGGGAGCGCAAGCACGAGAATGATTTAATCAAGCAAATTGTCGCTCAAGTCAGAAACAGCTAAGGATTTGAAATGCGCGCTCGTGATTTAGGCATCATCTTTGAAGGCCAACCTGGCGCTTTAAATGCCATCACGGACGTTCCAGGTCTTGAAGTAGGAATGGTTACTTTAATTTCCGGCGAAGGCGATTTGATACCCGATGCCGGACCAGTTCGCACTGGGGTAACTGCAATTTTGCCGGTTGGAAAGACAAATACCCAACAGGCAATTCCCGCGGGAATCTATTCCTTAAACGGAAACGGTGAAATGACTGGCTCACATTGGATCAATGAGACTGGTGGCTTATCGGGTCCAATCATGATTACGAACACTCACGCAGTTGGAACCGTACATCGCGGTGTTATCGAATGGGTTAAACAAAATTTCCCTGAGGCCGCAATGGAATGGTTACTTCCAGTTGTCGCGGAAACTTGGGATGGCTACCTAAATGACATCAATGGCGCACATGTAACAACAGAACACGCAATCTCGGCAATCAATTCTGCGACCGGCGCACAAGTCACTGAAGGCTCGCACGGCGGCGGCACTGGAATGAATTGCTACGGATTCAAAGGCGGCAATGGAACGGCGTCCCGAACGGTTGCCTTTGGTGGCAAAGAGTATGTCGTTGGTGTTTTCGTTCAGGCCAACTTTGGCGATCGTAAAGAACTGCGAATCCAAGGTATTGATATGTCGGATTTAGATGTGCCAAATCCGATGAATGAATCAGATTGGATTGACAGAGATAAATCCCGAATCGTTCCAGGGGGAGCTGGCTCAGTAATTGTTGTAGTAGCAACAAATGCTCCGTTGCTACCAGATCAATGCCGAGCCTTAGCTAGACGAGTACCACTTGGGTTAGCCAGAACTGGAACTGCAGGCGGACATTTCAGTGGTGATATTTTCTTGGCAGTTTCAACGGCCCAACCTGGTGAACTATCAAGTGGCTTTCCAACTAAATCCCGGCAGGAAGCAGAATTGAAGTCTCTTGATTTCGTGCCATGGAATTATTTGGATGCCTTTTTCACTGCAGTAGTACAGGGTGTTGAAGAGTCGGTATTAAACGCACTTGTGAATAACGCCACCATGGTTGGACGCGACGGAAATACTTCATACGCACTTCCACATGATCAGGTTAAATCCCGAATTTCTAAGCCGTAGAGCCGAATAGTCAGTCAACCCAAGTACGGTTAGTGCAACAAGGGAGAAATTGAAATGGCCGATAAATCAATGCGGGTTGACGTTGAACAACCTGCGAAAGCTAATCTCCCAAAGCGCGTTTCTTATTCTCAAATGTCGTTATATCAACAATGTGGATTGAAGTATTTCTTCTCATACATTGATGGCTGGCGTGAACCGCCAACATCAGCATTGGCGGGCGGTTCGATAACCCATGAAGTCGTTGAATATTTGTATCGACTAGCACCCGAAGAAAGAACGCTTGAGGCAGCCATGGAGTTACTTCGAGAGCATGGTCCGCGCATGCTCAAGTCAGCTGAATACAAGCCATTCGAAACCGATAACAAAATGAAACACAGCGTCAAGGAAGCAATCGAAAATTTATTTAAAGTTGAGGATCCCAAGCAAGTTGTAGTGCAACCTGAACATATTGAAATGGAACTTAGTGTCGAGATCAATGGTGTTAATTTCTTCGGAAAAGTTGATCGATTTACGGTCGATGGATTAAACCGAGTTACTGACTACAAAACGGGAAAAAGTCCGGGAAAATTTATTGATGACAAATTAGCGCAGCCCTACCTCTACGCTCTGGGATTTAAAACTCAACACGACATAGTTGTTGATGAAGTGGAATTAATTTTCTTAAATGCCCAAGAAGTCGTTCGGCGTCCAGCTGATTCTGGCTTAGTTGTAGCGCAAGGTGAAAAATTGGCGCAGATGCGAGCTGGTAGTGAGTCTGATATGGCAAGTTCTTCTTGGGAGGCTCGCGTTTCGCGCCTATGTGACTACTGCGCATTCCAGCAAGTTTGTCCAGCGCGCACACCAGATGCTCCAATACCTGGTTCTGCGCAAAGTGACACAAAATTAGCAGAAGCTGGCTTACTGCATAAGTAGTCCACTCGGGCACATAAGCATTACCCCAAGTTCTACACTTGTTCCATGCGTAACTCTCGATACCGATACTCCCGGCTCGTCATGGTAATTGGCGCCATCGTATTTGCAGTTAGTGCCGCTGTTTTATTAGTAGATCCGAATTCCTTTTTGGTATTCATCGGATTAACAAGTAACGATTCCACAATTTGGTCGTTTAAATTAATGGGTTTGCTGCTCGTAGCTCTTGCTGCACACATGGCAACAACATCTAGACACGCAGCTGATCCGGCTTTTCGTCGCGCCGCATCAGTAATGGTTTTAGTTTCTGGTGGCTTGGGTGCGCTGACATATATGGCACCGGGGGCCACAACAACTGGAAGATGGGTTTTTGTTGGTATAGGTGCTGGATTTGCCGCGCTGTATCTAATTACGCTTCCGATTAAATCAATTGGCTACAAAGAAGAGCAGCCACACAACTCATGAGTTTTGGCGACATCCTCGATACCAGGGACCCTGCCACTGTTTTAAATCCATATGAAATTTACCGCGAGCTTCGCTCCCATCGTGATTTAGTTTGGAGCGACCGCCTTAATCTCTGGCTAGCACCGACCCATGAAACTGCAAACGCAACATTACGAAACAAAAATCTGGGACGGATTTATCAAGCGCAAGAGCCATCGGATGAGTGGGAGATTTTTAACCGGCTGCACTCGGATTCCATCTTGGACAGTGAGCCACCTAAGCACACCAGACTTAGATCCCTAATTCAAAAAGCTTTTACGCCAGGTCGAATTAGCGCCTTGGAGCCAAACATTATTGAAATCTGCGAACAACTCCTAGCAGGCGCGGCAGCAAAAATAAAAGCTGAAGGCAGATTCGATTTGCTCGCTGATTTTGCAGAGCCACTTCCGGTACTTGTTATTGCAGATTTGTTAGGCGTCCCGCGGGATAAAGCAAATGATCTGCGACGTTGGTCGCAAGACATAGTCAAAATGTATGAGTACGGTCGAACCCGGGCGCAAGAATTAGCAGCTGCGCAATCTGGCGCAGAGTTCAGCGTCTACATTTCCCAGCTTGCAGCCCAGCGCAAAATTGAGCCAAAACCAGATCTGATCACGGCTTTAGTGGAAGTAGAAGAACAAGGTGAAAAACTTAATGAACATGAGTTGATTGCGATGTGTGTACTGTTGCTAAATGCTGGACATGAAGCATCTGTTAATGGCTTTGGTAACGGCATGGTTGCAATGTTTGGGCATACCTCACAATTGGACTTAATGAAAAAAGCGCCGCGCGAGTATGCAAAGACCGCACTAGAGGAAATGATGCGATTTGATTCGCCACTTCACATGTTCGAAAGAACTGCTACTTCGCAAACCTTGATTGGCAACACAACTGTTGAAGTTGGACAGAAAGTCGTTTCCATGCTGGGTAGCGCAAACCGTGATGATGAAGTTTTCGCCGACGCAGACACTTTTGATATCACACGGGAATTAAATCCTCACATTGCTTTTGGCGCTGGGATACATTTTTGTATCGGCGCGCCACTTGCCCGTCTAGAAATGCAAAATTCATTACCTATGCTGTTTGAAAAATTTCCCAATTTAACTCTTGTGGGGGAGCCAGTGCAGCGACCAACTTTTGTATTGCGAGGCTGGGAAAGTATTCCAGCGACCGCTTAAGTCTTAGTCCAACGCAACTTTCATTGCGGCAAATTTTGCCTGAGATTCGGCAACTTCAGCTTCACCTGTTGAGCCAGCAACAATTCCACAGCCAGCAAACAGACGCAACCTTGTTCGTTCGTCATTCTCAATTAATGCACATCGCAGTGCGATTCCAAATTCGCCATCACCGTTAGCAGCTAACCAACCAACTGGCGCAGAATAACGACCTCGATCCATACCCTCGAGTTCACGAATAACTTGTGTTGCGCGTTCCGTTGGGGTGCCACACACTGCAGCAGTTGGATGTAGCGATGCAGCCAATGCCAGGGCTGGGGCTGCATCAACAAGTTCACCAGTAACGTCCGTTGCTAAGTGTTGTACGTTAGCGAGCCGCAAAATAAATGGGCGGGCTGGAACTTTCAAGTCAGTGCAGTGCGTTGCTAATGCGGCAGCAACTGATTCAACGGCATAAACATGTTCTTCTTGATCCTTGTCCGAGCCAAGTAACTCCGCAGCAAGTTGGCCATCTCGATCACTGTCTCTACTTCGGCGCATTGTCCCGGCTAGTACCCGGCTAGTAACATGCTCACCATCACGCCTGATTAAAAGTTCTGGTGTTGCGCCCACTAGCCCATCAACACAAAACGTCCAACATTCTGGAAACGCCTCATTCAATCGAAGCAAAAGCGAACCGATATGAAGTGGCTGATCAAGTTGCGCAACTATGTCACGGGCGAGTACAACTTTGTCTAACTCACCTAAATTAATTCGAGCTACTGCCACATCAACGGCGGCTTGCCATTCAATGACTGGGCGAGAGCCATCGAGCCAAGTTACCTGGTTCAAACCACGTGAAATCACATGTGGGCGACTAACTTTTGCAATTAAATCCGAGATTTCTAAATCAGTAACTGGCGCCTCGCTGGTGATGGTCATTGTCGTGCCAAGAGCATCTCGTTTAATACAAACTTTTGGGACAACGACTACAGAAGTTCCAGGCTGTTTATCAAAGGCGAAAGAGGCAAATGCAATTGGTTGATCACCCTCGGAAATTGCGCACTGCTGGGACCACCATCTTTGGGCCCGACTAAATCGCTCTGGACCAGAAATTGTGATTCGTGCGATTTCATCCCAGCCAACAATTCCATGTTGATCTGTGGCAGGTCCATGAACCCAGGCCAAGCCGCCTTCTGCGGGCAGCAATGACAGGATGTTTTTGATATCTGGAAGTTGCGCACTTCGAACAAAAAGTTTTGTGGCAAGATCTACAGCTAAGGACGTCATAACTAGATAAGCCTACGAGATCATGACTCACTCAGCATTTCCACTTAGCAAGCCTAGACTTTGACCTATTCCAAGCCTCAAAAATGCTAAGGATTTGAACTCGTCGAGGGCCGTTACCAGAAATGTAACTTAGCTAAAAACTGACACAATAGAGGTATGTCGCGTGCATATCTGAATAAGGAACCACATGAAGTGGCAGCTATGTTCGATGCAGTTGCGAAAAAATATGACTTTACAAATGATGTCTTGTCGCTTGGACAAACTCGGGTTTGGCGTAAAGCTGTCGTTGCAGCAGTAGCGCCACTTACCGGGGAAGACATTTTGGATTTGGCGGCCGGAACTGGTACCAGTACCCAACCGTTTTATTTAGCAGGAGCGAATCCAACAGCATGTGATTTTAGTACTGGCATGCTCCAAGTTGGTCGGGAGCAATATCCGCACTTAAATTTTGTGCAAGGTGATGCTATGAAACTGCCATTCGCAGACAATTCATTTGACGCTGCAACAATCTCATTTGGGTTGCGAAATGTGCAGGACCCAACTAAAGCGCTAGCTGAAATGGCCCGTGTCACCCGACCTGGTGGCCGGCTAGTGGTTTGTGAATTCAGTCATCCAACTTGGGTGCCGTTTCGCACTTTGTATTTGGAATATCTGATGAAAGCACTACCAAGTGTGGCAACCAAGATCTCGAGCAATCCAGATGCCTATGTCTATTTGGCCGAATCAATTAGAGCTTGGCCAAACCAGGTTGCATTAAGCAAAATGATTTTAGCTTCGGGCTGGCAGACTTGTGAATATCGCGATCTCACTGGAGGAATCGTGGCTATTCATCGAGCCACCAAGTAAAACTCGTGGCGGTACCTAGACCGACCCCCGCCGCCTAAAAGTCGCTGATTTTGCGCTAGTAAATAAACTACTTAAATAAAAGTGAATCTTTTCACAAAGACACAAACGTCGATTCTTTCCGCGTCTTTTCGGCTCTAGGATTGAGTGGATTAAGCGTTTATTAGTAAGTGAGAGGTGGCCGCAAAGTGGGTCAGGGCAATGTCTACCTCCCCATTTTTTTCCTGGGTATTTTGGCATTTGGCTTTGCTGCTTTTTCTGTAACTATCGCCTCGGTAACTGGACCAAAAAGATATAACCGAGCAAAAGTTGACGCTTACGAATGTGGAATTCAACCTGCTCAAGTACAACTGGGTGGTGGCAGATTCCCAGTTAAGTACTACATAACTGCAATGCTTTTTATTATTTTTGATATTGAAATTGTCTTTCTTTATCCGTGGGCGGTTTCTTTCGACATGCTCGGGCTCTTTGGTTTAATTGAAATGATAATTTTCGTCCTAACCGTATTTGTTGCCTACATTTTTGTTTGGCGCCGCGGCGGACTTGAGTGGGATTAAGAAAAAAAGAAACAGGGACTTGAGGAAAACATGGGTTTAGAAGAGAAGTTACCGAGTGGGGTTTTACTTACTACGGTTGAAGGCCTCGCTGGCTATGCCCGAAAGAATTCACTTTGGCCTGCCACATTTGGTTTAGCTTGTTGCGCGATTGAGATGATGGCAACCGGAGCAGGTCGATATGACATTGCTCGCTTTGGTATGGAAGTATTTCGCGCTTCACCTCGCCAAGCAGATCTAATGATTGTTGCTGGTCGAGTCAGTCAAAAAATGGCTCCGGTACTTCGCCAAATTTATGATCAAATGCCAGAGCCTAAATGGGTGCTAGCTATGGGTGCCTGCGCATCATCGGGTGGAATGTTTAACAACTATGCAATTGTGCAAGGTGTAGATCACATCGTTCCCGTAGATATTTATTTGCCAGGTTGCCCACCTCGCCCCGAAATGCTGCTTGATGCACTCATGAAATTGCAGGAACAAATTGGAGATACAAAACTTGGCGCGAATCGCAAACGTCAAATTGTTGAATTGGAGCAAGCGGCACTGCTTGCAACTCCGGTAACTGCTGCGCGAGGTCAGATTTAATGAGTGATGATTCGATGAGTGGTGAACTTGTTCATGCCGGACAGCCACTGTTAGAAGTTTCTGGAGTAAGCCAAGGAATGTTTGGCACATCTGGATCGGGCGACACTTCCGGTTTTGGCGGCCTAGTCACGGTAATTCCGTTACCAGCTCCATCATCTCGACCATTTGGAAGTTACTTCGATGTGATCGCAGATGAACTAAGCGCTTCACTTCCAGATTTTGGAACTACTTGGGATGAGGCAGTCGAAAAAGTTGTAGTCAATCAGGATGAATTAACGATCCACATTCGTCCAACGGAAATTGTCGCATTTGCAAAAGCCCTGCGGGATGAACCTGGTCTACGTTTTGAACTTTGCTTAGGAGTAAGCGGCGTGCACTACCCGGGTCATGTGGGCCGGGAATTGCACGCGGTTTATCACTTCAAGTCACTTACCCATAACCGAAGAGTTCGAATTGAAATTAGCGTTCCAGATGCAACTCCACGAATCCCATCAATCATGTCGGTCTATCCCACTAATGATTGGCATGAACGTGAGACCTATGACTTTTTCGGAATAATTTTTGATGGTCACCCACACTTAACTCGCATCTTGATGCCAGATGACTGGCAAGGCCACCCACAGCGCAAGGATTACCCGCTGGGTGGGGTTCCCGTTGAATACAAAGGCGCAACGATTCCACCTCCAGATACTCGGAGGTCTTACAGCTAATGACTGATGCCTACGCACCAACTTACGAAACCACTGATGGTCGAGTTCATACTGTCATGGGTCAGGACTGGGATTCAGTTCTTGGCGCAGCCGAAGGTGAGCACGAACGTGTGGTCATCAACATGGGTCCCCAGCATCCATCAACGCACGGAGTATTGCGCCTGATTTTGGAGCTTGAGGGTGAGACAGTCACTGAGGCACGCTGTGGCATCGGCTACTTGCACACTGGCATCGAAAAGAATTTGGAATATCGCACTTGGACACAAGGGGTAACTTTTGTAACTCGAATGGATTACTTGTCACCATTCTTTAACGAAGCTGCTTACTGTTTAGGAGTTGAAAAACTTCTCGGCATCACAGATCAGATTCCAGAACGAGCCCAAATTATTCGGGTAATGATGATGGAGCTGAATCGAGTTTCCTCGCACTTAGTCGCACTTGCTACCGGCGGAATGGAACTTGGCGCATTAACTGCAATGATTTTTGGTTTCCGCGAACGCGAATCAGTTCTTGATTTATTCGAGTTAGTAACAGGACTACGGATGAATAGCGCCTACATCCGTCCAGGTGGCGTAGCGCAAGATTTACCACCAGGGGCAGAGCAACAGATTCGCGACACGATTATGGCACTGCCACGCCGCATGAAAGATACTGCAGATTTATTAGTAGACAATTCAATTTGGTTAGCACGCACTTCAGGAATTGGAAAGTTAGATCTAGCTGGTTGCATGGCACTTGGAATTACTGGACCGGTTTTGCGGGCAACTGGACTGCCGGAAGATTTACGTAAGACCCAGCCTTACAGCGGATATGAAAATTACGAATTTGATGTGAAGACACAAACATCCGCAGATGCGTATGGGCGCTTCTTAATTCGACTAACCGAAATGGGCGAATCGCTAAACATAGTCGAGCAATGCTTAGATCGTCTGGCGCCAGGACCTGTGATGGTTGAAGATAAAAAAATTGCTTGGCCAGCGCAACTTTCAATCGGTTCAGACGGTCAAGGAAACTCCCTAGATCACATTCGACACATCATGGGTGAGTCCATGGAAGCACTAATCCATCACTTCAAACTTGTCACTGAAGGTTTTCAAGTTCCAGCAGGTCAGGTTTACAGCGCAGTGGAATCCCCGCGCGGTGAATTGGGAGTGCACATAGTTTCTGATGGCAGCACGCGACCTTACCGAGTTCATTACCGTGATCCATCTTTCACGAACTTGCAAGCAGTAGCAGCAATGTGTGAAGGCGGACAGATTGCAGATGTAATTGCGGCCGTGGCTTCCATTGATCCAGTAATGGGAGGTGTGGACCGCTAAATGTCAATCTCCGAAACAACTCGAGAACAAGCGCGCGAAATTATTGCCCGCTATCCGCAAGCTCGTTCAGCTTTACTTCCTATGCTGCATTTGATGCAGGCCGAAGAAGGCTATGTAAGTGCAGACGGTATCTCATTGTGCGCCGAAGAATTAGGACTTACTACGGCAGAAGTTGCAGCAGTTGCAACTTTTTACACTATGTATCACCGCAAGCCAGCAGGTGAATATCACATAGGTGTCTGTATTAATCCGAGTTGTGGAATCCTAGGTGGCGACGCAATCTGGGAAAAGGTGAGTGGGCGCTTAGGTATTGGCCACGATGAAGTTACCCCTGACGGAAAAATTTCGTTGGAGCGCATTGAGTGTCAAGCTGCCTGCACCCATGCCCCAGTGATGACCGCTAACTGGGAATTCTTAGACAACATGACGCCGGAATCTGCGCTTGATGTCATCGAAAAATTGGCTAAGGGAAAAGAAGTAATTAGTACTCGTGGACCTCGCATTCGCACATTTAAGGAAAATTCATTGACCCTTGCTGGTTTTAATGACGGACTTGTTGATGATGGTGTGCAAGCAGATGAACAGATGTTAGCGGGCTTGAAACGTGCCAAAGAACTCGGTCAAAGTGCGCCAGGAGTAAAAATATGACATTAACTCCAGTACTAAGTGCGCATTGGGATGAACCTGATTCCTACAAAATTTCTGGTTACCAGCGTCATGGTGGCTATACGGCATTTAAAAAAGCATTTGCAACTGGACCTGACGAGATCATTTCGATAGTTAAAGATTCAGGATTACGTGGCCGCGGGGGCGCAGGATTTCCAACTGGTCTGAAGTGGAGCTTTGTGCCGCAGGGCGATGACAAGCCACATTACTTAGTAGTTAATGCTGATGAGTCTGAACCAGGTGCTTGCAAGGACACGCCATTAATGATGGCAAACCCACACTCTTTAATTGAGGGCATAATCATCGCGGCTTATGCCATGCGCGCAAATCATGCATTCATTTATATCCGCGGGGAAATTCCTCATGTATTTCGCCGAGTTGATAATGCAATTCGGGAAGCTTATGCCGCTGGGTACCTTGGTAAAAATATTATGGGATCCGGCTTTGACCTTGAAGTTGTGTTACACGCTGGTGCAGGCGCTTATATTTGTGGCGAGGAAACTGCGCTGCTCGATTCCCTTGAGGGGCGCCGCGGTCAACCTCGATTGAAACCACCGTTTCCTGCCGTATCTGGACTTTATGCTTCGCCATCTTGCGTTAACAACGTTGAAACCATCGCGAACATTCCATACCTTATTAACAATGGCGTGGACTGGTTTAGATCTTTTGGTACCGAGAAGTCACCTGGTTTTAAGCTTTTCTCAGTTTCGGGACACGTGAATCGTCCAGGTGTTTATGAAGCCCCACTTGGAATCACGATGCGCGAACTTCTTGAACATGCTGGCGGCGTAAGAAACGGACATAGCGTTAAATTCTGGTTGCCTGGTGGCTCGTCAGTTCCAATGTTGACGCCAGATCTTTTGGATACGCCGCTAACTTATGAAGATATCGCAGCTGCCGGTTCAATGCTGGGAACTGGCACGCCAATGATTTTTGATGAAACAACTTCCGTAGTGCGCGCAGTAACGGGTTGGATTTCGTTTTACAAGCACGAGTCTTGTGGAAAGTGCACGCCTTGTCGCGAAGGCACTTGGTGGTTAAGCGATGTACTTCATCGCTTTGAAGCAGGCCATGGCACTGAATCCGACCTAGATAAGTTGATAGAAATTTGCGAGCAAATTGCGGGTCGCTCATTCTGCGCACTTGGCGACGCGGCTGCCACGCCATTCCCAGCAGCGCTTAAATATTTCCGCGATGAATTCATTCAAGCAACTTCGACTCCGGCAAACGTTTCTTTCGATCCAGTCGCCGCAACAGTTTTTGCTGGTGCATCGTTATGACAGTAACCACCCAGACTGTAATGGTCACTGTTGATGGAGTTGTGGTAGAAGTTCCTGCTGGCACTTTAGTTATTCGCGTTGCCGAAATGCTTGGTACTGCAATTCCACGTTTCTGTGATCACCCGCTGCTTGAGCCAGTAGCAGCATGTCGCATGTGTTTAGTTGAAATTGAAGGCCAAGGTAAGCCGCAGCCATCGTGTGCGATTGTGGTGACCGATGGCATGGTAATTAAAACGCAACACACCAGTGAACTTGCCGAAAAAGCGCAAGCCGGCGTCATGGAATTTTTATTAATAAACCACCCGCTGGATTGTCCAATTTGCGACAAGGGCGGCGAATGTCCGTTGCAAAATCAGGCAATGACAAATGGCCAAAGCGAAACAAGATTCTTGGGAACCAAGCGAACATTTCCAAAACCAATCAATGTCAGTGCGCAAGTACTTTTGGATCGTGAACGCTGCGTTTCCTGCGCGCGCTGTACTCGGTTCGCAGATGAAATAGCTGGCGATCCATTTATTGAATTACTTGAGCGTGGTGCAAACCAACAAGTAGGTATTTCTGAAGATCAACCCTTTGATTCGTATTTTTCCGGCAACACCATCCAAATTTGTCCAGTTGGTGCGCTAACAAGCGCGAAATATCGCTTCCGGTCGCGCCCATTTGATTTAGTAAGTGCGCCGACTGCATGTGAACACTGTGCCAGCGGCTGCGCATTGCGTACTGATGTGCGCCGAAGTTCTGTCATGCGCCGGTTGGCATGGGATGCCCCTGAAGTGAATGAAGAATGGAACTGTGACAAGGGACGTTTCGCGTTTCCTTACACCGGGCAAGCTCGCTTGACGCAGCCATTAGTTCGCGATGCCGACGGCAA
>CAMBGF010000009.1 GCA_945866135.1 Bifidobacterium breve
TACCGGATCCGCAAGGGCATGGTTCGTTACGTCCAACATTTGCGTAAGCATCTTTTGAAACCACGCTCGATACTGTGTCACCAGTTTCGCTGGGACCTGAATACTGCAAAGTCTTCGATTCAGTGGACTGGGCAAGACCTTTAGCTTCCAAGTCAACTTCATCTTTTTCACCTTCGACATGTGCGTGTGGTGTGACTGTTACTTCGACATTAAATAGATATCCAACAGATTCCTCTTTAATGCCTTCCATCATGGCAACAAACAAGTCGTAGCCCTCACGTTGATATTCGACAAGTGGGTCACGTTGTGCCATGGCTCGAAGGCCAATTCCCTCTTGCAGGTAATCCATCTCATAAAGATGCTCACGCCATTTACGATCCAGAACTGACAAGATGACGCGTCGCTCTAGCTCGCGCATTACTGGAGTGCCAAGCTGTTCTTCGCGAGCAAGATAGGCAGCTTCGATATCTTGATGAAGCGTTTCGATCATGAACTCAGGCGCTAAATTTTCTGGGTCACCACCAGCAGCTTGAACCATGTCATTAATTGAAATCTCAATTGGGTAAAGCGTTTTAAGTGCACTCCACAAACTCTCCAAATCCCAATCTTCGGGGAAGCCTTCTGCTGTGGCTGCCATTACATACTCCGCAATAGTGTCATTCATGAAAGTCATGATTTGATTTTGAATATCTTCGCCATCAAGTACGCGGGAACGCTCGCCGTATACAACCTTGCGTTGACTGTTCATTACTTCGTCATACTTCAAAACATTTTTGCGAAGCTCAAAGTTCTGGGCCTCAACTTGAGTCTGCGCTGAGCGAATTGAGTTTGTCACCATCTTCGCTTCAATTGGGACATCGTCTGGAACGTTGAAGCGCTGTAGGAATGAATTAACCATGTCGCCCTTGAATAAGCGCATCAAGTCATCTTCAAGAGATAAGTAGAACCGAGTTTCCCCTGGGTCACCTTGACGACCAGAACGACCACGTAACTGATTATCAATTCGTCGTGATTCGTGTCGTTCCGTACCTAATACGTATAGACCACCGGAGGCAACGACTTCTTCGTGTTCAGATTCCACTGCCGCTTTTGCTGCATCTAATGCCAACTGCCAAGCTGCTTCATACTCCACTTGATTTTCAACAGGATCTAGACCACGTCGCTCAAGTTCTTGGGCAGCGCGAAATTCTGGATTTCCACCAAGCATGATGTCGGTTCCACGACCTGCCATGTTTGTTGCAACGGTAACGGCTTTCTTGCGTCCAGCCTCGGCAACAATTGTGGCTTCGCGATCATGTTGCTTAGCATTCAAAACTTCGTGAGGTATGCCGGACTTGGTCAAGTAACTCGAAACCAGTTCACTCTTTGCAACGCTTGTCGTACCAACTAAGACCGGTTGGCCCGCGCGATGTTTAGTCTCAATGTCTGTAATAACGGCCTTAAGTTTTGCTTCCTCTGTGCGATAAACCAAATCCGTTTGATCCAGACGTTTTACTTCACGATTAGATGGAATCGGTACCACACCAAGTTTGTAGATCTGCTGGAATTCTGAAGCCTCAGTCATGGCTGTACCAGTCATGCCAGAAAGTTTTTCGTACATTCTGAAATAGTTCTGAATCGTGATCGTAGCCAGCGTTTGATTTTCATTTTGAATCTCAACGCTTTCTTTTGCTTCAATCGCTTGATGCATGCCATCGTTGTAACGTCGACCAGCCAGGATTCGTCCCGTGTGCTCATCGACAATTAGGACTTCGCCTTCCATAACAACGTAATCTTTATCCTTCTTAAACAAGGCAAGGGCTTTGATTGCATTATTGAGGTATCCAACCAGTGGAGTATTTACTGATTCGTAGAGATTTTCTATCCCTAACCAGTTTTCTACTTTTTCGACACCTGGTTCTAAAATTCCAATCGTGCGCTTCTTTTCATTTATTTCATAATCAGTTCCGGCAGTTAAGCGCGGAACTAAGCGAGAAAATTCGGCGTACCACTTTGTTGCAACATCAGCTGGACCACTAATCAAAAGTGGTGTGCGGGCTTCATCAATTAAAATTGAGTCAACTTCGTCGACAATTGCAAAGTTATAGTCACGTTGCACACGGTCATTTGGATCCAGCGTCATGTTGTCACGAAGGTAGTCGAATCCAAACTCATTATTTGTGCCATATGTAATGTCTGCCAGATACGCTTCGCGGCGTTGCTGTGGATTCATGTCGGAAAGAATCGTGCCAACTGTTAAGCCGAGGAAGCGGTGTACTCGTCCCATCCATTGCGCATCACGAGCTGCCAAATAATCATTGACAGTAACAATGTGAACGCCCTGCCCAGTGAGCGCATTTAAATATGCCGGCAGGGTAGAAACCAAAGTTTTACCTTCACCAGTTCGCATCTCAGCAATATTGCCTAAGTGCAGCGCAGCTCCACCCATTAACTGAACGTCATAATGTCTTTGGCCTAAAGTGCGCTTACTTGCTTCGCGAACTGCAGCAAACGCTTCTGGAAGTAGATCATCGAGTGTTTCGCCAGCTGCTAATCGCTTCCTGAAATCAGTGGTTAACCCGCGTAGCTCTTCGTCACTCATTGTGATGTAATGCTCTTCGAGTAAATTCACTTGACTTGCCAACGACTCGAGGGATCGCAGAACTTTACCTTCGCCAGCACGAAGTATTTTGTCTAGAACACTCACAGAAAAGTCCTTGCCATAATTCACAAATTGTTGCGATCCAAGCGATTTCGCTCACCTAATGTTAAGTCACTACCCAACTTCCTTTGAAATCCAGGGATAGCAGGGGAAAAATTCACCGAAAATTTTCAAATCTGCGATTGCGCCTAACGGAATCAAGGTATTTCCTATGTTACTTTTAAAAAGTCTTCTTCCCCGACGAAACGCGAGATCATGTCTAAAGCCCGCAAACCCTTACTAACCATTGGCATTTCTATATGCCTTTTGGGTGGCTCGCTAACATCTGCGCAAGGCGCGGATCCAGTTACCGTTCCGGCCGGATTCACAATTTTAGGTTCTGGTTACGGCCATGGAATTGGCATGAGCCAATACGGAGCCCAAGGTATGGCACTTGATGGCAAAACTGCTACGGAAATTCTTACTTGGTATTACCAAGGCACAACTGTGGATGCGATTGCAGTTCCAAATGCAAACATCCGAGTCGGGCTAATTCAGGATAAAACTTTTGTTGCCTTGCGAGGCGAAATTATTCCTGGCACCACAGGTGGCGGGGCATTTAATGTAGCCATTGATAGCAACCCAGCGCAGGTTATAGCCGCTGGAGTAGTTGCAACTTTCACAACCGTAAGCGGGTTAACGCAAGTTTCTGCAAATGGCATTGTGCTGGGTTCGGGAACAACTGTCTCCATCACTTGGGATAAAGCAGTCACTGTAATTAATGTGGGCTCAGGTACTGATGCAACTCTTGCCAGCGCATCACTTGGAACAACTACCTGCGCAGCGAACAATTGCTCACGTAGATATAAATATGGAAGCTTGGAGATTAGCTCTGGACTCTTTGGTGATTCCGTTGCTGATTTAGTAGTAGTAAACACTCTTCGCCTCTCCGATGAATACCTGTACGGCCTTGGCGAAGTTCCATCGTCCTGGGCCGATGCAGCGCTGCAAGCGCAAGCAATAGCTGGCAGGTCCTACGCGATCAACAAGACCTCAAATGTCACCGACTGTAATTGTCAGATTTATGCCACAACTGTGGATCAAGCGTTCAGTGGATACAGCAAGGAAATTGGTACGAGCGGTGATCGCTGGGTCGCAGCGGTGAATGCAACCATTGTTGATACCAACACTGCTTACGCTGTGCAATACAACGGTGTTCCAATTTCAACTTATTATTCATCATCAACTGGAGGTAAGTCCCAGGATGTGCGCGAAGTCTGGGGCGCGACGAACTTACCTTATTTAATAAGTGTGGATGATCCATGGTCGCTTGTTGCAGGTGTGAATAATGCAAACTCCGCGTGGACTGATTCCATCGATCAAGCGACGTTAGTTGCAAATTTGCGGGCAATAGGGATTGTCATAGCTGATGTTAAAACAATTAGTGTGAGTGAAAAATATGCAAGTGGTGGCGCAAGTAAACTTGCGCTTTCAGACTCAGCTGGAAACATATACAACTTCACTGTTGCCCCAAGTCAAACAATTACCCCAGATAGGCTGCGCACTGTCCTTGGAGTTAAATCAACTTATATTTCCAGTATCGAACCTGGATTAACATCTGTTCCAGCTACCACCCCTGCAATTGTTGCTGCGCCGGCCGCGCCATTACCAGCAGCAAAGCCTGCGGCTTCAGTTAAAGGCAAACTTGCACTAAGTGCGCCAAAAAGTGTGAAGCGCAATAAGAACATTGCGCTTTCTGGCTCAGTGACTCCTCACTTATCAGGTGTAGTTGTAACTATTGAGCGGCGCATCGGATCAGGCAAATGGAAGAAATTGGGCACTGCCACCACTGATGCAGCAGGAAAATGGCAGTTGACGGTTAAATCAGGTAGCAAAAAAACAACACTTTCTTACCGCGTCAAAACTAGCGACGCTCGGCTCGGGAAAGTTACCTCAGTCACCAAGAAGTTGGCCGTAAAATAAGTCTGGTTAACTTGGCTTAGGCATCTTCACAGCATCAGGACTTAATTTGTTTCAATCCCTTGGAAATTTTGTAGTAAAGCATCGCAAACGTGTTCTAATTTCTTACTTAATCACTGTCCTGCTAACGGGCGTAATTGGCGCTGGCATGTTTGGTTCTCTTAAAAGTCAGGGTTACGACGACTTAGGAAGTGATTCAGCAGCAGTTGATCTGATCCTGAAAGACGACTTCAACGCCACCGATGCTTCGATTATTTTGGTAATTGATACCGGCAAATCCGTTGATGATCCTGCTTCTATAACTGCTGCTAACAAGATCACGCAGGATGTGGCGGCGCAGGACAACGTTGAATCTGTGGTCTCGTACTGGAATTCTGGAAACTTATCTGATTTTAAAAGTAAAGACGGCAATGCTGGATTAGTAATGGTTTATTTCGATAGCGAAATATCTGACGAAGAAGCAGCTGCTACTGCATTAAATTTGCAAACAAAGTATGACCGGACTCAATCTGATACGCGCACGTATGTTGGTGGCATTGAAGTTTTGTATAACTCTATAAATACCCAGATAGAAAATGATCTGAAGAAAGCGGAATTGATTGCAGTACCGCTAAACATTGTTATGTTGCTCATAGTGTTTGGCGCCGCAGTCGCTGCTGGGTTACCAATGATTGTGGCTCTCGGCTCAATAGCCGGAAGCTTCTTCGTACTTTATATCCTGACCCAATTTACGGACGTATCAATTTTTGCGCTCAATCTTATTACTGGTCTTGGGTTAGGCCTGGGGATCGACTACGCACTCTTGATTGTCAATAGATTCCGAGAAGAGTTAGCGCGGACAAATGATGTCACAGCTTCGATTACCCGAACAGTGGCAACTGCAGGTAAGACAGTATTTAGCTCAGGAATAACGGTGGCATTGGTACTTGCTTCCATGTTGTTGTTCCCGCAATACTTTCTTAAATCTTTTGCTTACGCTGGCGTGAGTGTTGTGTTGTTTGCGGTTCTGGCATCCGTAGTTGCGCTACCTGCAGTATTAGCAATGCTTGGTCACAAGGTAGACAAGGGAAAAATCCGTCGTGGCGACTTGCAGCCTAAGGAAACTGGAGCTTGGTCATGGCTGGCAGCAAATGTGATGAAACGACCAGTGGTAATCGCACTAGGAACAATAGCAATTTTAGTTTCTCTTGCCTCACCTGCTCTAAATGCAAACTTTAGCCAAGTAGATGATCGGGTACTTCCAGCAAATAATCCTGCCGCTATTGCCTCGGATCAATTAAGAATTAGATTTGAAAATCAAGTTCCGATTGAAATTTTACTTCCTATCGCAACAAGTGCGCAGAAAGTAAATGAGTACGCTCTGGTCCTGGCATCCGAAGCAAATGTGGATCGAGTACTCACCAGCGATTCCTTAATCCAAGGTGATGTGGTAACGGATCTGCTACCAGAACAAGGTGTTGCGCCTTCCACTTCGCATCATCGAATCACGGTTTATTCAAATGTGGAATCGCGAAATAAGAATGCTCAAGAACTCATAACTCGATTACGTGGCATTGCCACGCCAGCGGAGGGTGTTCTGATTGGCGGACAAGCAGCAATCTTCACTGATTCGCAAAATGGAATTTCCGATAATTTGCCGGCTGTACTTGGCTGGTTGGCAGTTGCAACCTTTATAGTTTTGTTTCTCTATACCGGCAGTGTCATTTTGCCCATCAAGGCTTTGATTCTAAATCTGCTTAGCTTGGGTGCCACGCTTGGATTACTTGTCTGGATATTCCAGGATGGAAACGCGAAGTGGCTCGTCGGCGACTTCACAGTCACCGGGTCATTGGACACTTCGACACTGGTATTAGTTGCGATTGTGGCATTTGGCTTATCAATGGATTACGAGCTGTTCCTGTTATCTCGGATTAAAGAGGAGCATGATGCTGGCGCGGATACCATCTCTTCGGTAACAGTAGGCCTGCAAAAATCAGGACGCATAATTACAGCAGCCGCCGTGTTGATCGCAATTGTGTTTGCTTGCTTTATAACAAGTGGGGTTACGAGCATCAAGATGTTGGGCTTTGGAATTGCGTTTGCGATTATTTTAGATGCCACCGTAGTTCGTGGTTTATTAGTGCCAGCATTGATGCGACTCGCTGGGGATTGGAATTGGTGGGCTCCGGAGCCACTTCGCCGACTTCACAAAAAAATCGGTTTGGCTCATTAGGTTTCAAATGACCACTTCGGTTCACGCCGCCTTAGTATCTGTCACAATGAACCATGAACGTTAACCAAAACTCGGACTTACGAGTCAACCTGCAAAAATTCGCCTGGCTATCCATTGTCGTGAGTGTGGTTGTTTTTGGTATGAAAATGGCAGCTTGGTCAGTCACTGGTTCAGTTGGACTACTTTCAGATGCCTTGGAATCAACGGTCAACATTGTCGCTTCAGTAGTTGCGTTATTTGCAATTCGCGCAGCAATGAGACCCGCTGACGCAACTCATCATTTTGGTCGTGGAAAAGCTGAGTATTTTTCGGCGCAAATTGAAGGTTTCATGATCTTGTTTGCTGCGCTAATAATTGTTTACACCGCAATTGAAAGAATTATTAATCCTCGGGAACTCGAATCAATTGGTTGGGGCTTAACTATTTCAACGGTTGCTGCTGTTATAAATGGCGGCACTGCGATGATTTTGCTGCGTACCGGAAAACAGCATCGCTCTCCTGCCTTAGTTGCAGATGGTAAGCATTTGCTTACTGACGTCTGGACTTCAGTTGGGGTAATTGTCGGTGTGGGTTTAGTCGTAATTACAGGCTGGCAACGTCTTGATGGTGTTGTTGCACTTGCTGTTGGTTTAAACATTGTGGTGACTGGGGTCAGGCTACTTCGCGCAAGCACTTCTGGATTAATGGATAAAGCACTTCCTGATGAAGATCACCTAAAAATTGTTGAGGTACTTCAAAGACACGAATCTGAAACTGTTAAATTTCATGCGCTTCAAACGCGCGAAGCTGGTCGCGAACGTTTTGTATCAATGCACGTTCTGGTTCCGGGCGACTGGTCAATTCAAAAAGGTCATGATCTGTCAGAAGTTATTGAAGCCGAAATCAAAGCGTTACTTGAGCACACGACCGTTTCCACGCATGTGGAGCCGCTAGAAGATGAGAGATCTTGGGCCGATGAGCCAGAAGGCCAACATCGCTGGATTTAACTAAAGTCGGCAACTTCTTTTGCCACTCGTCGTTCCGTGAAAAATGACATCAACGGAACGGTGCCTGCGAGCATAATCAAAGTAGTTTTAGTAAATGACCACTGCAATTTGGTGGACAACATAAATGTTGCGACAACATAAATCGGAAATAGATATCCATGTGCCATCCAAGCCGCTGCATAGAATGAGGGTTCTGGATTACCAATCACGCGCACAGAAACTAAAAACAGCGACAACACGACTAAGACAGTTCCCACTACCAAAGCCATGATTCGGTAGAACATCCACTGCTTGGCAAAATCCATTTGGTTATTGTTCATGAGATAAGTCTCCAGTAATACGCTCAAGTTGGGCGACTTGGAGTTCATCTTTTGCGACCCGAACCCACATAAGTCCCACAATTACTGCAAAAAATATCCAGTTAAAGGTGTATGCCACATTCCGCCAGTTCAATCCTTGAACAGGTGGCTCCTTGAAAATTGGTTGAACTGCGATTAACCCTGGTGAACTTGAGTTGGCTACCAAATAGCCATCATGGGCAATAGTTCGCGAATTTTCTACAATCATGTTTGTGGTTAACGGGATGATTCCATTGGCTAATTCCAAGCCAGGCACATCTTCGCTGGGCTGCATCACGCCAGAAATAGTTTCGCTACCAGTTACAAGTGGCACCAGCTCTGCGTTTTCGGTGAACCCTCGAACCACACCCAAACTCGAGCCATCTGCTAACTCAAGGATGTCTAGGATCCAAGAGCCAGTTGGACCGACAAATTCGGTAGCAACTTCTTGCTCCGCAGTTGTGATCACCATACCTGCACCATTGGCAATTCGACCAGGCAGAACAATTCGCTCACTTGGCTGCCAAGTTCCACTGACATTTGTTGGCACTCCAACTGATGAGATGGGTAAGTAATCTCGTAACGGACTCAGTTCCGAAAACGATTTTTGGATAGAGCTATTTTCCGCAACATAAACCTGCGCCCGCTCCCACTGCCAATTAGCTAACACCAGACATGCCAAAACACTTAGCAGTCCAAGAGCATGTGTTGAAATGAGCCGTGCGGTGAAGTGCCGATTCATGGGTAATTAACTTTCAGGTTCTTCCTGCTCGAAATTCACTTTCTTGATGTGACGATTAAAACTAAAAAGTAAAAATACCACGGCAATTGTTAAAGCCAGGAAAACTAGTCCCCCGAGTGGTCCTGGATTGACTTTTGTGGCATCAAAGGAAGTTGACGATGGGAATGGCTCCGGGGAATTACCGGCTAATGAATTCAAAAATCGATACATCTAAGCTCCTCGTAAGCCAGTAAATAGGTCGTCTTCCTTAACAATCGCACCAATGCGTGAAAACGCAAGTTCGAAGTCTTCCGTTGGCCAGATCTCTGCCATTTTATCATTTGGCACAGCGAACCAAATTCCGTTTGGATCAATCTGAGTCTCATGCGCCTTCAAGGCAGCTTCGCGAACATTAAACCAATTCGCGCAATCGATGCGGGTGGTTACCCGATCTGAAGTTAAGTCGTCATCCTCCCATTCATCAAGCCACTCTTGGTATGGCGATTCAATACCAAGTTCAATACATGCATCATGCATTACTTGGACTCGAACTTTAGAAAAGCCATGTTGGTAATAAAGTTTGGCTGCCACCCAGGGCTCAAGTTTTGAATCATATTCTGGATCTGCCGCGTTCTCCCAGGCGAACATCGATACTTCATGTGTACGAATGTGGTCTGGGTGTGGATAGCCACCATTTTCGTCATAAGTGGTAATCACGTGCGGTTTAAATTCCCGCACAATTTCAACTAGTGGCGCGCTTACTTGTGCGAGTGGCAACTCGGCAAAACAGCCAATTGGAAGTGGTGGCTTTGGATCACCATCTGGCCAACCAGAATCTTCAAAGCCAAGCCAGCGATGCTGCACTCCAAGAATTTCGGCCGCGCGATTCATTTCATTTTTACGTACTTCAAAAATCGAGCGTTCACCCAAAGTAAATGCGGGATTCAAAATGTCGCCGCGCTCTCCGCCAGTGCAACTAACGACCATGACTTCCACGCCTTGGCTAACGTACTTGGCTGTTGATGCTGCTCCCTTGCTAGATTCGTCATCCGGATGTGCGTGAACTGCCAGCAGACGCAATGCCTCACCTTTTTCAGGCTTAACAAACTGCGGAGCGGACATATGACTATTGTCCACTACCCCGCACTTCTGCGCGAAACTCTGGCAGCGCTTTGAACTACCTGGTGAGGTATCGTGACGTTGTAATGAGAAATCAAACCGAGATACCCCAGCACCTGCACCTTAGGTATGGCGTGCGACAACGTCGAGTTGCGCCAATACTCATTGGGATATTGATAGCCGCTGTAGTTTCTGGTGGTCTTGCTTTTGCAAATTTCCGGCAGCAAAATCCAAGTGTTAGTTCACAGCTTTTAGCTTTTGAAGTAACCTCGCCATCGCAAGTTTTAGTCACTTGGGAAGTTTCCAGGGGATCGCAACTACCTACCTTCTGTGTAATTCGCGCGCAAGATATTCGGCGAACTGATGTTGGATATGCAATTGTCGAAATATCGCCTGGCACTGATTATGAACAGGTGACTTATCCCCTAACAACAAATGGTGAGGCCGTATTAGCGCAAGTATTGGGCTGCGCGAGTTCCGCGCAAATGCGAGTACCACCACCAGATTTCCCGCCAGGGGTAAAGATTCCAGAGCAAGTTGCGCCCGGAGTCGCCCCAACTAGCTAATTACGCGTAATCTCTATCAAGTGAACGAAGTATGGCTAACCCAAGATGCATTCGATCGACTCAAAGCTGAGTTAGAGAATCGAAGCGGCGCGCTGCGCGAGGAAATTAAAGCCCGTATTGCTGCGGCCCGCGAAGAAGGTGACCTAAAGGAAAATGGTGGTTACCACGCAGCCCGCGAAGAGCAAGGCAAAAATGAGGGCCGGGTAAGGCAGTTAACAAAAATGCTGGAGACCGCTCAAATTGGCACACCAGAAATCCAAGAAGGCATCGTCTCGCAGGGAATGGTGGTAACCGTTAACTTTCCAGATCTTGACGATACTGAAACTTTCTTACTTGGCTCCCGCGAAGAAGCTGCTCACACTTCAATCGATGTTTACTCACCTACGAGTCCAATGGGCGCAGCCGTTCTAAATCAAGAAGTAGGCGCCGAAATTTCTTATGAAACTCCGTCTGGAAAAACTTTGCGCATTGTTATCGTTGCGGCAGAGCTTTACGTTCCCTGATTATTAAGTAATTAATTAATAGTTACTTATTGCGAGTTTTAAAGGCGCGAACTGCAAGTGGCGCAAAAATCGCCAGCAGCAAAAATGCATATCCAAAAGCTAGTTCTACTGGGTAGCGCTCTGGAAAAGAATCGCCGAGAAGTGGTGTTGGGTTACCAAATAGTTGTCGCGCTGCCAGAGCTAGACAGGAAACTGGGTTCCACAGCACAAATGGTTGTAACCAGCCCGGCATGGTCGCTACTGGAGTGAAAATGTTTGATGCAAAAGTAACTGGGAAGATCCAAACTAAACCTGCAGTGCCTGCAACTTCAGAGTTTGGCATGTGCAAGCCAATCCAAGCGCCAACCCAAGTTATTGCATAAGCAAAAACTGCAAACATTAAGTAGGCAAGGGCAGCGTCGGCAAAACCGTTATGAATTCGCCAACCAACTGCCAGTCCTGTAATCGACAGGATCGAGATAACCAAAATGTTTTGGAGTAAGGATGCCAAAGTGTGACCAGTTAGTACTGCCCCTGGTCGCATCGGTAAGGACCTAAAGCGATCCATAATTCCTTTACTTGCATCCTCAGTGATACCAACTGTGATTCCAGCAACGGCAAACATTACGGTTTGTGCCAAAATGCCAGGAATTAAGTACTCCCGGTATCCCGTTGCGCCACCTGAACCAACATCTATTGCGCCACCAAATATAAATGCAAACAGCAGCACAAACATGACGGGTTGAATTAATGCGAAAAATAATGATTCAGGTACGCGGGTAATTTTTAGAAGGTGACGCCGAGACACTGAAATGCTGTCCGTTATTAACCAGCCCATTCTCGGCCGTGGCGCAGTTTCTTGAGTTTTCTTTGCTTGAGTTGTCAGGCTCATAACTATCTCCTTGCCTTTCGTCCCCGACGACCTTTAGGCGTATCAAGGGTTGGCGTTGCTTCTGTGATATGGCCAGTCAAACTCAAGAACACGTCATCTAGCGTCGGGCGGCGCAGTGCGATATCTGCAATCACAATATTATTTTCATCAAGTTTTCTTACAACATCCACAATGGCCTTAGATCCACCCGACACTGGAAGCAGCACAGTCTTAGTGACTTCTTCGATAGTTGCAGGCGCGGAACCAATTCCGTTAATCAATTCGGCAGTCTTAGCTAAGTCCGAAACGCGATCAACCACAATTTCAATGCGATCGCCACCGACTTGGGACTTTAATTCATTTGAAGTACCTTTGGCAATCACATTTCCATGGTCTAAAACAACGATTCGATTTGCTAGTTGATCTGCTTCTTCTAAGTATTGGGTAGTCAATAAAACTGTCGTTCCTTCGGAAACTAATTCTTCAATGACTTTCCACATACCTTGGCGACTTCGGGGATCAAGGCCAGTAGTTGGTTCATCTAGAAATAAAACATTTGGCCGGCCGATTAGTGATGCAGCTAAATCTAGGCGTCGTCGCATGCCACCTGAATAACCCTTGATGCCACGATCTGCTGCATCAGATAAGTCAAAGCGATCAAGTAATTCGGCTGCGCGTTTTGCAGCGTCAAATTTACTTAGATGAAATAGTCGTCCAAATAATTCTAAATTTTCTCTTCCGGTTAAATACTCATCAACTGCTGCGTATTGACCCGTTAAACCGATGACATTGCGAACATCATCTTGTTGTGTTGCAACGTTGAAGCCACCCACGCTTGCTGAACCAGAATCTGCCTGAATTAAAGTTGCCAGAATTCGAACGATAGTAGTTTTACCTGAGCCGTTAGGACCTAATAGGCCTAATACCGTGCCCTCTTCAACTTCGATGTCGATGCCATTTAGGGCTACAACATCGCCAAATTTCTTAGTTAAGCCGGTTGCTTTTATAGCCAGAGTCATAGTCGTCTAAATCCTTACGAAAACTGATTTGATTCCCTTAACTTACCAGCGAATCCGGATTAACTCAGACCGTTGGCTGAGCGAGAAATTGGCACAATTAGATTGTTTGCAAATCTCGTGCCAATATTGACTATGCCATCGGTATCCCTTGACGACATTTATGACGCAGCTCGTTTACTCGATGGTGTCATACGTCACACACCCTCGCTTTCAGCTGGCTGGATTGAAAAGAAATACGGAATTCCGGTTTCTTTCAAATGTGAAAACTTACAGCGGGCTGGTTCGTTTAAAATCCGGGGCGCATATAACCGAATTGCCCGTCTTACCGAACAAGAGCGTGCCCGCGGAGTCGTTGCAGCCAGCGCTGGAAACCATGCGCAAGGTGTTGCCTTAGCTGCGCAAATTCTTGGAATCCAGGCAACAATATTTATGCCAATTGGTGCGCCACTTCCTAAGTTGCAAGCAACTATCGGATACGGCGCAACTGTTAAGTTTCATGGCACAACTATCGATGAAACATTGTTAGCGGCCATTGAGTTTTCCGAACAAACTGGGGCAGTTTTTATTCACCCATTTGACCATGAACATATAGTTGCTGGTCAAGGAACTATGGGACTGGAAATTTTGGCGCAAAACCCTGATGTCAAAACAGTTGTCGTTTGCACTGGTGGTGGCGGATTACTTGCGGGAACTGCGTTAGCAATCAAGAGTCTTCGCCCTGACATTAAAATAATTGGCGTGCAAGCCGAAATGGCAGCTTCCTATCCCCCATCACTAGCTGCTGGTTCTCCACAAATGTTGCCGAAAATGGCAACTATGGCTGATGGAATTGCTGTTGGTAAACCAGGTGTAGTCCCATTCAAAATCATTCAAGAGCATGTTGATGAAATTCGCACGGTAAGTGAAGCCTCACTTGCGCGGGCGCTGCTGCTCACTTTAGAGCGAAGTAAATTGCAAGTAGAAGCTGGCGGTATAGCTGCGGTAGCCGCGATACTCGATGATCCAGATTCTTTTGAAGGCCCGGTAGTTGCAAGTCTGTCTGGTGGGAACATTGATCCACTTTTGCTTAATCGGGTACTGCGAACTGGTCTTGCAACATCAGGGCGATTCCTGATGGTGCAAGTTCGACTGCGGGATCAACCTGGCGCTCTTGCTACCTTGGTGTCACTGATTGGTGAAATGGGAACAAACATAATTCAAGTTTCGCAGTCACATATGAATCCAGCACTTGCCCTGAGTGAAGTAGACGTGGAACTTGAGCTAGAGACTCGCGGTTTTGAACATCGCGACGAGATTTTAAACCGAATCATTGGCGCTGGCTTTGATGTAGTTACGCACTACTAAAAATGCGAAATTTACTTGATAGATATTTTCGAGACCTGCCCCGCGAAGTTGCAGTACTTACTGCCGTTGCATTCTGTGTAGCACTTGGTTTTGGAATAGTTGCCCCAATAATTCCAGTTTTCGCCAAAACTTTTGAAGTATCAAACTTCGCAGCGAGCTCTGTAATCAGTGTCTTTGCGTTAATGCGGTTTCTTAGCGCTGCGCCCAGCGGCTGGCTCGTCAACAAGATTGGGGAACGCACCGTACTTTGGGTTGGACTAAGTATCGTCTCGATTTCCAGTGCTTTAGCTGGTCTAGCTCAATCCTTTGACCAACTTATTATCTTGCGCGGAATTGGTGGAACTGGATCTGCCATGTTTACCGTCTCCTCAATGTCGCTCCTATTGCGAACCGTCGACGCGGCGCATCGCGGCCGCGCTGCAAGCACATATCAAAGTGGCTTTCTATTTGGCGGCCTAGCAGGTCCAGCGGTTGGCGGCCTAGTAGTTGCAGCAAGTATCCGCGCGCCGTTCTTTGTCTATGCAGCAACTCTTGCAGCTGCGGCGACAACGGCCTACTTTGCGCTTCCAAAAGGTTTGGGGCACCCAAACAAAGATCAATCTGAGATTTTTGAAAATCAAGATTCTGCTCTGCCACTAATGGCTGCGCTAAAACTGCGCGCATACTGGACTGCGCTAGTTGTGAATTTATCAAATGGCATGACGTCATTTGGATTGCGATCCGCACTGATTCCATTATTTGTAGTTTCGGTTTTGCAGAAGAGCCCAGCAACTTCGAGTTATGGATTTTTGGCTACCAGTGTTGTGCAAGCTTCCCTACTGTTACCCGCTGGGCGAATGACAGATACCCGTGGTCGAAAACCTGCAATGGTCATTGGCACCTTGGCTTTAGTGGTAGCCATGATTTGCTTAGTGGCCAGCGAGACTTTAACTGGTTTCTACGCTTCAATGATTGCGATGGGAGTGGGCGCAGCTTATTTAGGAGCAGCGCCATCTGCTGTTGTCGGCGACATCGTCGATGGTCGTAAAGGTGGACCCGTAGTTGCAACATATCAAATGATGAGCGACCTTGGTATCGTTGCCGGACCATTGCTCTTTGGTTATCTTGCCGACTCAACTGGAGGTTTTGCCTGGCCGTTTATCGCTGGATTAATTGTGGCCAGCGCAACCAGTGTGATGGTTATGTTTATGCCCGAGACCCGCAAACCGAAGCCCGCTGAAACTTTAATTGCTTAACGCAGTCATTTCTGGCAACAAGATCCCAGTATGGGCGTGACAGTCATATCCCTTTGGATTCTTGATTAAGTACTGCTGATGATATTCCTCGGCATACCAAAACTTAAACTGCGAAGCACCCGCCAATTCCGTTGTGATGGAATCAAAGCCTTTGCTCTCAAGAAGTGAGTTGTATGCATCGCGACTTTGTCGCACCCAGTTTTCCTGTTCCGGGGTAGTCCAGTAAACCGCGCTGCGATACTGCGATCCAACATCGTTACCTTGGCGATTTCCCTGAGTTGGGTCGTGATTCTCCCAAAAACACTTGAGTAACTCGTACTCAGAAATTTGAGTTGGATCATAGGCAACAAGCACGATTTCGGAGTGACCAGTTCTTCCAGTACAAACTAATGGGTAAGTGGGCTCGGTTGCAGCCCCGCCCATGTAGCCAACAGCAGTACTAACTACTCCAGGCAGAACCCATAACTTTTTTTCAGCTCCCCAGAAACAGCCCATACCGAAATACAGAACTTGGGTACCTTGTGGCCAAGGACCACGAATGTCAGTACCTAGAGTTAAATGTATTTCTGGCATAGTTCCCACCGGGCTTATTCGTCGCCAGAAAATATGGCAAGTAAGCGAAGTAGTTCGGTGTAAAGCCAAACTAAAGTTATGGTCAAACCAAACGCCATGCGCCAAGCTTCTTTTTCAGGTGCGCCCGCAGCAATTGACTGGGTGATCATTTCAAAGTCCATAACTAGCGAGAAGGAAGCTAGTGCAACGCCAGCTACACAAAGCAGCATTCCAAGTCCGCCAACTCCGTAGAAGCCCCAGCCTTGTCCAACACCAGCGAAACTAGAGATCATCGAGGCAACCGCAATAACCAAGTAAGAAACCATGGCGACCATGAAAACTTTCTTGAAGCGACCATCAACTTTGATAATTCCTGATTTGTATAAAAACAGCATCGTGCCAAAAGCAATCAACGTGCCCATAACTGCTTGGGAAACTAGATTAGGTGCAGTCTCGGCATAAATTGCGGAGAAAATCTGACTTAAGCCACCCAGGAAAACACCTTCAGCTGCGCCATAAGCAAGTACTAAACCAGGGCTAACAGATTTCTTAAAGATGTTTGCAAATGCTAAAACAAGTCCAACAATCAAACCTACAAAAGTAAGACCGGGCATGGACCAGCCAACATAAGCGCCAACTAAAAGCACTGCAAAAAGCGTGCCAGTTTTAACAATCACATCATCCATAGTCATGCGAGCACCAGCAAGAACACTTTGGTCAGATGTTGTTTGACCAAGATTTAAATTTTGCTCGGTAGCTGGGTTAGTTCCCAAGCTTTCACCTGTTGCGCGAATTAGAACTGGATTACGACTTGCCATGATTTCCTCCTGTGGGACGTTAAGTTAACGTCGCCATGAATTGCTTATTCCCCTAAATATAACGTGTTAAACCAGAGTTCTGCCATGGCAAGGCTGGAAAAACTCCAGAAAACCCCGATCCCACTGGTACCCCTGGTCGGACTTGAACCGACACTGGCACGATTTTAAGTCGTGTGCCTCTAACCGATTGGGCTACAGGGGCGTGGTGTTTTCCACCGCTTAATCCTGACAGGTTACCCCCGAAGTTCCTAACTGGGGTTAGAAATAAGTCCTCTGGCGATGCCATCCAGGATGTCGCGCTCGGAAACTACGACTTGCTTAAGTCCAGTTCGAATCATGATTCGATCGAGCACCAGTGCGCCACTGCCAATTACATCGATTCGACCTTCGTGCATGGGACCAAGTTTCGCGCGTTCTGCTCTTGTCATAGCTAGTAGATCCTGCGTAACTCGATGGACGTCCTGCGCTGATATCCGACTGCCGTGAATGGCAGTTGAATCATATTCACTAAGTCCAAGAGCTATCGCGGCCACTGTTGTCACTGAACCGGCCAATCCGATCAAGCTATTTGCTTGGGCGATTGGAACAGCTCCGTACGCCAAGTCGATGGCAGCATCAATGTCTGAAGTAGCCGCCGCAATTTGTTGGGGTGTCGCAGGATCACTTATCAAATGTCGTTCTGTCATTCGCACGCAACCAACATTTGTACTTATCGCAGCGGTAGGTCCAGTTGTGCCAAGTACAAACTCGGTGGATCCACCACCTATGTCAATAACTAAATAAGGCGCCGTAGGAGGATCGTTTAAATTGACTAAATCTGCCGTAGCTCCCAAGAAGGAAAGTGCTGCTTCCTCGTCGCCGCTGATAATGTCAGGTTCGATTCCGAGGCGACTTACAACACCATCAACAAATTCATCTCGATTGGAAACATCTCGGCTCGCACTTGTTGCAACAAATCTAACTTGCTCTGGCTGATGCTTTGAAATTAGTACGGCAAAGGTTTCGATTGCTGCGAAAGTTCTTTCCAGTGCTGCTTGCGAAAATTCTCCAGTTTTGTCGACACCTTCACCCAGGCGAACAATCTCCATAGTTCTGACAACATCTGTGAGTGTGCCGTTTTTTATGTCTGCAATCAACAATCGAATGGAATTAGTGCCACAGTCAATTGCTGCTACTCGCACGATCATCACCTCCACATGGTCCGGTTTGACCCCAATCCTTGAGCATAGCTAGCGCGCGATCACCAAGTGGATTTACGCCGGGACCGGCAGCTAACGCATGACCTATCAAAACATGTAAGCACTTAACTCGCGTGGGCATACCACCAGCACTTATTCCAGCAATTTCTTCGACGTGCTCAATTGCTTCGCGTTCCTGCAAATATATTTCGTGAGCCTGCTGGTAACTTTTTGCTAACTCTGGATCGGCAGAGAGAGCATTTGCAAGTTCATTCATAACACCATTGGCCTCCAGTGTTCCGATTGCGCCGGTGGCTTTAGGACATGTCATGTAATACAGCGTTGGAAATGGCGTGCCATCTTCTAAACGTGGTGAAGTCTTTAAAACATCTGGTTGCCCACAAGTGCATCTGTGGGCAACTTCAATCACACTTCTTGGTTCACGTCCAAGTTGGGCTGTAACAGCTGAAAAATCAGCTGGCGAAAGTGAACTCACTATTGCGGCATATCATCAGATGGCACAACCAACGGATCATCAGCTGGTCGTGGCTGATCCGCTAGTTTGGTGCTGGTCCACAATTTGGTGTACCAAGCTGCATCATTGTTTGGAACTAATGCACCCGAAACGCTAGAGATGGCCGTGTTGGTTTCTTCATCCAAAATTACAAAACCGATTTCGCCTGGGAAAACATAATTCAGTCGCTCTCGTGCTAGCGCCTGAAGGTAAGCCGGATCTGCAAGGCGCGCTTTGCGATCATTGAGATCATCAATTGTTAATTGCTTTGCCACAACTTGTTGTTCGAGGATTTTGATCTCACGGCGCTCTTGGATTAGCGCACGTAATGGAACGGCTAATGTCAACATGACAATTACCCCAGCAAGTACAAGTGCAATGACTCGAACGTTTACTCGGGGGGAAACTCTTGGAGACGCGGCCACACCTTAATTCTGCCTTGATTAACCCTTGAATCTAGGGAATGCACTGCGACCTGCGTAACGCGCCGCAACATCTAACTCTTCTTCAATGCGCAAAAGTTGGTTGTATTTCGCCACCCGATCCGAACGAGCAGGTGCGCCACTTTTAATCTGACCACAATTATATGCCACTGCAAGATCAGCAATTATGGTGTCTTCAGTCTCGCCCGATCTATGACTCATCATGGTGGCAAAACCTGCGTGATGTGCCATTTCTACTGCCTGCGAAGTTTCGGTCAAGGTTCCGATCTGGTTTACCTTTACTAGAAGTGCGTTGGCAGATTTCAATTCAATTCCGCGAGCAATTCGTTGCGTATTAGTTACGTAATGGTCATCTCCCACAATTTGAATCGCATCTCCCATAGCTGAAGTGAAGTTAACCCATGAGTCCCAATCATCTTCAGCGAGCGGATCTTCAATCGAAACTATTGGAAAGTCTTTAGCGAGCTGGGCATACATTTCGATCATTTGATCAGTCGTTCGAGTTTTACCTTCAACTAGGTAGTTGCCTTCGCTATAAAATTCTGTGGCGGCCACGTCCATAGCAAGTGCCACATCGGTACCTAATGCGAATCCCGCTTTTGTAATTGCCTGCGAAATAAGTTCCAGGGCAGCGCGGTTACTTGGCAAGTTAGGAGCAAAGCCACCTTCGTCGCCCAAACCAGTTGATAGTCCGTTTGCTTTTAAAACACTTTTTAGGCAGTGGTAAACCTCTGCGCCCATTCGCAATGCGTTATGAAATGAATCTGCTCCAATTGGCGCGATCATAAATTCTTGAAAATCCACATCGCTGTCTGCGTGCGCGCCGCCATTTATTATGTTCATCATGGGAACTGGAAGCACCTGGGCAGCGAGGCCACCGAGGTGACGATAAAGCGGCAAGCCTGCCGAAGTTGCTGCTGCTTTTGCCACTGCCATTGAGGCGCCAAGTATTGCGTTTGCACCTAAGCGAGATTTGTTTGGTGTGCCATCCAAAGCAATCATTGCTTCATCAATTAAGCGTTGGTCAGTAGCTTCAAAGCCAACAATTGCTGGAAAGATTTCGCCTTGCACTGCTTGCACTGCTTGCTTTACGCCCTTGCCAAGATAGCGAGACCCGCCATCGCGAAGTTCGGCCGCTTCAAATGCGCCAGTTGAAGCACCTGAGGGTACGCCAGCGCGGCCTATGGCTCCATCGTCGAGTCTCACTTCAACTTCAACTGTTGGATTACCGCGGGAATCTAAGATCTCTCGGGCTCTTACATCTGCAATACTCGACATCGGATTACTCCAAAAGTTAACAAGATTTCTACGAGGCTTCCTCGCTAGTTCTCTAGTCTAGCCAGCGGGTTACACAGCCCGACAGGACTCATAACTACAAGCCTTCAACTTGCCTTACACGCAAGCGGTAGCGCAGCATTTCAGCGCGCAGCACAGATTCTGCATCAATATCATCCTCACGAGCCAACTCAACAGTTGCAACTAGTAAAGCGGCCACTTGCTCTTGGGAAACTTCGCCAATGATTTTTCGTAGTGCTTCCTTCATCGCAGGATCACCTGCGTCCGCGTCAAGTTTTCTCGAGCGATAAATCAATTGGGTCGCAAGGGCCAGCGCAGGCATTGCGGTTGGAACCCCATCGGTTACAGATTCCCGCTGTTTTTCGCTTTCCTTTATTTTTGCCCAGTTATCCTCAAGTTGTTCATTGGAAGTAACTACTAAATCTGTAAACACATGTGGATGCCGACGAACCAATTTGTCTACTACCCCTTGCGCTATGGCAGCAAGGGAGAATTCGGGATCACGTTCTTGTGCAATTCTGGAGTGAAATACAACTTGGAGTAACAAGTCCCCAAGTTCTTCGCGAAGTGAACCCAAGTCACCTTGGTCCATTGCCTCTAGCGCCTCGTAAGTTTCTTCAAGTAGATAGCGAGCTAAGCTCTCGTGCGTTTGTTCGGCATCCCATGGACATCCGCCTGGACTGCGGAGTTGATCCATGACCTGAACTAACTGGTCAACGGGTGAGGTCATTAGTTACTGACCAAGTAAATTTTGAAGTGGTACTGCCAAAGTACTATCCCCAGGAGTGCTCTTTAGGTTACTTGGATCCCAAGTACCAAACCTAGGGTTAAGTTCCACGCCGATTTCTTGACTTAAATTTGAGACGTAGTCAATTAATGCATTAGTTCGAGTTTGGGTATCGCCATCGGGTGCTATTTTGTCCATAAGTGCACGCTGCGCCAAAATCTCATACATAAATCCGTCCACATCATCTGCTGGAACTGCATTTCGGCTAACTAGCTGTGCTTCAATGGCAGCTTGTGTGTACTGCGCAAAAATCTCTTCTCGATATGCTTCAACTTCATTGGCTGTGATGTTGATTCCTTCTCGCTCAACAAATTCACTAATTAAGGAAACCAAAATAAAGTGATCAACTACTCGCTGATTAATTTGAATCAAACTTGGAATTTCTTTAAGTAGCGCTGGGTCAGTGTTTTGAATCTGAACGCGCACTTTATCAACCCGCTGGGAAACTTCTGCTGAAGTAATGGCATTGCCATTGACGATTACTGCACTGCCAGCCAGCTTTGGGGTATCCGAGCAAGCCGTCAATGCAGCAGAGCTCAGGACAATAACTGCTAGTAATCGCAACTTCACTGGTATTCCTCTCGAGAACGCATCACTTAATTTTATTATGGAGCCGCAACAACTGACGCCACCCAAGTATTAACCCATTCCACCAGGTCGATATCTGCTGATTTAGCCACTGCGCCAATTAACGAATCTTTAGTGCGAGGCACCACAATCGTACGTGTTGCTGGTTTGATTACTGATCCTGGGTAGAGCCGGTTAAGTCGCAAAACCCGCGACTCCAATAATTCAACCGGCGAAAACTTAACACTGGCGGATGTGGCAATAACTTCAGTTATCCCAACTGCTTGCAAGGCGACCCGCAGACTTGCAATTGAAACCAAGGTTTCAACCGGGGTTGGCAACGAGCCATAGCGATCGGCCAACTCTTCGACAACGCCAAGCACATCGGCTTCCGTGCGTGCATTTGCAAGGCGGCGATATGCCTCAAGGCGCAGTCGCTCTTCTGGAACATAGTCATGCGGTAAGTGGGCATCAACTGGTAACTCAACCTTGATTACCTCATCAACAACGACTTCACTACCGGTTCTAACTTCTTCAACGGCTTCACTAACTAAGCGCACATATAGATCGAATCCAACATCAGCTATGTGGCCACTTTGTTCCCCGCCCAATAAATTTCCGGCGCCACGAATCTCTAGATCTTTCATGGCAACTGCCATACCCGAACCCAAGTCTGTGTGGGCAGCAATAGTTGACAATCGATCATTGGCATTTTCACTTAGTGGTCGATCAGGTGCATATAAGAAATATGCGTAACCTCGCTCCCGACTACGACCTACTCGCCCACGAAGTTGATGAAGTTGGGATAAGCCAAAAGTATCTGCCCGATCAACTATCAAAGTATTTGCATTTGGAATATCTAAGCCACTTTCAATAATTGTGGTGGAAACCAAAATATCGAACTTGTGTTCCCAGAAATCAACAATGATTTGTTCCAAAGTATGTTCATTCATTTGGCCATGTGCCACAGCGATTCGGGCATCTGGCACAAGCTCAGCCAATCTACTGGCAACTCTATTTATGCTCTCCACTCGATTGTGGACAAAAAAGACTTGGCCTTCACGCATCAATTCCCGATGAATAGCTGCCTTAATAAACTTTTCATCATACGGACCTACCGTCGTGAGAACTGGCTGACGTTCCTCTGGTGGCGTCTGGATGGTGGACATTTCGCGCAAACCAGTTACTGCCATTTCCAGCGTACGTGGGATCGGAGTTGCAGACATAGTTAACATGTCAACATTTGTGCGTAAGGCTTTCAAATGTTCCTTATGCTCAACACCAAATCTTTGTTCTTCATCAACAATTACCAACCCAAGATCTTTAAATCTAACTTCAGGATTAAACAAACGGTGAGTTCCAATCACAATGTCGATAGTTCCATCTGTAATTCCAGTGATCACATCCCGGACTTGGGCATCACTTTGAAATCTAGAAAGTGCTGCGAGTTTCACTGGAAATTGCGCATACCGGCGAGAGAAAGTTTCAAAGTGTTGCTGCACTAATAATGTGGTTGGAACCAAGATGGCAACTTGTTTACCGTCTTGTACAGCCTTAAATGCTGCGCGTACTGCGATTTCTGTTTTGCCATAACCAACATCACCACAAACTAATCGATCCATTGGAACGTCATTTTCCATGTCTCGCTTTACTTCATCAATTGTTACTAACTGATCTGGGGTCTCAACGTATTCAAAAGCATCTTCAAGTTCGCGCTGCCATGGACTATCTGGCGAAAAAGCAAAACCTTTACTGGCCATGCGCGCTGCGTAAAGTCGAATTAGTTCGCCAGCAATTTGCCGCACCGCACGTCGGGCTCGCGATTTTGTCGCAGCCCAATCGCCGCCACCAAGACGGTTCAAACTTGGAGCTTCCCCGCCGACATACCTGGTAACCAGATCTAGTTGGTCACTTGGGACATAAAGTCGATCACCGCGTTGCCCGCGCTTGCTGGCTGCATACTCAATGACTAAATATTCTCGAGTTGCATTTGCAACAGTGCGTTGCGACATTTCGATGTACTTACCAACACCGTGTTGCTCGTGCACGATGTAATCACCACTTTTTAAAGTAAGTGGATCAATGACTGCGCGACGCTTACTTGGCAAGCTGCGATTTTCGCGAGCCGTGTCGCGACTTCCAAACAAATCAACTTCAGTTACCACGACAAGGCCGGCAGTTTGTATGTGGATTCCACGATCCTGGTGACCAACTGTTACTTCAACTACATCATGATTTAGTTCTGGTGAGAGGTGATCAGTTTGTCGAGCAGGAATTCCCAGCTCCATTAAAGTTGCAACTAATCTTTCGGTCGAGCCATGACCCGCCATTACGACAACCACGTTTTGTTTTTGTTTCCACCAAGTCTTAATGTCTTCAACAAACAGCGCTACGTTGGCACGATATTCTTTAATTACTTCTAAGTCTGGAATTTCATCTTGTGGGCCAGCAAGAACTGAAAGTTCTAACCAAGCTCGGGTGGAATATTCACTCTTTAATTCTCGGTAATCTCGGAAAGCACTTGCCCCAAGATCTATTGGCGTAACATTTCCGGCTGTGGCATTACTCCATGATGCTTCCAAAAATTCCGCGCTTGTTGCAACTAATTCCTGCGCGCGCGTCTCCAATCGTTCTGGCTCAACTTCAATCACAACTGCTTGTGGGTCGACTAAGTCAATTAACATTTCAAGTTTTGGAACTAGGACTGGAATTAAACTTTCCATACCTTCAGCTGCAATACCTGCAGCAATTTTTTCCAACATTTCGCAAAGCTCTGGATGTTGTTGCGCTAACTTGCTAGCGCGATCTGCGACTTGCTCCGTGATTAAAAGTTCGCGGCAGGCAGTAGCGAAGATGCTGGTGACTGCAACTCCAGTAGAGCGTTGGTCCACAATCGAAAAGGATCGAATCTCCTCAACTGTGTCACCCCAAAATTCAACGCGAAGTGGGTGTTCCGCAGCAGGCGGAAAAACATCAACTATCCCACCGCGCACCGCAAATTGCCCACGACGATCAACTAATTCAACCCGCTCAAACCCAAGCTCTGCCAACTCGGAAACTAACTGTTCCAATTCCAGGGTTTCGCCGGTACTTATTTTTAGAGCGGGAATTTCACCTAAGTTGGCAACTATCGGTTGGATAAATGCCCGAGCACTCGTAACTAAAACGCAGATCGGGCCAAGGTCTTCGGGGTGAGCAAGTCGACGCAATACCGCCATACGACGACCAACTGTGTCACTGCTCGGGCTTAAACGTTCATGTGGCAAAGTTTCCCACGCTGGAAATATTGCAATGTCTGCCTCTGTTATGAAGTCGCGCAATGAATTAGCTATGTCTTGCGCAGCTCGTTCCGTAGCAGCAATGAGGACTACTGGCTTAGTTTGCGCAACTGCGCCGGCAACATACGGGATAGCGCCCTTGGGCAATGCCATCCTGACACTGGCTCCAGCTGCTAAGTCTTGGATTGCGCCAGAAATTACTTCATCGCTGTCAAACGCTTTGATTACTAAATCTAGAGTCATCGCGTTTTCAGAGCTGACACAATCGCCGCTGTTAATTCTGGGCGACAAATCAAAATGTCCGCAACCCGAAGATTTGATTTATTTAGTTCTATTTCGTTTCCATCACAATCAGTAACCGTCAATCCGTTATGGCAGGCAATTCCCAGCGGAGCGGCTAAATCCCATTCATAGAAACCACCAGAATTGAAATACACATCGCCTTGACCTGACAAGATAGCGCCCACTTTTGCGCCAACTGAACCCATTGGAACAATTTGCACTTCACCACGTTCTGGAAATTGCTCTTGGAGAGCATTCGCAACCGATGCAATCTCACGAGGTGGTCGAGTGCGCGAAACAAGAATCCGAATTGGTTCACCTTTGGGTGAGTAACGTTGCACTGGTTCATCCATTGACCAAAGTTCGTTGCGCGCCGGGACTGCGACACTGGCAGCGCAAATTTTGCTCGGAGTTTTTGAACTTGCATCCCACAGCGCAACATGGACTGCGAAATCAGTTCCGCCAGATGAGTAATGAGCAGTTCCATCCAGCGGATCAATTATCCAAACTCGACTTGCGCCTAATCGATCAACGTCTAGGTCGCCTTCTTCGCTTAATACAACATCTTGTGGACGATGAAGCAATAACTGTTCCAGAAGGTAATCGTGGGCAACTTGATCGCCTTCATCACCCAACACATCACCTAAAACATTGCCCAAAGATTCCTGTGTTAATGAAGATTTAGATTTATCTGGGTTTAGGTTAAAAGTTTTGGCATGCTCACGTAGCCCAACCAACAATGCGCCAGTTTCTCGCGCCAACTTCCGAGCTAATTCATGATCGTTCATGAATTATAGATATTCTGTGCAACATCCAGGCCCTGTGTTAGTAAACAGGTAAGCGCCTCGCTGCTTTGTGAAACCAATAACGAAACTTCGCTCGCTTCGGAGCTACCAAAACTGCGTAACACAAAATCTGCGGCATCTTGTTGACCCGGCGGACGGCCAATGCCCAATCGAATTCGATACCAATCACCAGTTTCAAGTGAGCTTCGAATTGATTTCAGACCATTGTGCCCATTGTCGCCACCGCCAAGCTTGACTCGAATTGAAGCTAATGGGATGTCAAGTTCGTCATGCAGCACGATTATGTGATCGGGCGCGATTTTATAAAAACTTGCTAACGCTTTTACTGGGCCACCAGATTCATTCATGTATGAAAGTGGTTTAGCCAATATGGTTTGGATCCCCGCAATTCGAGTTTCGCAAACATCAGCCAAGGCTCGCTTGTGGTGCGAAAGTTTGTCTGAATTTTGCGCGGCGATTGAATCAATAACCGTCGCACCGATATTGTGACGTGTGGCTGCGTAAGTGGGACCCGGATTACCGAGTCCCACAACGAGCCACGCACCGCTAGCTGACACGGTTTTACCCTGCAGATTCCCCTGCAGGTGCTGCGCTACCAGAAGCAGGTGTGCCGGCAGCTACTGCTGCTGCATCTGCTTCGGCGCGAGCTGCTGCTTTAGTCTCAGCATGAGCGATCGCTGCTGCTGCAGATTCTTCTTGACGAGCATGTTCAATGATGGCTTCACGAGCAAGCGTTGCTGCTTCTGCTGCCGTTACATAAACCAAATCCACGTGGTCAATTCCACGAGTAACTGGATCAATTTGAAGGTCGCGTGGCGCGACCGTTTCAGTTTTTCCATCGAGCACGATATCAATGGAAGTAACTTTTTTGCGAAGCGTTAAGCGCAATAAGTGTGCATCAAGTGCGATGTGAATAGGTGTGGAACCATGGCCATAAACCACAGCTGGAACTTTGCCGTCACGTCGCATGCGACGTGCCGCGCCTTTACCAAAATCAGAGCGGGTTTCGGCGATTAATGCCTGCGTCATGTATTTCTCCTCGAACTAGGTCAGTGCTGGATTGCTCCACAACGGACCTTCGTCGATTACGGCTTTTTAGGGCCCTCGCCGAGGAGCATCCCTAGATTAGCCCAGGATCTGTGCCCATGCCAAAACGAGCGATAACTGCAAGCCTTAAACCCCGACATGGTCAAACAGGCTGGCCACTGAGCCTTCGTCAAAGACTTCTTTAATTGCCCGAGCAATAAGTGGGGCAATTGGCAATACCGTTAGATTGCTGAATCTATTTTCTTGCGGAATTGGCAAAGTATCAGTTACTACTACTTCGCGAATTCGCGAATCCTGTAAGCGCTGGGCGGCAGGGGGTGAAAGCACGCCATGAGTAGCAGTGACTATTACATCTTCTGCGCCATTTTCAAACAACGCTTCTGATGCTTTAACAATTGTTCCACCGGTATCGATCATGTCATCGACCACGACGCAGATTCGACCTTTAACATCGCCAACAACTTCTAGCACTTTTGCTTCATTTGGAACATCTGGATCCCGACGTTTGTGAATGATTGCAAGCGGCGCGCCCAAGATGTCAGTCCACCGTTCGGCAACTCGTACCCGGCCAGCATCTGGTGAGATCACGGTGATTTTGCTGCGATCAACAGTGCGGCCAACATGGGCAGCCAAAATTGGTAGCGCGAATAAGTGATCAACTGGTCCGTCGAAGAATCCTTGAATTTGTGCGGTATGCAAATCAACGCTCATCAAACGATCTGCGCCAGCAGTTGCGAATAAGTCAGCCATCAATCGAGCAGAAATCGGTTCGCGGCCAGCGTGTTTTTTATCCTGACGTGCGTATCCGTAAAACGGAGCAACTACCGTGATTCGTTTTGCAGATGCTCGTTTTAAGGCATCGACCATGAGCAGATGCTCCATAATCCATTCATTAACGGGAGCAGCATGCGTTTGAAGTACGAAAACATCGCAACCACGAATCGATTCTTCGAAGCGAACAAAAATCTCGCCATTTGCAAAGTTATACGCGCGAGTTGGGACTAACTCAGTTCCTAAGTTGTCAGCTACTGCTTGGGCTAATTCTGGGTGTGACCGGCCTGCGATAAGAACCATCCGCTTTGCATTGTTTTGCGTGATTCCAGTCATCTATTTGTCCTTTACTAAGTCTTCTTATTGGACTTGTTGTTCTTATGGGATGAGTCTGCCAGTGCTGCCTTAGCTGAGTCGCTACCGGGTCGACGTCGAAGCACCCAATCCAGGATGTTACTTTGGCGCGCTCGACCAACTGCCATTGCTCCAGCGGGCACATCTTGGGTAATTACCGAACCAGCAGCGGTGTAAGCACCATCACCAATTACCAAGGGCGCAACCAACATTGTGTCGCTGCCAATTCGTACCTGGTTACCAACTGTGGTGTGGTGTTTTTCTTGGCCGTCATAATTTACAAAAACTGTGGCGGCACCAATGTTGGTGCCTTCCCCGATAGTGGCATCTCCGACATAGGACAGGTGCGGAACTTTCGCGTTTGTGCCTAACTTTGCGTTCTTCATTTCCACAAAACCGCCAGCTTTAGCGCCTGAGCCGAGCACAGTTCCTGGGCGTAAGTAAGTGTATGGACCAACAGTTGCGCCTTCACCAATAATTGCGCCGATGGAAGTTGTTCGAGTTACCGTTGCGCGATGATCGGCAATAGTGTCGTGCAAAGAGCAATCGGGACCAATTACTGCGCCGCCTCGAATTACGCTTTTTCCAGTTATTGCCACGTTAGGTAAAAGTGTCACATCTGGTGCAAGCTCTGCTGTGCGATCAATCCAAACCGTTTTTGGATCAACCATTGAAACACCAGCAAGCATCCATTCATCACAGATTCGCGTGCGCAGGATTGCGCCGGCTTCGGCAAGTTGGCGCCGGTCATTGACACCTAAAATATTTTCTTCGGAAGTTACTGCTGCCGCCACACTATGACCTTGACTGCGCAAAATACTTAGTACATCGGTTAAATACTGCTCGCCCTGGGAATTATCGGTTTTCAAGTTAGCTAAGGCACTGCGAAGAAGTTCGGCATCAAAGGCATACACTCCAGAATTTACTTCCGTGATTTCGCGCTGCGCATCAGTTGCATCACGATCTTCAACAATTGCGTCCACGCCACCTGTCGCGCTGCGAACTATTCGGCCATATCCAGCTGGTTGCGATAAGTGAGCAGTAAGTACGACAGCAGCGTTGTCTGCTAATCCAGCAAGTGTGCGTTGCATGTCTGTGGTCGTAAGAAGTGGTGTGTCACCGGCAAGAACCAGGACTGGACCAGAGACATGAGCCAAAAGTTGCAGCGCAATACTGGCCGCGTGGCCCGTCCCATTTTGTTGTTCCTGTACTACCGTCGCTACTTGCGGATGCACTTGAGTTAAATGCTCGACAACTTGCTCTTTGCCATGGCCAACAACTACGAGGGTATTGCGGCTAGAAAGTGGGGCCGCAGCGTGCAGCACGTGATCAATTAATGCCATGCCGACAACTTCGTGTAACACCTTTGGTTTTGTGGATTTCATTCTGGTGCCAGCCCCAGCGGCTAAGACAATAACTGCTGCGGGCGGAGTACTCGGTGCGCCCGTTTTGTTCACAACCCCAGTTTACTGACCTGATTCGGCTCCCGGACGTGGATTCGAACCACGATAAGCACCTCCAAAGAGTGCTGTCCTGCCATTAGACGATCCGGGAATACGGGCCAAGATTTGCGTACAAACACTTAGCCTGCCTGCAAATCTTATGCGTCAAAGGCTAAGTTTCCCAAAACGAATAGGATTTTCGCGCGGTGACCACCAATTAGGTAGGCGGTATCCTAAAACTGCGCAGGTTTAACGTCACAGTTGTTGAGCTTGCGACCAGCGCAAAACTTAGTTGCTTTGCTCAATTTTTCACTAAGTAAAGGAAATCCCGAAGTGGCAATCGCACCTGATCACGAAAGCGACATAGAGCCCACTAGTCGATCTCGGGTTGGAGATTTTGATCGGGTTCGAATGACTGGTCATGAGCGCCGTGCTCAATTAGTTGAAGTCGGTCGAATGCTTTTCGCAGAAAAGGGTTTCGAGTCCGTAACTGTAGAAGAGATTGCAAATACGGCGAATGTTTCAAAACCCGTGGTTTACGAACACTTCGGATCTAAAGATGGTCTTTATGCCGTAGTTGTTGATCGAGAAATGACTTACTTACTTAACTCCATCACAAAAGCTTTAACCGCAGTGCACCCACGATTGCTATTAGAGCAGACTGCATGCGCGCTCTTTGATTACATCGAAAGCAACACTGATGGCTTCCGGATTTTGTTGCGCGACTCACCAGCTGTTTCATCCACTGCTACCGCAACTGGAAGTTTTGCCTCATTACTCTCAGATGTTGCGCAACGAGTAGAAGAATTACTTTCCAAGGAATTTAAACTTCGTGGTTTTCCATTCCAAATGGCAGATATGTACGCACATATGTTCGTGGGAATGGTTGCACTTACTGGGCAGTGGTGGCTGGACGAACGTGAGACTCCAAAAGACGAAGTTATCGCGCACTTAGTAAACCTGGTGTGGAATGGCGCAGTTGGCCTAGAAAGTAATCCCCGAATCATAAGTCGCCGTAATTCAGATGGATCTGTAACTAAATAGCTTCTAGTTTTCCAAGCCTGCTGATTCTTCATCAAAGGGCAGAACAATACTTCTTAAAATCGTAGCCAGCTTTGTTCGATCCGCAATCGAGATACTGGCCAGCATATTATTTTCTCGAACAAGTAACTCCTCGAGCGCGCGATCAACTGCAGACTTCCCATTTGTAGTTAGTTGCACTAAAACTCCGCGACCATCAGTTGGATCAGGCATTCGGGCAACTAAATCCTTTTGCTCCAGACGATCTATTCGATTAGTCATAGTCCCGCTGGTCACTAGATTTTGGGATACCAATGCAGATGGTGTTAGCGCATAAGGTTTACCTGCTCGGCGCAAAGCGGCAAGCACATCAAACTCGCCAGACTCAAGATCGTAAGCAGCGAACGCTTCCCGCCGGGCTAAATCTAAATGTCGCGCTAATCGCGAAACTCGACTTAAAACCGAAAGTGGCGCCATATCAAGATCTGGTCGTTCGCGTTTCCACGCATCGACAATGCGATCGACTTCATCAGATGTGCTCACTTAAGTGAGTCTAGGAGATTATCTTGATGTCGAGATAACTCGCGCGCCATGAACTGGCCCATGAGTTCGAGTTACATCATCAACTAAGCCTGAAGCCTTCAAATCCACAACTAGATCAATGGCACTTGATTCATCGTGAACTAAGAATGCACAAGTTGGACCGCTTCCTGAAATTACCGCTCCCAGGGCGCCAGAATCAATGCCGTACTCTAAAACTCGACCAAGTATCGGCCGCAACTTAATTGCAGCTGGTGCCAAGTCGTTATGCATCAGCCGCCCAAGTGCTTGGGCATCGCCGCGCGTTAAAGCGCCAAGTAAATCTGCTGGCACCTCGGGGGACTCCGAGAAATCTAGACCTCGCATTTCATCGACCTTTTCATAAATCTGCGCAGTTGATAATCCTTCATTAAACGTGGCAAATACCCAGTGCCAAGATCCCCGAGTCATAACTGGGGAAAGCACTTCGCCTCTACCAACGCCTAATGCGCAACCACCATGCAGCATGAAAGGCACATCAGAGCCTAAAGTCGCTGCCATCTCATCTAGCTGCTCGCGCGCAATTCCGGCATTCCAAAATGCATCGCAGGCAACAAGCGTTGCGGCGGCATCCGCACTACCACCAGCCATACC
>CAMBGF010000010.1 GCA_945866135.1 Bifidobacterium breve
ACTATTTTCTTGGATAAAAACTTATCAGCGCAAAATACTGCTGCTGGAAATCCAAACTCATCACAGCGCGCAACTTTAGGATTTGGTTGCGCAGTTGATGCTGGGGCCGAAATAAAATACCACGCCCAACTTTTTGCTAACCAACCGCAAGAGGGCGCAGGATTTTCTAATGATGAAATCATCGGTTTTGCCGAAACCTCTGGAATAACTGGCGATGCCCTAACAACTTTTACCGACTGCCTGACAAGTGAAAAATATGCTGGCTGGGTTGCTAATTCATACTCGGCATTTGATTCCGAAGGTGTGTCTTCAACTCCAACGGGAATTTTGGATGGCACGCCACTTTCTGGCGATGTTTTGTTCGATCCACCTGCGTTAATTGCTGCTATTGAGGCTGCGGCCAAGAGTTAGCACTCCTAACTCTTATTAGATATGGCTACTTTTCCTGCCTTCATCCCAAGTCCTTCAGAAAGTGTCTGGCAACTAGGGCCTTTCCCATTGCGGGCTTACGCGCTTTGCATTTTGGTTGGAATTTTTCAAGCGGTTTGGCTAGGCAACCGGCGGTTCATTGCGCGCGGGGGACTAGATGGTCAAGTAACTGACATTGCGATGTGGGCTGTGCCATTCGGAGTTGTCGGCGGGCGCCTTTATCACGTGATGACTGACTGGGAAATTTACTTTAGCGAAGGCGGCAAAGGATTCCTTGGCGCACTTCGAATCTGGGAAGGTGGCCTAGGAATCTGGGGCGCTATCGCACTTGGCGGAGTTGGCGCGTGGATTGGCGCAAAGCGGCAAGGAGTTGCCTTCGCACCCTTTGCAGATTCCATTGCCCCAGGTGTCGCCTTTGCACAAGCAATTGGACGATTTGGTAACTGGTTTAATCAAGAACTATTTGGCCGGCCTACGACACTTCCTTGGGGATTGGAAATTGACACAGCTAATCGCCCAACTAATTTCACACAATTCGAAACTTTCCACCCAACATTCTTGTATGAAGCTATTGCCTGCACGTTAATTGGGTTGTTCTTGCTTAGAGCTGACAAACGTTACGTCATGGGTCACGGCCGGGTGTTTGCGCTATATGTTGCGATGTATTGCGCAGCGCGCGGCTTAATCGAAACTATCCGAATTGACGATGCCCGACTCATTTTGGGCATTCGCCTCAATGTATTTACTGCGCTGCTTATTGGCGCCGGCGCGTTGCTTTATTTAGTTAGATCAAGTGAAAAAAATCCAGGACGCGAAGTTTTGTCTGGTGGAAAATTAGTTCTCCAAGATCGCAACTCTGAAATATCGCAGGAGTCAATTGCCGAGGCAGCGGTTTTGCGCCCAGTTACTGAGGACGCGGTTGAAGAGGCAGCGCCAACACAACAACTGGCACCGCAGACGACACCGCAGACGACACCGCAACCAAATCAACACGGCCGGCGCCGTAAAACCTAGTTAGACTAAAGACAACAACGCTAGTTAGGAACACATGTTGCGTCGCGCAAAGATTGTTTGCACGCTTGGTCCAGCTACTGCCTCACAAGAAATAGTTACCGCATTAGTTAATTCAGGCATGAATGTTGCGCGCTTGAATCTTTCGCACGGCGATCACGATGTGCATACAAAGTCCTACGAGTTTGTTCGCAGCGCCTCAAAAGCCACGGGTTTAGGTGTTGGTATTTTGGCCGATTTACAAGGTCCCAAGATTCGCTTAGCGAAATTTTCCGATGGCCCAGTGTCTTTAGTCAATGGCGCTACTTTTACGATAACCACGCGCGATGTCTTAGGTGATTCTACAATCTGTGGCACAACATATTCTGGATTACCTGGTGACTGCAATCCTGGTGATCGAATATTAATTGACGATGGCAAAGTTGGGCTAGAAGTAATTGAAGTTACTTCCGACTCAGTTATAACCAGGGTCACTGAGGCAGGAATAGTCAGCGATAACAAGGGCATTAATTTACCCGGGGTAGCTGTCAGCGTTCCAGCACTTTCTGCGAAAGATATTGCGGACTTGCGCTGGGCGCTGCGCCAAGGTGTTGATTTAGTCGCGCTTTCCTTCGTGCGAAATGCTACCGACATCCAAGATGTGCACGCCATCATGGATGAAGAGGGCCGAAGAGTTCCCGTGATTGCAAAAATTGAAAAGCCGCAGGCTGTTGCTAATCTGGTTGAAATTATTGATGCATTCGATGGCATCATGATCGCGCGCGGAGATTTGGGCGTAGAACTTCCACTCGAACAAGTGCCCATGGTCCAAAAACGCGCAATTGCGTTAGCTCGCGCGGCAACTAAGCCAGTCATTGTGGCAACTCAAATGTTGGAATCCATGATCACGGCATCTAGGCCAACTCGCGCGGAAGCAAGCGATGTTGCAAACGCAGTCCTTGATGGCGCTGATGCCTTGATGCTCTCGGGCGAGACCAGCGTTGGCCTTGATCCAGTGCATGTTGTAGAAACTATGGGCCGCATTATTTCGCACATTGAATCGCAAGCCCTGGCGACTCTGCCAAAGCTTGCTGATGATGCCCAAGGTGAAACCGCTAAAGCCATCAGCATGGCAGCAGTAGAAGTGGCTAAGCATGTGGACGCCGTAAGCATTGTGGCTTTCACTGAAACTGGAAGTTCGGCGCGGTTAGTTGCGCGCCATCGCAGCCCCACAAATTTGCTGGCATTTACACCTAATGAAAATGTCCGTAATCAACTTTCCTTAGTTTGGGGGACCCAGACATTCTTAGTTCCTGGCGTATCCCACACCGATGAAATGGTGGCCCAGCTCGACAAAGTTTTACTGGACTTAGGAATTTTCAAAATGCATGATCCGATTGTCGTCATTGCCGGTGTACCACCAGGTATTCCAGGGTCAACAAATGGCATGCGAGTGCATCAACTGGGTCGCGGAGCCAATAACGGTTAGTTATTGGCTCTTGGTCAAACCACGCCCAAGAAACTCAACGAATTACGCCAATGTGCGAAACTTCGAGTGATCCTGATACAGTAGGCAAAGCTTGAAAGCACGCCATCCTTTAACACCTGTCCAGTGAGGCAGGAAAGGAGGTAAGAAGATGACGAACGACTTTCTGCCAAGTGGACGAGTAGTCCTTGATGCTAGCGATATTTCTCGCGCTTTAACCCGATTAGCCCACGAAATCGTGGAGCGAACTCATGGCGCCACAAATCTAACTTTGATGGGTATTCCAACTCGCGGTGCGATGTTGGCGACTCGCCTTGGTGAGCTGATCTCCCAAATCCAAGGTTCACCAGTTGCTGTTGGCGCAATCGACATCACTATGTACCGCGATGACTTGCGCCTGCGACCTGCGCGTGCTCTGCAACCAACCACAATTCCACCCGAAGGAATTGAAGGTCGCTTAGTAATTTTGGTTGATGACGTACTTTTCTCTGGCCGCACAATTCGCGCCGCTCTTGATGCCCTTTCTGAACACGGTCGCCCCGAGTTAGTCCAGCTCGCAGTTCTGGTAGATCGTGGACACCGAGAACTTCCAATTCGCGCTGACTACGTCGGCAAAAATCTGCCTACCTCGCACACGGAAAAAATCCAAGTCAATTTAGTTGAGCATGACGGCAATGACGAAGTGCGAATCGAGAGTGAAGCATGAAGCATCTACTAAGCGCTGCTGACTTGAGTCGCGATGAAGCATTGCAAATCCTTGATACGGCAAAGCAACTAAGCGTGGCAACGGAACAGGGAGTCGGCAAACTTCCACCACTTCGAGGTCGCACCGTAGTGAACTTGTTCTACGAAGATTCAACCCGAACTCGGATTTCTTTTGAAGCAGCTGCCAAGCGATTGAGCGCAGACGTCATCAATTTCTCAGCGGTTGGCTCCAGTATTTCAAAAGGTGAAAGTTTGAAAGATACTGCGCTCACTCTTGAAGCCATGGGCGCACATGCCGTAGTCATTCGCCACAACAGCAGTGGCGCTCCACACCGACTCGCAAATGCCGGTTGGATTTCCGGTGGCGTAGTAAACGCTGGTGATGGCACGCACGAACATCCAACTCAAGCGCTTCTCGATGCTTACACCTTGCGCGATCACTTGCGAGGTGGCGAAGGTGACTTAACTGGACTAAACGTGACAATTGTGGGCGATGTCTTGCATAGCCGAGTAGCTCGTTCAAACATTTTGCTACTAAACACTCTCGGCGCAAAAGTTCGCTTAGTTGCTCCGCCAACTTTGCTACCTTACGGAGTTGAGGACTGGGACTGTGAAGTTTCCTACGACTTAGATTCCAGCCTTGATGGCTCGGACGCGGTAATGATGCTTCGAGTGCAACGCGAACGCATGAATGCGGCTTACTTTCCAACTTCACACGAATACAGCAATCGCTATGGCTTAAACGTGACGCGCATGAATCGCCTTTCCCAAAATGCCGTGATCATGCATCCAGGTCCAATGAATCGCGGAATGGAAATTTCTGCTGATGTTGCAGACTCCAACCGTTCCGTGATCGTGGAGCAAGTAGCTAATGGTGTGAGTGTGCGCATGGCTGTTCTGTACTTAATGCTCGGTGGATCGGAGTCCTTAAAGTGACTAGTTATGTAATCAAAGACGTTTCTATTTTGGATGGTAAACCAACTGACATCCTGATCCGCGATGGCGTAATTGCCGAAGTGGGATCAGGACTAAAAGGTGATGAAGTCATCGATGGGACTGGGTGCATCGCACTGCCTGGATTAGTTGATCTGCACACACATTTACGTGAGCCAGGGCGGGAAGACGCCGAAACGATTTTGTCTGGTAGTCGCGCGGCTGCAAAAGGTGGCTTCACAGCCGTGCACGCTATGGCAAACACTGACCCAGTTGCTGACACTGCAGGTGTAGTCGAGCAAGTTTGGCGTCTTGGAAAAGAAGCTGGACTAGTTGATGTGCGCCCAGTTGGCGCAGTCACCATGGGACTAGAAGGCACTGCGCTTGCCGAACTTGGCGCAATGGCCGATAGCGCAGCCAAAGTTCGAGTCTTTAGCGATGATGGCAAATGCGTACACGATGCATTGCTGATGCGCCGGGCTCTTGAATACGTAAAAGCTTTTGATGGCGTGGTTGCCCAGCATGCGCAGGAACCACGTTTAACGCAAGGCGCACAAATGAACGAGGGCGTACTCTCGGGCAAGCTTGGACTTGCTGGCTGGCCCGCAGTTGCCGAAGAAGCCATAATTGCGCGCGATGTTTTACTTGCCCATCACGTTGGCTCTCGCTTACACATCTGCCACCTATCAACTGCTGGCAGTGTGGAAATTATTCGTTGGGCTAAGTCGCGTGGGATAAACGTGACTGCTGAAGTTACGCCGCACCACTTGTACTTCACTGATGATGTTGTCGAATCTTATGATCCGATTTACAAAGTAAACCCACCACTTCGAACTGCCGCCGATGTTGCCGCAGTTCGCGCTGGCCTAGCTGATGGCACGATTAACATCGTGGCAACTGATCATGCGCCGCATCCTTCCGAAGATAAAGACTGCGAATGGACCGCCGCTGCTTTTGGTATGACGGGGCTAGAAAGCGCACTTAGCGTGGTTTACGAAACTATGGTTGTCACAGGATTGCTGAACTGGGCGGGCGTTGCAGATCGCATGTCAGTTCAGCCCGCACAAATAGGTCGAGTCAGTGATCAAGGACAGCCAATCGCGGCGGGCGCCCCAGCTAACTTAGTAATTTTTGATCCCCGTGCAAGTGAACTTGTTGAGGCACGAAAGACTGTAAGTGCAAGCCGAAATACCCCGTACGCAGGACGCACCCTTCCCGGCAAAGTTGTTGCCACGTTCTATCGTGGTACCCCAACTGTGCGAAACGGAGAACTTAACGTATGACCCACGCCGTCCTTGTACTTGAAGATGGTCGAGTATTTACAGGTCGTTCATATGGCGCCGCTGGCACCGCTTTTGGGGAAGCTGTTTTTTCTACCGGAATGACGGGCTATCAAGAGACAATCACAGACCCCTCTTATTGTGGGCAAGTCGTAATTCAAACTGCCCCGCATATCGGAAACACTGGCTGGAATGAGGAAGATGATGAATCGCCACAAATTTGGGTTTCTGGCTACGTAGTTCGTGATCCGGCGCGCCGCACTTCAAATTGGCGCGCGACAACAGATCTTATGCAAGTGCTAAAAACTCAAAATATTGTTGGCATCAGCGACGTGGATACCCGCGCTTTAACTAGGCATCTGCGCGATCACGGTGCGATGCGTGTTGGAATTTTCTCCGGCGACGCTGCGGATAACGACATTGAAACTTTGCTTAACAAAGTTCGTGAAGTTCCAGAAATGGTCGGCGCAAGTTTTTCGGAAACAGTTTCTACCAAGAAAACTTATGTTGTCCCGGCCATCGGAACTAAGCGATTCCAAGTTGCCGCCCTTGATTTAGGTATCAAATCCATGACGCCACATTTAATGGCCCAGCGGGGGATTGAAGTACACGTTGTGCCGGCAAATATCTCATCAGCAGATTTACTAGCGGCAGGCCCAGATGGGATTTTCGTTTCTAATGGACCTGGCGATCCAGCAACGGCGCTTCATGCCATCTCGCTTGTGCAGGCGTGCCTGGAAGCTAAGCGGCCATTTTTTGGAATCTGTTTTGGTAATCAAATTTTAGGTAAAGCTCTTGGGTTTGGAACTTACAAACTTCGTTATGGCCACCGCGGCATAAATCAACCAGTTATGGATCGCACCACTAACAAAGTTGAAGTAACTGCGCACAACCATGGCTTTGCAGTTGACGCGCCAATTGATCGCGATTCGCAAACACCGTATGGCCTGGTTCGCGTGAGCCATGTTTGCTTAAATGACAATGTCGTTGAAGGCCTGGAATGTTTAGATGTTCCCGCATTTAGCGTGCAGTATCACCCCGAAGCTGCCGCCGGTCCACATGATTCGGCTTATCTATTTGATAGGTTCGTCGACCTGATGGCAGGTAAGCGCTAATGCCACGTCGTAGCGACATTAAATCTGTCATGGTCATCGGCTCTGGACCAATTGTGATTGGCCAAGCCTGCGAATTTGATTATTCCGGCACCCAAGCTTGTCGAGTACTAAAGGCTGAAGGCCTGCGCGTGATCTTGGTTAATAGCAATCCAGCCACAATCATGACGGACCCAGAATTTGCTGATGCAACTTACATCGAGCCGATCACTCCTGAAGTTGTGGCAACCATTATTGAACGGGAACGACCCGATGCGTTATTGCCGACTTTAGGTGGCCAAACTGCGCTTAACACCGCTATCGCACTTTTCAAAAATGGCGTACTAGAAAAATACAATGTGGAATTAATTGGCGCTGATGTCGATGCCATTGAGCGCGGTGAAAACCGTGCGCTATTTCGCCAAATTGTTGCTGATGTCGGAGGGGAAAGTGCAAAATCCTTCGTCTGTCACACCATGGAAGATTGCCTTGCTGGCGTTAAGGAACTTGGCTATCCAGTTGTAGTACGTCCGTCATTCACAATGGGCGGGGCTGGCTCAGGTATTGCTTATGACGAAGCTGGCTTACATCGCATCGCAGGTCTTGGTCTGCAAGCTAGTCCAACAACGGAAGTTCTTTTAGAGGAATCCATAATTGGTTGGAAAGAATTTGAACTTGAACTAATGCGAGATAACAAAGACAACGTAGTTGTGGTTTGCACTATCGAAAACGTGGATCCAATGGGCGTTCACACTGGTGATTCGATCACCGTTGCGCCGTCAATGACATTGACTGATCGGGAATTTCAAAAACTTCGTGACTTGGGAATTGCAATTATCCGAGCAGTTGGCGTTGACACTGGCGGATGCAATATTCAGTTTGCGGTGAATCCTGAAGATGGGCGCATCATCGTAATTGAAATGAATCCGCGAGTTTCCCGCTCCTCGGCTCTGGCGAGTAAGGCAACTGGATTTCCGATTGCCAAAATTGCTGCCCGACTAGCAATTGGCTACACCCTAGATGAAATTCCAAATGACATAACAAAAGAAACTCCAGCGTCCTTTGAACCAACGTTGGATTATGTTGTGGTAAAAATTCCACGCTTCGCTTTTGAAAAGTTTCCAAATGCCGACAAAACTCTGACAACCACCATGAAATCAGTGGGTGAGGCCATGGCAATCGGTCGTAACTTCACAGAATCACTTCATAAAGCGCTGCGATCCATTGAACGTAAAGAAAATCTTTTTGAATGGTCGCTGGATCCTAAGTCCATAGACATTGCCGATCTACTGACCAAGATGAAGATCCCAACTGATGGTCGATTAAACCAAGTTCAACTGGCGCTGTGGGCTGGAGCAAGCGTTGAGCAAGTATTTGAGTCCACCAAGATAGATCCGTGGTTCTTAGATCAAATAGTTTTACTTTGCGAAATTGCGCGGGAATTGAAATCGGCAACTGCGTTAGATCGCCATTCAATAACAGCAGCTAAACGCCATGGTTTTTCTGATGCCCAAATTGGCTTGATCCGCGGAATTTCTGAAGCAGAAGTTCGCGGAATTCGCCACACCTTGGACATTCGCCCGGTGTATAAAACGGTAGATACTTGCGCAGCTGAGTTTGCTGCGCTTACGCCGTATCACTACTCAACTTACGATCAAGAATCTGAAGTTGCCCCGCGCGCTAACCCAGCGGTGATAATTCTGGGCTCTGGGCCAAACCGAATTGGCCAAGGTATTGAATTTGATTATTCTTGCGTTCATGCTTCGCTAACTCTGCGCGAAAAAGGTTTCGACACCATCATGATTAACTGCAATCCAGAAACGGTGTCAACTGACTATGACACTTCCAGCCGGTTGTACTTCGAGCCACTAACTCTGGAAGATGTCCTAGAAGTTATTCACGCCGAAACTTTGGCTGGACCAATTGTCGGTGTCATAACTCAACTCGGTGGCCAAACCCCACTTGGTTTAGCCCAAGGTTTGAAAGATGCCGGCGTCACGCTTCTGGGCACTGCGCCCGAAGCTATTCACTTAGCTGAAGAGCGCGGAGCATTTGGCGAAGTACTAGAGCGCGCTGGCCTGCCATCGCCAGAACATGGGATGGCAACATCTTTTGATGATGCTCGCAACATTGCCAATCGAATTGGCTACCCAGTTTTAGTCCGCCCATCTTTTGTTCTTGGCGGGCGAGGTATGGAGATTGTGTATGACGAGACAATGTTGCACGATTATTTAACACGCGCTGCGCAAGTAAACCCAGAGCATCCCGTGCTCGTTGACCGCTTCCTCGATGATGCGATTGAAATTGATGTTGACGCGCTCTATGACGGTACCGAGCTTTACCTTGGCGGCGTCATGGAACATATTGAAGAAGCAGGTATCCACTCTGGCGACTCTGCTTGCTCACTTCCGCCTTACACACTTGGGCCGGACGAGATTGAACGGATTCGAACTTCCACACTCGCTATAGCTAAAGGCGTTGGCGTACTTGGTTTACTAAACGTGCAGTATGCCCTCACCAATGGAATTTTGTATGTGCTCGAGGCAAATCCTCGCGCTTCCCGCACTGTGCCATTTGTTTCCAAAGCGACCGGGATTTCGCTCGCGAAAGCCGCAGCTCGAATTGCAGTTGGCGATTCCATAGCTACTTTGCGCAAGGAAGGATTCTTGCGCGCAGTTGGAGATGGCGGAGATACTCCAGAGGGTAGCTCAGTTAGCGTCAAGGAAGCAGTCCTTCCCTTTGGCCGCTTCTTGGGAGTGGACATTGTTCTTGGACCAGAAATGAAATCAACTGGCGAAGTCATGGGTATCGATACTGATTTTGGAACTGCTTTTGCTAAATCGCAACTTGCGGCTTACAGCAATGGCTTACCGACTTCTGGTTCCATCTTTATCTCAGTTGCAGATCGGGATAAAGCGCAAGTTATTGAGCCAGTTCGTAAACTTGTAGCCATGGGTTTCCAGGTGATGGCAACAGATGGTACCTCAGCGAAATTGGCTGAACATGGCATTGCCTCCACGCTGGTTGCCAAAGAACACATTGGATCAACGGATGGTCGTAAAACAACAGTGCAAGCAATTATGGATGGCGACCTTGCTCTTGTAGTCAACACTCCATATGGAACTGGCGCCCGACGCGATGGGTATGAAATCCGGGTTGCTGCAGTTCTGGCAAACATTCCAGCTATCACCACAGTGCAAGGCTTGGCAGCTGCAGTTGAAGGCATTGCCTCACTACAAGCAGGACCCATGAAAGTTAAATCAATTCAAGAGCACGTCGCCGACTTGAATAAATTGTTGGCGGGCCAGCCGCTAAAGGTCGACAAAGTATGAGCGCAAAGCAAATTAACACCACCATCAGGTCCATGACGCCAGTTGGCGGCTATTTACACATGATTGTGGACGCCCCTGGAGTGGCCGAAGTCGAGCCGGGTCACTTTGCCGCCCTTGCTGTTGGCGGGCCAAATGGCGCAACTTTGCTGCGCCGGGCTTTTTCAATTCACAAATCAACACTGGGCGAAACTTTAGAATTTATTTTTGCGCCGCATGGTCTGGGTACGCAGTGGCTGGCAACACAGCGCGCTGGCGATGTCATCGACATTATTGCACCCCTTGGGAAGCCATTTATTTTGCCCAAGCAACCAATTTCTTGTGTGATTGTTGCTGGCGGGTATGGCGCAGCGCCAATGGAACTTTTAGCTCGCGAACTTCGCGCTCGTAATTGCCGGGTTGATGTGGTGCTTGGCGCGGCAACTCAAGAAAAACTTTTCGGTGTATTGGATTTAAAGGGTGTTTCTGATTCACTCATTGTGACTACCGATGATGGCACTTCTGGTGTGCGCGGACGTGTGACAGATGTGCTTGCTGACGTAATTACAAAAAATAATTCGCAAGCGGTTTATGCCTGTGGTCCAATGCCTATGCTCCAAGCAGTGGCGCAAGTGTCTCAAGAGAACGGGGCATTTAGTCAATGCGCGGTTGAAGAATCAATGGCATGTGGCATTGGTGTTTGCATGACGTGTGTGCTGCCAATCATTGGTGATGATGGTGTGACTCGCATGGCTCGTTCTTGCGTGGATGGCCCAGTGTTTCGCGGTGATCGGGTGCGTTGGGACGATGTTGACACTGTTCCAAGTGATGCGTTCGGTGCGCCGCAGCCAGGTGGTCACTAATGAGTGTTGATTTATCCACCAGCCTTGGTTCCCTCGAGCTTGCTTCTCCGACCTTAACTGCTTCTGGTTGCGCCGCAGCTGGGCGCGAACTTGCGCAGTTTGGCGACGTTTCAAGTTTGGGCGCAGTGGTAACAAAATCCATCATGATGGAGCCGCGCTCTGGTCGCGCCACACCGCGCATGGCAGAAACTCCAAGTGGCATGCTCAACTCCATAGGCCTACAAGGCCCTGGCATCGAGGCGTTTCTTGAAAAAGATTTATCTTGGCTCACACAAAACAATGTCACCACCATAGTTTCCATTGCGGGCAATAACGTTGACGAATTTGGCGAACTTGCTCGCATCTTGGCTAAAGTTCCAGGAATTGCTGGCCTGGAAGTAAACATTTCTTGTCCGAATGTGGAATCGCGGGGCCAAGTATTTGCTTGTAACCCAGTTTCAGCTGCGCAAGTTATTGAAACTGTGAAATCCGTTTGGCATAGTGATGCACCAGTGCTGGCAAAACTTTCCCCAGATGTAACTGACATTGTAGAAATTGCGCACAGTGTGGTCGAAGCTGGCGTTGGCGGTGTTTCAATGATTAATACTTTGCTGGGCATGGTCATTGATGTTGACAAAATGAAGCCGATGCTTGGTGGTCGAACTGGTGGGTTATCTGGTCCAGCTATTCGACCAGTTGCCGTGCGCGCGATTTATCAAGTTCACGCAGCCCTACCAAATCTGCCAATTTTGGGAATGGGCGGAATTCGCACTGGTCACGATGCGCTGGAATTTATTGCAGCAGGAGCCAGCGCAGTAAGTATTGGAACCGTAGTCTTTGGCGATCCGGGTGCGCCTTGGCGCATTGCCAATGAACTTGGCCAAGAACTTCAAGCCCGTGGCTATGACTCGCTGCGCGAAGTTATTGGCCTGGCCCATCACAACTAACATGTTTGAAACTAAGTAAGGATTCGCAATGACAAAAGCGCCGATCGCAGTAGCCCTTGATGCCCCGGATTTAGCAACTGCAAAACTTTGGGCCCAAGCAGTAGCGCCACATGTTGAGGTAGTAAAAGTTGGCCTAGAAGTTTTCTTGCGCGATGGTCAGGACGCAGTTCACGTGGCGCGGGAAGCCAGCGGTTGCGACATTTTCTTAGATTTGAAACTGCACGACATTCCAGCAACAGTTTCTGGCGCAGCGCGCGCAGTCGCCGCACTGGCACCGAAATACCTGACGGTTCATGCCAGCGGGGGACCAGACATGATTCGCGCCGCAGTAGATGCGCTGCCTAACACTTATGTCACGGCAGTCACGATTCTGACTTCCCTTACCCAAGAGCAGTTAACTGCCATGGGGTGGAATGGCAGCGCCCAAGACATTGTTAAACGCTTAGCTGCGCAATCAGTTGCAGCCGGCGCGCGCGCGATAGTTTGCTCGGCGCAAGAAGTAGCAGCGGTTCGAGCCGAAGTTGGCCCAGAGCCAGTACTAATCACACCAGGTGTTCGCCCAGCTGGATCGGACGCGGCAGATCAAAAGCGAATCGCAACGCCAGAACAAGCACTTGCTGATGGCGCTAACTTACTTGTCATTGGCCGTCCAATTACTGGCGCCGCAGACATAGCGCATGCAGCGGCAACGATTGCTGCTTCCATTTCGTAATTAAGGTTTTGTAATCCGCGAGAACTTAGTCTCATTCGCCTAGTACCATTGGCGAGTGGCTGTCCCTGTCTTAACCAACGAGCAAAGAATGGCTGCTTCGGCCAAGGCGGTAATTGTTCGCACTAAGCGTGCCGCGCTTCGTAAACAACTTAAAGATTCGCAGATTTCATTTACCGAAGTTTTAGCGGTAGCTGTTACTGATGAAATCATTTCGGGAATGAAGGTAGTGACAATTCTTGAATCGCTTCCTGGAATTGGAAAAATTAAAGCTGCTGCGCTTATGGACACTTGCGATATCGCGCATTCTCGTCGCATGAAAGGTCTGGGCACAACTCAGTCCCAGAAACTTCGCACTGCGCTAAACGGGCGGGCTTTATGAGCGCTCACTTAGTTGTGTTATCTGGCCCAAGCGGAGTTGGAAAATCTTCAGTTATTCGAGAAGCCTTAAAAGAATTGCCAACTACTTGGCTTTCCGTTTCAGCGACAACTCGCAAACCTCGCCCAGGTGAAGTTCATGGCGAAAACTATTTTTATGTCTCCAATGAAGAATTTGATCAGATGATTGCCGATGATGAATTACTTGAATGGGCGCAATTTGCGGGCAATCGTTATGGCACACCGCGCGGATCCGTGGCAGAAAAATTAGCTAACGGAATTGCAGTGTTACTTGAAATCGAAGTGCAAGGTGCCCGCCAAGTTCGCGAATCAATGCCCAATGCCGTGTTGGTATTTTTAGAGCCGCCAGCCTGGGCAGATCTTGAAGCTCGCCTAGCTGGCCGGGGCACCGAGTCCGCCTCGCAAATTCAGGAACGCCTCGATGTTGCGCTAAAAGAGTTGGAATCATCGGGTTTCTTTGATCATGTGATCATAAATGACGACGTTTCGCGGGCTGCTCGCGAGTTGGTACAATATCTCACGTAAGAGCTTCCTAAATCCCGCAATTTACAAGGAGTCCAACGTGACTGCAGCCGCTCCAGAGGGCATCACCAATCCACCAATCGACGAACTTTTAGCCGTCGCGGACTCCAAGTACGCCTTGGTTATCTATGCAGCCAAGCGCGCGCGTCAGATCAACGCTTACTACTCCCAACTTGGTGAAGGTCTACTTGAATATGTAGGACCGCTAGTTGAGTCCGGCAATCAAGAAAAGTCATTGTCAATTGCTCTTCGCGAAATCAACGAAGGCAAACTGACTATTGAACCGGAAACTGCTGCTTAAGTCGGTTTCTCCCGACAAGAGTTATCGGATATGTCCGTGACTTCCGCCGCAAGCCCTGACTCGTTGATCAAGTCATGAAAAAATCCTTAAATATTGTCCTTGGTGTCAGCGGCGGCATTGCCGCTTACAAAGTTGCTTACATACTTCGCTTATTAACTGAAGCTGGGCACAACGTTCAAGTTGTTCCAACACAAGCGTCACTAAACTTCGTTGGTTCCGCGACGTGGGAAGCACTTTCTGGAAATCCTGTTAACGCTCAAGTTTGGGATGACGTTGCCGAAGTACCACATGTGCGGATAGGGCAAGCCGCAGATTTAGTAATCGTTGCGCCAGCAACTGCGGACTTGTTATCGCGCGCCGCATCTGGGGCAGCAAATGATTTACTGACCAATGTTTTGCTTACTGCAACTTGCCCAATTGTTTTCGCCCCGGCAATGCACACCGAGATGTGGCTCAACCCAGCAACTAAAGAAAACGTCGCAACGCTGCGCTCTCGCGGCTGCCTAGTAATCGATCCAGGTGATGGACGCCTAACAGGTGATGACAGTGGACCAGGTCGATTGCCAGATCCAGAAGAAATTGTTTCGGTCGCACTTGGCGTGCTAAGTGAACAAGATTTACTCGGTCAAGACATCGTGATTACCGCAGGCGGCACCCGCGAGTTTCTTGATCCCGTCCGCTTCCTAGGAAATAGTTCAAGTGGTAAGCAAGGTGTTGCGCTGGCAATTTCGGCGCGCAATAGGGGCGCAAAAGTTACTTTGATTTGCGCCAGCACTTCAGTGTCACTTCCTGTTGGGGTAGAAATCGTTAACGTCATTACTGGCGATGACATGTTAACTGCAGTATTAAATTGCGCCACGAATGCCGATGTAATTGTTATGGCAGCAGCTGTTGCTGATTACAAACCTAAAGTTCGACAGGCAACCAAGATGAAAAAATCAGTGGATGGTTCAGTGCCAAGTATCGAACTGGAACGCACCGTAGACATTTTAGCTAATCTTGTGATTCATCGAGATGCTTCCCATCCCGACCAATTGATTGTTGGTTTTGCAGCTGAAACTGGGGATGACAAAGGGTCTGTGCTGGAACATGGAATAGAAAAATTGCAACGTAAGGGCTGTGACTTGTTGGTTATCAACGAAGTTGGACCGAATTTAGCCTTTGGCACTGACGACAATGAAGTCACGATTTTGACTCGAGACCCAGCTTCGCAACTAACTATTCCTAAAACCTCAAAAACTACGATTGCCCATGCCATTTGGGACACCGTAATCTCACTGCAAAGCCATAGCAAATAGTCCCAACCCGCGTAAGTCAGGGATGGCAAATCTGCTAATGTGGGCAAGGAATTATGCGCTTGACCAGGAGCCCCTAAGTATTAGCGTAATCACATACTTGTTTACTCTCGAGCAAAGGCAATGCAATGTCAGGTCGTTTATTTACTTCTGAGTCCGTAACTGAGGGCCATCCAGACAAGATGGCAGATCAGATTTCTGATGCCATTCTTGATGACTTACTCGCCCAAGATGCAAAGAGCCGCGTTGCGGTGGAAACCATGCTTACTACTGGACAGATCCACGTTGCCGGCGAAGTAACCACAAATGGTTTTGCAGATGTCATGGCGCTAGTTCGTACTGTTGTTTGCGAGATTGGTTACGACAGCTCGGAAAAAGGTTTTGATGGCAACTCTTGTGGCATTTCCGTTTCAATTGGCGCACAGTCACCAGATATCGCCCAAGGTGTTGATGATGCCTTTGAAGAGCGCGTTTCTGGCTCATCTGATCCGCTAGATCGCCAAGGCGCTGGCGACCAGGGTTTGATGTTTGGTTACGCATCCAATGACACTCCTGAATTAATGCCACTGCCAATCACCATCGCGCATCGCCTTGCTGAGCAACTAACTTTCGTTCGTAAATCTGGCCAGATGGCTTACTTGCGACCAGATGGCAAAACTCAAGTAACTATCGAATATGACGGAGATCGTCCAGTTCGCTTAGACACAGTTGTAGTTTCATCGCAGCACGCTGACCACATTGATCTTGATAAGCAACTTGCGCCAGAAGTTCGCGCCAATGTTGTGGAGCCAATCCTGGCCCGGTTCGACATCGATGCCACTGATTTTAAATTGTTAGTAAACCCAACAGGCAAGTTTGTTGTGGGCGGCCCAATGGGAGATGCTGGTTTAACTGGTCGCAAGATCATTGTTGACACTTACGGCGGCATGGCTCGACATGGTGGCGGCGCTTTCTCTGGAAAAGATCCATCGAAAGTTGATCGTTCGGCAGCTTATGCCATGCGCTGGGTTGCAAAGAACGTTGTTGCCGCAGGTCTTGCTGCGCGCTGTGAAGTTCAAGTTGCTTACGCAATTGGTAAGGCACAACCCGTTGGCGTATTTGTTGAAACTTTTGGTACTGGAACTGTGCCTGAAGAAAACATTCGCCAAGCGATCTTAAAAGTATTCGATCTACGACCAGCTGCGATTATTGCTGATCTTGAGCTGCTAAATACCAACGTTGTTAAGTACCGCCCAACCGCTGCTTATGGTCACTTTGGTCGCCCTGGATTTACTTGGGAACGTACAGATCGCGCCGAGGCACTCCAGGCTGCTATCTAACTTGCTCTTGAACAAAAGCCCAGCGCATTAGCCCTGGGCTTTTGTTTTTCTTGTCACCAGGTGATGCCAGACTGTGACAGTGAGCGAGGATCAACTTAGCCTGGTGCCAGGCAAGAAAAAGCGCGTAAAGGCTGAAGTCCCAATCGCCAATGTAGATCCAGTTGCTCAAATCGCAATCGATAGTTCGCTACCGCATTTAGATCGATTATTTGATTATGCAGTTCCGGAAAAACTAGACACTCAGGCAGTTCCCGGGGTGCGCGTACGAGTTCGCTTCGCTGGCAAATTAACCGATGGCTGGCTCATATCGCGAAGTGAGCAAAGCGATCATCCAGGCACCTTGGCTGCAATTACAAATGTGATTTCCCCGGAAGTCGTTTTATTGCCACAAATTCTCGAGTTATCCCAAGGCGTTGCGCATCGGCAAGCAGGAATCCTTTCCGACGTATTACGAAATGCAATTCCGAATCGTCACGCTGGCGCCGAGGCAACTGTTTTTTCTGGCGCCCCCGAGATTGCCAGCGCCACAACGGGGGCTTGGCAAGATTACGTCGGTGGTAGCGCGCTGATTAAACGCACAATCGCAGGGGAACAGCCACGCGCAATTGTTACAACGGGAACGGATGATCCAGCCGAACTACTTGCGCAATATGCCATGGCAGTTGCATGCAGTGATAAAGGAATTGTTGTTGTCGTCCCAGATCGCGCTGCGATTGATCGCATTACCGCTTGCCTTACCGCACTTGGTTGTCCAAGTGCGAGTGTGGCATCGCTTGCAGCTGATGATGGCCCAGCTACTCGTTATCGCAATTGGTTATCAGTGTTACGTGGCACATCGCGCATTGTGATTGGCACGCGCTCTGCAGTATTTGCGCCAGTAACTAACTTGGCAACGATCTGTGTTTGGGATGACTGGAATGACTCTTTAGCTGATCCGCAATCACCTTATTGGCATGCCCGCGATGTCGCGGTGCTGCGAAGCTCACAGCAAAACACTGCTTTGGTCTTAATTGGCGCAACTATGTCTGTTGAAGCATGTGCGCTAATGCCTTGGGTTGCGCACGTTGCAAAAAGTCGAGAACAACTGCGAAACGAATCGCCCAAAGTGCGAAGCGCTCTTGATGAAATCGGTGAGCGCACTAATCCGGCAGCTAGTGGCGCGCGCATACCTTCCATTGTTTTGCAGACCATGAAGTCCGCTTTACTAACTGGTCCAGTACTTGTTTTGGTTTCTCGGGTTGGCTATACCCCGAGAATCATTTGTGACACATGTCGAACTTCGCCCAGTTGCTCTGTGTGTAGTGGGCCGTTGATGCAAACTGCGCGATCAAGTGCGCCGGCGTGTAATTTGTGTGGTCACTTAGAAACAACTTGGCATTGCAAGAAATGCCAGGGTACAAAAGTTAGAGCGGCCGCTGTCGGCAGTGAGCGAACTGCCGAAGAACTTGGCCGCGCTTTCCCGGGAATTCCAGTTCGATCCTCAACTAGTGATCACATTTTGCGAACTGTTGATTCGCGGCCAGCAATTGTGGTGGCAACTGCTGGCGCCGCGCCAATTGCAACCGGGGGATATGCTGCTGCAATTTTGCTTGATGGAAATGCCATGTTGTCTCGCCCAGAATTGAGCGCAACCCAAGAAACTTTTGCGAAATGGAGTGAGTGCGTCTCACTTGTGCGCGCTACTGGCGATGTTGTGGTGGTGGCCGATTCTGAGCATCCGGCTGTGCAAGCTTTGATCCGACATGATCCTGCCGGCTTTGCCCAGCGCGAATTAGACCAACGTACCCAAGTTTCCTTGCCACCAGCAGTTCGATTGGCTGCACTTACTGGGGAAGCCGATGATGTCCAAGAAGCAATTGCGATGCTTGCCCTGGCTCCAGAGATCATGCAGCGTGGACCTGTGCCTGGCAAAGACAGCCAAGTTCGCATGCTCCTGTCTTGTGATCGGCGATTAGGTCTACAACTTTCCGCTCAACTCAAGGCAATGACCGCAGCGCGCAGTGCTAAACATAAGGGAGGATCGGTGAACGTTCGAATTGATCCGCAAAACCTCTAAACTTGAGATAACGCAAAGCTCATTTTAAGAAGGTGTCAGATGTCCGTTAAACCCGTGCGATTATTCGGTGATCCCGTTCTGACTACGCCAGCCCTTGAAGTTACAACTTTTGATAAAGAACTTCGCCAACTTGTAGCTGACTTAACCATGACCATGATGGAGGCACCGGGTGTTGGCCTGGCCGCTCCACAAATTGGAGTTTCACTTCGGGTCTTTACTTATGACGTTGACGATGAAATCGGTCATTTAATTAACCCAGTTCTAGATTTATCAGATGAAATGCAAGATGGCCCAGAGGGTTGCCTGTCGTTGCCTGGGTTAACTTTTGATACTCCAAGAGCCATGAATGTCGTTGCTAAAGGCATGAACATGTTTGGTGAACCCGTAACAATTGTTGGCACGGAACTTTTGGCTCGCTGCGTCCAGCATGAAAGCGATCATTTAGATGGTGTGCTCTTTATTGATCGACTAGATGTTGAAGCTCGCAAGGAAGCAATGAAAGCAATTCGCGAAACTGAATGGTTCGCGGCTGGCGCACAAACAATTAAAGTAAGTCCGCACACCATGTTTAATGGCATGACATAAGCGTGCTTAACGAAATATGAAAATTGCTTTTGCAGGTACCCCGCTAGCTGCCGTGCCAACACTTACTGCATTACTAGCTTCCGATCACGAAGTCACCTTGGTTGTCACCAGACCTGATGCACCTGCCGGTCGAGGTCGCACTTTAACTTCGAGTCCAGTTGCTGATGTTGCAGGACTAAGCGGAGTCCCAGTTTTGAAAACTTCTGACTTGATGAGCCACCGTGACAAATTTGCAGCAGTTGACTGTGTAATTGTTGTGGCATTTGGCGCAATGGTGCCACGCGAATTACTTTCGGTTCCTAAGTACGGTTGGATCAATGTACATTTCTCACTGCTACCACATTGGCGCGGAGCTGCTCCCGTGCAGTACGCGATTTTAAGTGGCGATGAATTTACTGGCGTGACTACTTTTCAAATTGATGAAGGCCTAGACACTGGCCCAATGCTTGCCTACTTAACGACGCAAATTGAACCTGCACAGACCGCAACAGATTTACTGGATCGACTTTCTATTGAAGGTGCCCAGCTTGCGTTAGCAACTTTAACTGGTATCGAAAATGGTTCGATTCTGCCACTGCACCAACCAATTGATGGCATCTCGCAAGCTCCTAAGCTAACCGTGTCCGATGCTCGAGTGCGTTGGAATGATCCAGCACTTGCCATTGATCGCCGCATTCGCGCAGTAACAAAAGAACCAGGGGCTTGGACTATGCGCGATGATGTACGAATCAAACTTGGTCCCGTCACGGTAAGTCCACACGTCACAGATCTAGCACCTGGCCAAGTCGCACTTCGCGACGGTGAAGTGCTTGTTGGAACAGGCAGTCACGCGATAGCACTAGACACAGTTCATGAAGCTGGCCGCAACATAAGTGATGCCAAGGTTTGGTTTAACAATCAAAGTTCTTCAGTAGTTTTTGAGTGAAAACTTCTGGCGCCACTAGGCGAGTTGCCTACGATGTTTTGCAGGCAGTCCACGAAAAGGATGCTTACAGCAATTTAGTTTTACCTTCAGCGCTGGATCATTTGAAAGTCTCAGCGCGTGATGCTGGTCTAGCAACTGAAATGACTTACGGAGCACTACGTCGCCAAGGAAGTTTAGACGCAGTTATTGATGCCTGTGCATCCCGCACCGACACTATGGATAGTTCGGTTCGTGATGTGTTGCGTGTTGGGGCTTATCAATTGCTTTTCATGCGGATTCCATCGCACGCGGCAGTTGATGAAACTGTGTCACTTGCTCGCGAAGTTGCTGGCATGGGTGCCTCAAAATTTGTTAATGCTGTGCTGCGCAAAGTATCTGCGCAAACCTGGGAGCAATGGCTTGCGCAATTGAGCGAGGGCAAATCGGCCGTAGATGTTTTGTCACTTGAGTTTTCTTATCCCGCGTGGGTAATTCGAAGTTTGGCAGATGCTTACAAATGTGATGAAGTATCGATTCGCGAAGTACTAGCTGCTGGAAATGAGCCCGCGCCAGTTTCTCTAGTAGCAAAGCCAGGGCAAGCAAGTGTCGAGGAATTACTTGCCTTAGCGCACGTGTCACCTGGGGTTTGGTCCCCACTTGCGGCAACCATGTTGCGCCCAAGTGGCCCAGATGAAAGTTGGTCCACCAGGCCAGGTGACATTGACGCAGTGCGAGATAACCGAATTGGTGTCCAAGATGAAGGAAGTCAGTTAGTTGCACTTGCTGTTGCAAATGTCGTTATCGATGGACCACAATCACATTGGCTAGATATGTGCGCAGGTCCCGGCGGCAAAGCAGCGATCTTGGCTGGGTTAGCGAGCGAAGTTGGCGCTGATTTCACAGCTCTAGAACCAATTGCCGCTCGCGCACACTTAGTTTCTAATTCGCTATGGAACGCACCTGGCGAACATCAAGTCATCACAACTGATGCGCGCGAATTTGAATCCGAGTTTGAATTCGACCGAATCCTGGTCGACGCACCTTGTACTGGACTCGGCGCATTGCGCCGGCGCCCCGAAGCTCGCTGGCGTCGCCAGCCAAGTGACTTACCACCACTAACTACGCTGCAACAAGAACTCTTAACTAAGGCCAGCACTTTAGTTCGGATTGGGGGAGTTGTTGGTTACGTGACTTGCTCGCCACACTTAGCTGAAACAGATGCCATAGTTGCAAACTTTTTGCAACGAAATCCAAATTTTGAAGCCATGGATATTTCCCCAGTCTTGCCACAACTTGATTTACCCGCTGGCTCTGTGAGCTTGCGCTTGCGCCCGGATTTGCATCACACTGACGGGATGTTTTTGGCGATTTTGCGCAGGACCGCATAGTCCTCTTGTGTTGGCTAGGCTAAAGCCGTGGGTATTCGTATATCGCCGAGCATACTTTCGGCAGATTTTGGCAATTTAGTCGCGCAATGCAATCTTGTTGCCGCTGGCGCAGATTGGCTCCACGTTGACGTCATGGATAACCACTTTGTTCCCAATTTAACTATTGGACCAGTGGTAGTTGAATCGCTAATCAGCCAAGTTTCAACGCCGGTTGATTGCCACTTAATGATCAGCGATGCTGATCGCTGGGCTCCTGGATACGCCGAACTCGGCGCAAAGAGTGTCACTTTTCACGTTGAGGCTGCCACTAACCCGCGCCAAGTTGCCAGAGACATTCGCAGCCACGGCGCTCGCGCTGGGCTCGCGATTAAACCAGGCACAAAACTTGAACATTATGAAGACTTGTTTCCCGAACTAGACATGATTTTAATCATGACGGTTGAACCAGGTTTTGGCGGACAGTCTTTTTTGGCAGATCAATTGCCTAAAGTGCAGCGCGCGCGCGAAATAATTAAAAATCTTGGTTTAGATATCTGGGTGCAAGTTGATGGTGGAGTTTCGCAAAGCACGATCGAACAATGCGCTGCTGCGGGCGCCGACACTTTTGTTGCAGGCTCAGCTGTTTACAACACCCAAGACGCGCTTGCCGCAATTGCAAACCTTCGAAGTAAAGCGCAAAGCGCAACTGATACTTCTTGGTGGTGCGGCAACTAGTGACAGCTGAGCGTTACATGTCTCGCGCACTTGAATTAGCCATCAGTGCTGATCTTGCGCGCGATACCAATCCAATTGTTGGCGCAGTGATCGTTGATGACGCCGGAAACATTGTCGGCGAGGGATTTCATAATGGCAGTGGAAGCGCGCACGCGGAAGTGGTTGCCATTGCGCAAGCTGGCGAAAAAGCAAAAGGCGCAACTATGTATTGCACTCTTGAACCATGTAATGCGCAAGGAAAAACGGGACCATGTGCGCAAGCAATTATCGCGGCTGGAATTTCAAAAGTAATAATTGCTCAGCGCGATCCGAACGTTGCAATGGCTGGTGGCGCCCAAACATTAATTAATGCAGGTATCACTGTTGACTTTGATGTCATGACGGACCAAGCGCGCGAACTTAATGCATCGTGGAATTTTGCGCACGAAAATCATCGACCTTGGGTAATTTGGAAAACTGCAACTTCACTTGATGGCTTCATAAGCGCAGCAGATGGCACAAGTCAATGGATCACTGGTGAGCCAGCTCGCGAACGAGTGCAAGAAATTAGAGCAAGTGTCGGCGCGATTGTCACTGGATCCGGAACTGTGCTGGCAGATGACCCATTACTTACCGTTCGCAGCTTAAGTGAGACTGACCAGCCACTTCGAGTGATTGTTGGCGACCGCGAAATTCCACAGGATGCAAAAATCTTCGCTGGCCCAAAGCCTGCAATTCGAATCAAGGGTGACTTGGGTGAGGTAATTAAAGCGCTTTGGCAAGAACATGGAATTCATAAAGTTTTAGTAGAAGCTGGCGCGGCAATGGCACATTCCTTATGGACCGCTGACTTGGTGGATGAGGTTTATTGGTTCCAGGCTCCAGTACTTATGGGCGCTGGCACACCTGCAATTGGTTCTTTTGGCGTTAATACCCTTGCTAATGCTCCTCGATTTCCCCAATATCAACTCGATCGTGTTGGATTAGACCTACTTATACATTTCAAAACTCGTTAAGGCGGATTATGTTTACCGGAATTGTCGAAGAACTTGGGCGCGTTGCTGCGATCCAAGAGCTGCCTGACAATGCCATTCGGCTAACTATTCAAGGCCCGCTGGTACTTAGCGATGCCTCTTTAGGTGATTCCATTTGTGTCAACGGTGTTTGCTTAACCGTTGCAGTTCAAGATGGTGACACATTTACCGCAGATGTTATGAGCGAGACAATTAATCGAACCACGATCGGTGACTTAGTATCTGGCTCGCAAGTAAATCTGGAACGCCCGGTCACTTTGGCGACGCGCCTCGGGGGACATTTAGTTCAAGGCCACGTGGACGCAGTTGGTAAAGTCAGCGCGCGTGTGCATTCAGAGAACTGGGATGTTGTAACAATTACCCCACCTGCTGATTTGTTGAAATACATTGTCGAAAAAGGCAGCATCACAATTGATGGCACTTCACTTACTGTCTCAGCAGTTGACGAGGTTACTTTTAGCGTTTCGTTAATTCCTTCCACACTTGATAAGACCACGCTAGGCACGCGCCAAATTGGTGATCGAGTTAATTTGGAAGTTGATGTTTTGGCAAAGTATGTCGAGAAGTTAGTTGCTATGCGATGACCCGGTTAGATTCAATTGAAGATGCAATTCTTGCGATCCGCGAAGGCAAGCAAGTTGTCGTAGTCGATGACGAAGATCGCGAAAACGAAGGCGACTTAATTCTGGCAGGGGCAAAATCCACTCCCGAAGCAATCGGCTTTATGAATCGTTACACCTCAGGTGTAATTTGTGTGCCGATGGAAGGCCAAGCCCTTGATCGTTTGGGTCTGCCGCCAATGACACATATCAACGAAGATCGAAAAGGCACGGCATATTCGGTCAGCGTTGATGCCCGCGATGGCATTGAAACTGGAATCAGCGCAGCAGATCGTTCCCGCACAATTCGAGTGCTTTGTGATTCGGCCACTGAACCATTTGAGTTAACCCGCCCTGGTCACGTCTTTCCACTTCGCGCAATGCCCGGTGGCGTACTGCGTCGCCCTGGTCACACCGAAGCAGCTGTTGATCTAGCTCGTCTTGCCGGCTTAACTCCTGCTGGTGTGATCGCGGAAGTAGTTCATGATGATGGCTCCATGATGCGCGCTCCCGCACTTCGCGAATTTGCAGACACTCATGGCTTACTCATGATTTCTATCGCAGATCTAATTGCCTACCGCCGCAAAAATGAATCGCAAATTGAACTTGTCGCAACTGCCCAGCTCCCAACTGAATTTGGGGTATTTGATATCTGCGGATATCAAGGAATTTTAGATGGCCTTGATCACGTAGCAATGCGCATGGGCGAAATTGGTGATGGTAGTGATGTGCTTGTTCGGGTTCACTCTGAATGTCTAACAGGTGATGCCTTGGGTTCACTTCGCTGCGATTGTGGGCCGCAACTCAAAGCTGCCATGCGCGCCGTTGCGCAAGAAGGTCGTGGCATTGTGCTTTACATGCGCGGACACGAAGGTCGCGGGATCGGACTGCTTCACAAACTTCGCGCTTATGCGTTGCAAGACACTGGTTCGGATACTTTGCAAGCAAACCTTGAGTTAGGGCTGCCTGCAGATTCACGCGACTACGGAACTGGCGCCCAGATTTTGGTTGACATGGGAGTTAAGTCCATGCGATTACTAACTAACAACCCAACTAAGCGCGCGGGCCTTGAAGGTTATGGGCTAACGATCACCGAGCAAGTTGCCATTGAAATTGAACCTAATGATTTCAACATGGCTTACTTAACTGCCAAGCGCGATGCAATGGGACACGATTTACATTTTGGCGATGTTAAATGAGCCGTGCTGGAATTCCTGAATCTGTAGTTACTGGATTTAATGGCTCCCGAGTCGTTATTGTCGCGTCCTCGTGGCATTCCTTGATCATGGACGGCTTAATTGCTGGTGCTTGCCGAATAATTGAAGAAGCTGGCATTACCCCAGAGATCCACCGGGTACCAGGAACTTTCGAGTTACCAATCGCTGCCAAAGCAGCAGCCCTTGCTGGCGCTGATGTTGTTGTGGCGTTGGGTGTAGTTATTCGCGGTGGAACTCCACATTTTGATTATGTTTGCTCAGCCGCAACTGATGGTCTTACTCGCGTAGCACTAGATACTGGAGTCCCAATGGGATTTGGCGTACTAACTTGCGACGATGAAGCCCAAGCCATTGCGCGCGCGGGACTACCTGGCAGTGTTGAAGATAAAGGCGCGCAAGCAGCGAGCGCGGCTATGAATACTTGGACGGTTTTACGCGCTATTCACGGCGACTAAACTTGAGCACGTGAAGACATTCGAAGAGCTCTTTTCAGAGCTTTCCACCAAGGTGCAGGCAGGGGATACCACCTCTGGAACGGCTAGCGCAATTTCCCAAGGCGTACATAGCGTTGGCAAAAAAGTTGTAGAAGAAGCAGCAGAAGCCTGGATGGCCGCAGAGCACGAAAGTAAAGAGCGCGCTGCCGAAGAAATTTCACAATTACTTTATTGGACTCAAGCCCTAATGATCGCAAGTGATGTTTCACTTGAAGACGTTTACCGAAAGTTGTAATCATGTTGCGTGTTGCCGTTCCAAATAAAGGTCAGTTATCTGATCCAGCTCGCGACATGTTGCGCGAGGCGGGTTACGCTGCTGCAGCAAGTAGCCGCGAACTTGTCGTGCAAGATCCAGAAAATGATGTTGAATTCTTTTTTCTACGTCCACGCGACATTGCAACATATGTTGGCCGCGGCACGCTAGATGTTGGTATCACTGGCCAAGATCTATTGGCAGATTCCAAATCCAAAGCTTCCACTATTTTGGAACTTGGATTTGCGCCTTCAACTTTTCGTCTAGCAGCTCCGAAAGAAAATGCTAAGTCCGTTTCAGATCTAGCTGGAAAACGCATCGCCACTTCTTATCCATCCATTTTGAATGACTGGTTAACTACCCAAGGTGTAAGCGCCGAAGTTGTCTCGCTGGATGGCGCCGTTGAAAATGCTGTCCGATTGGGAGTTGCCGACGCAGTTGCAGACGTGGTGGCAACTGGCACAACACTTAAGCAAGCTGGCCTTGAAGTTATTGGCGATCCAATTTTCAAAAGTCAAGCAGTATTGATTTCGCGCAATGACATCCAAGACCAAAACGCAGTTGATGTTTTTGTGCGTCGCCTTGAGGGTGTCATAGTTGCTCGCGCATATGTCTTAGTGGATTACGATATTCCAAATGCCTTGATTGAAAAAGCTTGTGTGATCACCCCAGGCATCGAATCACCAACAGTTTCTTCACTGCATGACTCAGCATGGTCAGCAGTGCGCGCGATGGTTCCACGTAAACAAGTGCATGGCGTCATGGATGAGCTTTACGACTTAGGTGCCCGCGGCGTTATTGTCACCGATATTCACGCTTGCCGAATCTAACTACGAATGGCAACAAACTTTACTAGCGCGCAGCTACCAGAATCAGATTTTGCTGGCGATGATGGCGCCCCAGATCCGTACATCCGCTCAGTACTTCGTAACTATGCCCAAAGCGCGACTGCCGAGTCCGCGCGAAATTTACTTGATGCGTTACTGACTGCTCGGTTACTCGTCCCGGTAGTTGCCGAACTTGATTCTGTAGAAGTAATAGATGGCGTCACATCCGAAAAAGATAGTCACATGGCATCGGTTGAATTTCATAGCGTGGATGGCAGGCGCGCACTTCTTGCATTTTCTGGTACCGACAGCTTGGCGGCTTGGGATGAATCCTCACGACCAATTCCTCGCATTGCTTTTACGGTTGCGCAAAGCACAATCGAGCAGGGACTTGACGCGTTAATCATCGACGTAGGTGGACCAGTGCCAACGGCAATCGATGGCACACTGCTTGCGCTCCTGGCAATTGGCCCAAATCGCGAAGAACTTCTGGACGACACTCTTGATGAAGTAGTGGCAACACTTGCGCAATTGCCTGGCATTAAAGCTGCGAATTGGGATGACACTGACGAAGAAGTCACCATCCATCTGTCGATTAGCGAACCAATTGCCACTATGGGAACGGCGATCACGGAAGTGATCGCAGCGAGTGACTTAAATGCACTCCTAGATCGGCCACTTGAAGTGGCAATCTCAAACGAGTAGAAACTCCGAAAATATCCTGGGATTCCAGCGATTATGAGTCTTGGGCGAGATGGCGTTAAACTCATACCTGACCGACCAGATGACTCTTGAGTCACTTGGTCACACAAGCGGACATTGTTCCCACTCGCATCGCCCAATGGGTGTCGAGTTGGTCTGGAAACATCGCACTTAGCGATGTGTGCACAATCGTGCATATCCAGGTGAATCCTGTTTGTTTGTAGCCCGTCAACAACAGGAGGACTTATTAGTATCGAACCCCGCATCAATGAGCGAATTCGTGTGCCTGAAGTACGTCTTGTCGGAGCTGCTGGAGAGCAGGTCGGCATTGTCGGTATCGAGGATGCATTGCGAATGGCTATGGAAGCTGATCTTGATCTCGTAGAAGTTGCACCTGAAGCTAAACCTCCAGTTTGCAAAATTATGGACTACGGCAAGTTCAAATACGAAGCAGCCGTTAAAGCTCGTGAAGCACGAAAGAACCAAGTCAATACAGTCATCAAGGAAATGAAGTTACGTCCAAAGATTGACCTGCATGACTATGTGACTAAGAAAGGTCACATCGAACGGTTTCTTTCACAGGGTGACAAAGTCAAGATCACAATTATGTTCCGTGGTCGCGAACAGTCTCGTCCTGAATTGGGTTACAAACTTTTGCAGCGTTTAGCATCTGATATCGGCGAAGCAGCCGTAATCGAATCTTCGCCGTTGCAAGATGGTCGCAACATGACCATGGTGCTTGCACCAGCTCGTAAGAGTTCTGGAGGAAAAGCTGCAAAGCCAGCTCCAGTTATAACTGAATATGTGCCAGCGGCTCCAGCAGCGCCAGCGCCAGTTGTGGCAACTCCGGTTGCCAAACCAGCGCCAGTTGTTGAAGTAGTGGCTGCGCCAGCACCAGTTGTGAGCGCTCCCGTTGTTTCGCAAGAAACAGTTGAAGCACCAAAGCCAGCGGTTAAGAAAGTCGCAGCTAAGAAAGTTGCAACTAAGACTTCTGATACTGCTGCCAAGGCAACAAAGGCTCCGGCAGCAGCGAAGAAAGCTGCTGCTGAAAAACCAGCAGTTAAGAAAGTTGCAGTTAAAAAGGCTGCAGCGAAGAAAACTTCGAAAGAAGAAAAGTAATACCCAAACTTCTTGTCTATCCCAAGACAAGCAAAGACAAGGCAGGAGAAAAACATGCCAAAGAATAAGACCCACAGTGGTGCCAAGAAGCGTTTCCGCGTCACTGGTACCGGCAAGTTAATGAAGGAACAGGCAAATAAGCGCCACCTTCTGGAACACAAGACGAGCCGTCGTACGCGTCGCCTCTCTGTCGACCAAGTCCTGTCCCCAGCCGATGCTAAGAAAGCGAACAAGCTACTCGGCCGTTAAGCCGCAGCAGTTTGGTATAGAAAAGGAGATTTGTCATGGCACGTGTGAAGAGAGCCGTTAATGCTCAAAAGAAGCGTCGTGAAGTACTTGAACAAGCCAGTGGTTACCGTGGACAGCGTTCCCGGTTGTACCGCAAGGCCAAGGAGCAAGTTACGCACTCGATGGTTTACGCCTACAACGATCGTCGTTCCCGCAAAGGTGACTTCCGTCGCCTTTGGATCCAGCGCATCAACGCTGCAGCTCGTGCCAACGGCATGACCTACAACCGTTTGATCCAGGGTCTAAACCTTGCGCAGATCGAAGTTGATCGTCGTATGCTCGCCGAAATGGCAGTAAATGACCCAGCAGCATTTGCAGAAATAGTTCAGTTGGCAGCAAAGGCATTGCCAGCAGATGCATCGCCTAAGGCATCTGCTTAATCTGTCTATGCAGCACAATGAAGTTCTAACGAACTTGCGCGCGCCGAAAGTGGCGCGCGCACGTCGTCTTTTAAAGCGTGGTTTTCGCGAATCAGACGGTGCATTTTTAGCAGAGGGCCCACAAGCTTGCCGCGAAGGCGCCCTGGCTGGAAAAGTAATTGAACTTTTTCTGACCCAAGAAGCGTTAGAGCGTTACCCAGAGATTGTGGCAACCGTGGAAAGTTCGGGGGCCGAGATTACGTTGTGCACTGCAACCGTAATTGAGCAATTCAGCAGCACTGTTACTCCGCAAGGAATGACAGCAGTGGTTCGCATGTGGGATCAAAATCCGGCTGAAATTTTTAACGCCGGAGCAAAATTAGTAGTTGCTTTAACTGCGGTGCGCGATCCGGGAAATGCCGGCGCAGTAATGCGGGTGGCCGATGCAGCTGGGGCAAATGGCGTAATCATGTCAAATGATTCAGTTGATCTGTTTAATCCAAAAGTTGTCCGCGCATCAGTGGGCTCACTTTTCCACTTGCCAATCGCCGTGGGCCAAGATTTAGCCGAAACTGTGATCGCAGCGCGTGAAGCTGGAATGCAAGTTCTCGCTGCCGACGCCGGTGGCGTATCACTTTATGGCGCTGTTGATTTAGCGAAACCGACGTTGTGGATATTTGGAAACGAAGCCTGGGGAATTCCAAAAGAAGTACTTGAACTTGCTGATCAAGTTGTTAGCATTCCAATTTATGGACAAGCGGAATCATTAAATCTTGCAACTGCAAGTGCGCTTTGTCTTTACGCTTCAGCAACTGCGCAGAGTTCCTAGCAACTCCTTTAAATCGCGGTAACAACTACCGACGAGTAGGGTTAAGTTGTAAATAATAGTTAAGAGGAGTCAAGACTTTGTCTGACAAAAATATTCGAGTTGG
>CAMBGF010000011.1 GCA_945866135.1 Bifidobacterium breve
CCACCATGATGTATCGAAACCCATGATGCGCCGGAGGAGATGTTGATCATGGCGTTGAGTAATGGCCAGTCCGCAATGGCATCGGAGCCATCAAGCATGGCTTCTGACTCGCGGTAAGGCGAGGCCACCGATCCGCAGTCCAAGTGATCGCGACCAATAACGATTGGTGCGCTGACTTCGCCACTGGCAACTAAATCGTTGAAGGCAAGTCCAGCCTTGTCACGCTCTCCATAACCGAGCCAACAAATTCGAGCCGGCAGGCCTTGGAAGGCAACGCGTTCTTGCGCCATATTTATCCAGCGATGTAAATGTTCATTGTCTGGAAATAAGTCAAGAACAGCTTTGTCCGTTCGCGCAATGTCTTTTGGATCTCCCGAGAGAGCTGCCCATCGAAATGGCCCTTTACCTTCGCAGAACAGTGGCCGAATGTAAGCGGGAATAAATCCTGGGAATTCAAAGGCGCGGTCGTAGCCGCCTTTTCGCGCTTCATCGCGAATGCTGTTGCCATAATCAAATACCTCTGCGCCTTTATCCATGAACCCGACCATGGCTTCCACGTGCTTAGCCATTGACTCTTGGGCAAGTTTGGTGAATTCATCCGGCTTGTTATCTGCATACTCCCGAGCTTCAGCAAAGTCCATGCCAGCTGGAATGTAATAAAGCGGATCGTGTGAAGATGTTTGATCTGTAACGATGTCGGCCTCGACATCCATAGCAAGAAGTTTTGGAAGCACTTCGGCAGCGTTTCCAACTAGACCAACGGATAACGGCCTACGAGCTGCTTTTGCATCCATACAACGGCGAACTGCATCATCAAGATCAGTTGCGATTTCATCAAGATAACGAGTTTCCACGCGACGCTGCAAGCGAGTTGGGTCAATGTCGATAATCAAACAAACGCCATCGTTCATAGTTACGGCTAACGGCTGCGCCCCACCCATGCCACCGCAGCCACCGGTAATCGTTAGCGTGCCAGCAAGTGTGCCGCCAAATTTCTTTGCAGCAACTGCAGCGAAAGTTTCATATGTACCTTGCAAGATGCCTTGCGTACCGATGTAGATCCAGGAACCTGCAGTCATCTGGCCATACATGGTTAATCCCATGTGTTCCAAGCGACGAAACTCTGGCCAAGTTGCCCAGTCGCCAACTAAATTCGAATTTGCAAGGATTACTCGCGGCGCCCATTCGTGAGTCTGAAAGACACCCACTGGCTTGCCGGACTGCACCAACATGGTTTCGTCGTTTTCTAAGTTCGTCAGGGTGCGCACAATTGCATCGAAGGATTCCCAGTTACGCGCTGCTTTACCGGTGCCGCCATAGACGATTAATTCATCTGGGTACTCAGCAACTTCTGGATCAAGGTTATTTTGCAGCATGCGAAGCGCGGCTTCTTGCCCCCAACCCTTAGTCGTCAAAGTTGTGCCACGGGCGGCTCGAACTGGGCGCGGTCCTGAAGACATGTGTTTCCTTTGGCTATTTACTACTAATCGAGGTTACTGCAGGGACTTGGGCAGATACTTGGAAATCCCAATGGTTAGGGTTGAGTTGTTGAAAGGGTACTAATGACAAATCTTCCCGTGGACCAATTTTGGCCCCGCGCCGGACACTGGCTCGAAGCTGGTTCTACGGCGGAAAAAACTGACATCACTGTTGTGGGAGTTGGGGCGCACTTAACATCACTTACGCCAACGGGCGCAGACAAAACTCCAGATGCGATTCGTCAGGCACTTTTTAAGTATTCAACATATTCCTGGGCGCACGATATAGATATCGCATCAGTTAGCGTTCGTGACGCTGGAAACATTCCTGATCCAGATTGGGAAGAAGGCGAAGCCAGAGTATTTGCCAAAATGGCTGAACTGCGCGGCAAGCAAAAATTGTTAGTTGCACTCGGTGGCGACAATGCAATTACCTACTCAGTTGGCAAGGGTTTGTGGGCAGATGAAATCGGCAGAGCCGGACTAATTACAATTGATGCCCATCATGACATTCGTGAAGGCATAAGCAACGGTTCGCCAGTGCGACGCTTAATTGCCGCGGGGTTACAAGGCACTCACATCGTGCAAATTGGAATCAGCGATTATGCCAATTCACCTGAGTATGCAAGGCGCGTTAAGGAATACGGGATAACTGTTATAACCCGCGCACAAATGCGAAGCCGATCACTTGCCGACATCATGGCCCAAGCCCTTGAAATTGCTGGGGCCAGTGGCGGGGATATTCACTATGACTTAGATGTGGACGTATGCGACCGAGCGGTCACGCCAGCTTGTCCGGCTGCAACTCCAGGCGGTCTTTCTGCCGACGATGTCCGAGAACTGACATTCTTAGCGACATCTCACGCCAGGGTGACTAGCATGGACATTACTGAAATTGACGCCACGATTGATTCAACGGATGAGCGAACGATTCGTCTTGGCGCATTGTGTGTTTTGGAAGCCGCAGCTGGCGTTGCCAGTCGCTCGAAGTAGTTGCAACTAGTTTCACTAGTTGCCGAGAGTAAAGGAAAGAAATGACAACGCTAAAGAACTTCATTAACGGCAAGTTTGTTGATCACGCCAGCAACGAAACTATGTCATTTGAAAATCCAGCTATCGGTCAGGTTTACGGAACTGCGCCACTTTCTCGGGCAGCTGATGTTGATGCCGCGTTCAAAGCTGCCAGCAATGCCTTTGATGGCTGGAAGCGCACCGCGCCAGCAGATCGCTCGCTAGCACTCTTTCGCATTGCTGAATCAATGGAGGCTCGCGCCGAGGAAATCATTGCTGCAGAAATTCAAAACACAGGTAAACCACTTTGGTGGATGCGCGATGCAGAATTCCCACAGTGCGTAGACCACACCCGCTTCCATGCCACACTCGCTCGTAACTTGCCAGGTTGGTCAACTGGCGAATACTTAACTGGATATGACTCAACAGTTCGTCGTGAACCAGTTGGTGTTTGTGCGCAAGTTGCGCCATGGAACTATCCATTACTTATGGCGGTATGGAAGTTTGCGCCAGCACTTGCCATGGGTAACACCATTGTGCTTAAGCCTTCTGATACCACGCCACACACTGCAAGCATCATGGCGGAAATCTTTGCTGAGCATTTGCCAGCAGGTGTTGCCAACATTATTTATGGTGATCGCGATACCGGTCGCGCCATGGTTTCGCACAAGCGCCCTGATCTAGTTTCAATTACAGGTTCTGTTCGCGCTGGTATGGAAATCGCGGCGAGCGCAGCACCTGATCTAAAGCGCGTTCACCTTGAACTTGGTGGCAAAGCCCCAGTAATTGTTTATGACGATTGTGATTTGGAAAAGACAGTTCAAGGCGTTGCCGAAGCGAACCTTTACAACGCAGGCCAAGACTGCGCTGCTGGAACTCGCGTGATTGTGCAAGAGGGTATTGCCAAGGAATTTACTGCCGCCCTTGCCAAGAAAGTTGCTGAGTTTAAGTTCGGTGCTCCAGAGAATGATGATCACTTCTATGGTTCTTTAAATAGTCAGAATCAACTCGATCGCGTGCAGGGATTCATCGATCGACTTCCAAAGCATGCCGAAATTCTTACTGGTGGAAAGGCGCAACGCCTAAATGGTGGCTACTACTTTGAGCCAACATTGGTCGCAGGCTTAAAGCAAGATGATGAAATGATTCAGACTGAAGTATTTGCCTCGGTCCAAACGATTCAGACTTTCAAGGATGAAGCTCAAGCCATTGAGATGGCTAATGATGTTGACTTTGGTTTGGCTGCCTCGATCTGGTCGCAAAACCATGGTCGAGTCATTCGCACCTCACAAGATCTTGACTTTGGCCAGGTCTGGGTTAACTGTCACTTGGTTCAGGCTGCTGAAATGCCAAACGGTGGATTCAAGCACTCTGGCCACGGAAACGACTTGTCTACTGAGGCAATTGAGGGATACACCCGCGTTAAGCACATCATGAGCTTGACTGGACGCTAATTTCAAACAGGTAGGCTAGGGGACTTAAGGGTTCCCTAGCTCTTCTTTTTTCTAGTCTTCCCCGGAGTAACCATGGATCTGAAGAATCGAGATTTCTTAAAAGAAATCGACTTCACAAGTGAAGAGTTCCTGTACTTAATTGACCTTGCAATCGAACTAAAGGCTGAGAAAAAACAACGCCGCGAAGTACAGCGCATGGTTGGGCGAAACATTGCTTTGATATTTGAAAAGCCATCCACGCGAACTCGTTGCGCATTTGAAGTTGCGGCATTTGATCAAGGTGCACACACAACTTATTTAGACGGACTTTCTTCGCAAGTTGGACACAAAGAATCAGTTGCTGATACTGCCCGGGTGCTTTCGCGATACTACGACGCAATTCAATACCGAGGCAAAACGCAGGCCATGGTTGAAGAACTTGCGCAGTACTCTGGCGTGCCGGTTTATAACGGCTTGACGGCTGAGTGGCATCCAACGCAAATGCTGGCAGATTTTCAAACCATGATTGAGCACTCAGGTAAACGACCAAAAGATATTTCATTTGCTTATGTTGGAGATGCCCGATCAAACATGGGTAATTCACTAATCGTTACTTCTGCCTTATTGGGCGCTGACATTCGTATCGCCTCACCAAAGCAACTCTGGCCGTCTAAAGAAGTGCAAGAACTCGCACAAAACTATTTAGCAAAAAGTGGTGGTTCAATTTTGCTAACTGAAGATATGGACGAAGCCCTTCCCGGGGCAGACTTCATCCATACCGATGTCTGGGTTTCAATGGGCGAGTCCGAAGAAGTGTGGAAAGAACGGGTTGCCCTGCTTGGCGGATATCAAGTGAATGAAGTTAGCTTGGCAAAAACTGGAAATCCAAATTCAAAATTTATGCACTGTCTCCCAGGTTTCCATAATGAGCAGACCACTGTGGGCCGGGAAATTGCAAATAAGACTGGTATTCGCGACGGCCTGGAAGTTACCCATGACGTTTTTGAATCTCCAGCAAGCGTGGTTTTTGATCAAGCCGAAAATCGATTGCACACTATTAAGGCGATCATGGTTGCAACAATTGGCGACTAAATGAGCAAACTGTTTTCGCAAGTTCAAGTTGGTGGCGTTACCTTTAAGAATCGTGCGTGGGTAAGTCCCATGTGCCAATACTCTGCAGTAAACGGCCTGATTCAAGACTGGCACGCGGTGCATTATGGCGCCTTCATCACAGGTGGCGCGGGGTTAGTGATGGTGGAAGCAGCAGCAGTTCATCCCGACGGTCGCATCACAGAGCACTGCGCTGGAATTTGGACAGATCAACAAGCCCAAGTTCTTGCAGAAATTCCTCGCTTTGCGCATCGATTTGGAACTAAGGCAGGTATTCAAATTGCGCACGCTGGTCGCAAGGCCTCTACTGATACGCCATGGAGTGGTCGCGGTTTCATTGCGGTCGAAGCTGGTGGCTGGCAAAGTGTGGCCCCATCACCAATTGCATTCGAAGGCTATCTGGCTCCATTTGAATTGACACTTGCTGAGATTGCACTGATTCGCGCAGATTTTGTGGCAGCTGCGGAGCGAGCCATGTCAGCAGATTTTGATGTGCTTGAAATTCATGCCGCGCATGGTTATTTGTTGCACGAGTTTTTCTCACCAATCTCAAATCAGCGAACCGATGAGTATGGCGGTTCCTTTGAAAACCGCATAAAGCTGCTGTGTGAAATTGCTAGTGAAGTTCGTTTAGTCGTTCCAAGATCTCGGGCATTGTTTGTTCGCATTTCTGCTACAGACTGGATTGCAGGTGGCTGGTCCATCGATGATTCGGTTGCTCTGGCCCGAGAACTTCAAGCTCGAGGTGTTGACTTAATTGACTGTTCTTCAGGTGGCATTTCTACTGCTCAACAAATCGAACTCGGCCCAGGTTATCAAGTTGAGTTCGCCCGCAAAATTCACGAAGAGTCCGGAATTCTCACAAATGCTGTTGGCATGATCACCACTGGTGAACAGGCTGAGGCAATCTTGGCTAATGACGACATTGCTGCCGTAATGATTGGCCGGGCAATGTTAGGTAATCCACGTTGGCCAATCCAAGCCGCCGCAGAATTAGGCGATGAAATTCCGTGGCCAAATCAGTATGCGCGAGGCTTTACGGCACGTCGCTAAAAATTCGGCAGCGCGTTATCTTTCCGTGCTTGCCATAACTTCTTTAGCCATCGCATTTTTTCGAGTTGCCATAACTGAACCAATTAATACCAATGGGAATCCGACGATAATTCCAATTGTCAAAGGCTCACTAAGTAGCACCACACCTAAAATAATTGCAACTGCAGGATTGATGTAAGTGATAACCGTAGTGCGCGTAGGACCCACTTCGTCAATCAAGGCGAACAACAACACGAATGCAATGGCTGAACAGAGGACACCGAGTGCAATGACGCTAGTGACTGCGCCGGTGGATATTTCAGTAACACCTGGTGCTCGCCATGAATCATTAATAATGTCAGCAATCACAAGTGGTAAATAAATCACTCCGGCAACAAACAGCGACCAGGAGATTACTCCAATGCTGTCAACGTCGCTAAGTAACTTGGTGATGATTATTGGGCCAAGTGCATAACCTAATACTGCGATGAAGCAAAGAGCAATTGCCCAGTAGTTATTTGCGCTGATGTCAAAACCTACGAGTGCACCCACGCCAACAATTCCAATTAGCAAGCCCACAATCCTTCGGGCATCCCAACTAGAATCCAATCCGATCTGCCTTGAGATTATTGCATTAACTATTGGAACAGCTGCGATAAGTAGTCCAGTTAGTGAGCTTGAGATTTCTTTTTCAGCAATTGCCAGGGCGCCAAATGGTAAGCACATTTCGATAACTGCAAATGCCAGAATTCCTTTCCAGTGGCTCTTAAGCGACTTAGCATGGCCACGATGAATTGCTATCGGTAGCAGCAACAGGGCGGCAATAATTACTCGGCAAAAAACCACAATAGCGGGGGACAAGTCTGCAACTGCAATGCGGATAAATAGATACGGAGTTCCCCAAATTATTCCTAGGGCTATAAATAGCAACCATCCGCGCTTAGACACAAACCCTATTCTAGACATAGGCATTTTCCCAGTATTCTTAGGGATCATGAGTGAGCAGGTTATTCCAGATCCCAATTTCTATGACGTTCACGCGGTTCAAGAGAAATGGCTGCCCATTTGGGATGAGCTAGCACCATTTAGATCTGGCCTGACGGATGATCCACGCCCAAAAAAATATGTTTTAGATATGTTTCCATATCCATCGGGCGATTTACACATGGGTCACGCTGAGGCATATGCGTTAGGTGATGTTATATCGCGATATTGGGTCCACAAAGGATTTAATGTTATGCATCCGATCGGCTGGGATGCGTTTGGTCTGCCGGCTGAAAATGCCGCAATCAAGCGAAATGAAAGTCCACAGATATGGACTTATGAGAACATTGCGATTCAAAAAGCTTCGATGCGACGCTACGCCTGCTCTTTTGACTGGGATCGTGTCCTAAATACTTGCGATCCGCAGTATTACCACTGGAATCAGTGGTTCTTCTTGCAAATGTATGAGCGTGGTTTAGCGTACCGAAAAGATTCTGCAGTTAACTGGTGCCCATCTTGCCAAACAGTTCTAGCAAACGAACAAGTTGTTGGTGGCGCCTGTGAGCGGTGTGATGCATCAGTAACGAAAAAGAAACTTAACCAGTGGTATTTCAAAATTACTGATTATGCTGATCGCCTGCTTGATGACATGAAAGAACTAGAAGGTCAGTGGCCGGAAAAAGTTTTACTCATGCAACGCAATTGGATTGGACGCTCGCAAGGCGCAGAAGTCAGTTTTGAAATTGAAGGTCGAAGTGATCCAGTTGTGGTTTACACAACAAGACCAGACACTTTGTATGGCGCAACTTTCTTCGTGGTCGCAGTAGATTCCGCATTAGCAGCAGAACTTGCAACTGGAACGCAAAGTGAATCTAATTTCAAAAAGTACTTAGAGGATGTCAAGGCAACCAGTGACATGGACCGGCTAGCCTCAGATCGTCCGAAAACTGGTGTGTTCTTAAACCGATTCGCCATCAATCCAGTCAATGGCGAACGCCTTCAAATTTGGGCGAGTGATTACGTGCTTGCCGATTACGGAACTGGCGCGATCATGGCAGTTCCAGCTCATGATCAACGCGATTTAGATTTTGCGAAAACATTTGATTTGCCAGTTCGAGTTGTTGTCGCATCTGACACCGACCCGGCAGTCACTGGCGAAGCAACTGCCGATGATGGACCCCATGTGAATTCTGGCGACTTGGATGGCCTAGGAAAAGTCGAAGCAATCGCAAAAATCATTTCTGATTTGCAAGCCAAGAAGCTAGGTAAGCCAGCAACTAACTATCGGTTACGTGATTGGTTAATTTCACGGCAGCGTTTTTGGGGTACCCCGATTCCGATCATTCACTGCCCATCATGTGGGGAAGTTCCAGTTCCGATTGCGCAACTTCCAGTGCAATTGCCTGATGCCACTGGGATGGATCTTTCGCCGAAAGGTACTTCACCACTTGGCGCTGCAGATGAGTGGGCAAATGTGCCATGTCCAAAGTGCGCTGGCCCAGCTCGCCGAGACGCAGACACCATGGACACCTTTGTGGATTCCTCCTGGTACTACCTGCGCTATTTAAATCCAAAACTTGAGTCAGCGCCATTTGATCAAGTGGAAGCTAAGAAGTGGTTGCCAGTTGATCAATACGTTGGCGGCGTTACACATGCAATTTTGCACTTGCTCTACAGTCGCTTTTTTACCAAAGTTATGTTCGACATGGGAATGGTTGACTTTGTTGAACCATTCAAACGGTTATTGAACCAAGGCATGGTTCAAATGGATGGCTCTGCGATGAGTAAGAGTCGTGGGAACTTAGTAAAACTAAGTGATGAGCTAAGTGAAAATGGTGTCGATGCAATTCGCTTAGCGATGGTTTTCTCAGGACCACCAGAAGATGATGTGGATTGGGCTGACGTTTCGCCAAGTGGCGCCAAAAAGTTTCTTGCCCGCGCTTACCGCCTTGCTGGCGATGTAACGAGTGATCCGGACGTCGATTTAACAACTGGAGATTTGGCACTACGCAAGGCAACTCATAAAGCGGTAAATGACTCGCAACTGGCGGTTGAAACTTACCGGTTTAACGTTGCCGTAGCTCGCACTATGGAACTCGTTAATGTGACACGCAAAGCAATTGATGCTGGTTGCGGCCCAGCAGATCCCGCAGTGCGAGAAGCAACACAAGCTGTTGCAATCATGCTTTCCTTAGTTGCTCCCTACACCTCGGAAGAAATGTGGGAGCGGCTAGGTCATCAGCCACCTATGGCACTTGCGCCTTGGCCACTTGTTGACCCAACTCTGCTAGTTGAAGATTCCGTGCAGTGCGTGATTCAAGTCAATGGCAAAATCAAAGAGCGTCTTGAAATTTCACCTGGAATTACCGAAGACCAAATGCGCGAGTTAGCCATGAGTCAAGCTTCAGTGATTGCTGCGGTAGCTGGTCAAACAATCAAAGTTATTGTTGTGCGACCACCAAAACTGGTCAACATAGTTCTGGGATAGTGGGCCATGCCTGTTGGAATAGTTACCGACTCGACTGCCTACTTGCCCAAATCCCTAGTTACTGAACTTGGCATCGAAGTCGTCGAGCTTCAGGTAATAAGTAATGGCATCGCATACAACGAAGTCGATGGCATCACAGTGGAGCAAGTTGCGATTGCCTTGCGAGCCAATAAGCCAGTAACCACCTCACGACCTAATCCTGAACTTTTTGTTGCAGCTTATGAGCGACTAATTTCAAACGGTGCTGATTCGATAGTTAGCACACATCTATCTCGTGAGTTGAGCGGAACTTTTGAATCCGCAACTCTTGCAAGCCGCAGCGTTTCGTGCCCAGTGGAGGTTATTGATTCTCGTGGCATTGCAATGATGCTTGGCTTCGCAGTCCAGGCGGGTGCAAAGCTCGCTAAGTCCGGCGGCGCACTTAATGAGGTTGTCGATTTAGTCAATCGTAAATGTTTAGGATCATCGATATTGTTTTACGTAGATTCTCTTGAGTTTCTTGAGCGGGGTGGGCGAATCAACGCCGTACAGGCTCGAATGGGATCTGCCATGAATCTAAAGCCGTTATTGCACATGCTAGATGGCAAAGTCGAGCAGCGGGAGTTAGTACGAACTCGCGAGAAGGCCCTAAACCGGATGGTAGATCTGGTTTGCGCAGCGGCTCGAATCAAGTCTGAGATAGCAGTGCACCATGTGGACGCCGCTGCTGCTGCTCATGAACTTGCAAGTATTTTGCAAACTAGAACGGGCCTTGTCGACATTTCAGTGTCCGCAGTTGGTGCAGTAGTTGGAGCTCATGTAGGACCGGGCGCACTTGCAATAGTTGTAAGTCCACAGGTTTAATCTGCCCACAAGCACTTTGTAAGAGCGCAAGTTCACTACGACTAAATCTAGGGTGCAAACCATGGCGCCATTTAGGAAAACAACTCAACAACTAACTAATGTTGCCGAGCAGCGACTACGAAAAATTCTGGAAAGCAGAAGTGAAGTTGCTGTGCCAAGTGAACCTGCCCAAATTCTTTTTGAGCCACCTCGAGAAGCCATTAATCCATTGACAAAAATTATCGCAATTGCAGTATGCGTAGTTGCGTTATTAGTTTGGTTGAATCGGCCAACTGCCCTGACAAAGTCCGCTCTAAAAAGTCCAGGGATACCGATTGCCCAACCAGCCACGATTTCGGATCAAACTCTTCCAGATCAAAATTCCTTCGATCAGATTGTCATTGATGTAAAAGGTGATGTGATGGTGCCGGGTTTAGTCACTTTAAGCGCGGGCTCTCGGGTGGCTGATGCAATCGCAGCAGCTGGTGGATTAATAGTTGGTGCGGACATCAGCAACATTAATTTGGCTGAGCGATTATCAGATGGCCAAATGATTTACGTTGGTAAAGCGCAATCAAGTGGAGTGGGCGCTGATTCGCGAGTCAACTTGAACTTGGCAACTATTGCAGAATTAGATACTTTGCCTGGGGTTGGTCCAGTGATGGCAGGTCGAATTATTGCTTGGCGTGATCGGAATCAAAGATTTCACACAGTTGAACAATTGCAAGAAGTTCCAGGAATTGGAGCAAAGGTTTTCGCAAACCTTAAGCCACTAATCAAAATCTAAGTGGATTTTCGTCTCGCTCCGTTTGCTATTTCAACTTGGCTAGCTGCCGCGCTAACTATCGGATTACTTGGACTGAGTAATCCGATTTGGTATTGGGTTATTTTTACTGGCGTAGTGCTGCTGGTATTAATTTTGCTTCGGTACTTTCAGGCCAAGTTAATTGATTCAAAAACCTTAGGCATCTACATCTTGCTTGGCTCCATCTTGGGTTGCTTTGTTACGCTCTTGCGGCTTTATCCAATTGCGTATGGCCCTATTTCACAGGCGAGTGAGAGTGGAGCAGTAATAAAGGGAACTGCCACGATTATTTCAGATCCAGTAATTTCAAATCGAAAAGGAAAATTGGATTGGACTGGACAAGATTTACTTAGAGTGGGTTTGCGAATCGATACTGCAACCATTCGAGGTGAGAGTTTTAAACTAAGCACACCAGTTTTGGTACTTGTAACGGAACCTAAATTAATCGAAAGTTTTAAGTATTTAATTCCAGGTAATCAAATATCCTTTGTCGGCAAACTTGCCACCGCTCCAATCGGCCGAGCGCTTGCTGGCTATCTCAAACCGTTAGAACCACCGGTAGTGATTAAAGCTGCACCCCGCTACCAATGGCTTGCGGCAAGATTACGATCTGGACTTCATGAATCCTTGAAATTTAGTTCCCCTGCTGCCAAGGGTTTAGTTCCTGGCTTAGCGCTGGGTGATAGCTCGGCAATTTCGTCCGAATTATCCCAGCAGATGAAATCCGCAGGACTAACACATTTGATTGCGGTATCGGGAACAAATGTGACGCTACTTATCATCTTGGTACTTGCCTTATTGCGCCGAGTAAAGGCGGGTAAAAATCTCCAGTACCTAGTGACGATTGGAGCTCTGCTTGCTTTCGTAGTTTTAGTTCGCCCACAACCCAGTGTGCTGCGCGCAACCGTGATGGGTTTAGTTGCCCTGCTTGCAACTTATTCGAACTCGCGCAAGTCGCCAGTTCCAGCGCTGAGTGTGGCCGTGATATTTCTAGTTGTGATTGATCCTTGGCTTGCCTTGTCATACGGCTTCGCACTTTCAGTGGCTGCCACTGCAGGCTTAGTGCTCTGGGTAAGTCGTATTCAAAACTTTTTAGAACGAAAATTTCCTAGACGTATCCCGCTTTGGTTAATTCAAATCATGGCGGTAACTATTGCAGCGCAGTTGGCAGTGTTTCCATTAATAGTTGCCCTTGGCTCACCAATTTCACTGAGTTCAATACCTGCCAACATGTTCGCGGTTCCAATCGCTGGCCCGACAATGGTTCTTGGATTACTGGCAGCATTAGTGACGCCCATTTCTTCCCATCTGGGAGTTGCCATCGCCTGGTGCGCTGGGCTATTTGCTGAAGTGATTGCGCTAATTGCTCGGGTTAGTGCAAGCCTGCAATGGCTAGTTGTGCCATGGCCCAGCGAAAAATTTGGCATCATTTTAGCTTTGGGCTTCACAGTTTGTGCAATACATGCTGGCCTCCACTGGCAGCGAATATCCCTTGCGCAAAAATCCAAGCTCTTATCCATAGTCACCGTGGCTGCAGTATTGCTTTGGAATCCACCGACCCTTGAACTAAAAGCGTGGCCGCCTGCGAATTGGGTTATGGTTTCCTGCGACGTGGGGCAGGGGGATGCCACGGTAATTTCAGTTGCGCCACACGAGGCGGTTGTAATTGATGTGGGTGGAGATCCAAAAGTGATTGACCGTTGCCTTAGTCAATTGCGCATTAAGAAAATCCCAGTTCTAATTCTGACTCATTTTCATGCTGACCACGTTGGTGGATTAAGTGGTGCGCTGCAAGGCAGACAAGTTGGCGAAATTCGTATTAGTCCGCTTGCAGAGCCAGTTGAGACAACAAAGTTTGTGACAAATACTTTGCACGAACTTGGGTTATCTGCCGTTGTAATGACATATCCAGAAACTTTCACAGTCAAGGACGTTAAGTTCACTTGTATTTGGCCAAAGCGGCTGATTCTGGGGGAAGGCAGTGATGCGAATAATTCAAGTCTTGCCTTAGCAGTAAGTAGCCAGGGAGTTTCGATCCTGCTAACTGGTGACATTGAGCCACCGGTGCAGGAGGAAATTGCCAGAAGTATGCCACAGCAAGATTTTGATGTAATAAAAGTTGCCCATCATGGTTCCAGATACCAATCAAGTGACTTCGCTAGTTGGGCAAATGCGGAAGTAGCCGTTATTTCAGTGGGTGCGGGAAATGAATACGGTCATCCCGCCCCAGAAACTCTCGCGCTTTACCAATTGACAGGAAGCGCAGTATTTCGAACCGACCGCAGTGGCGACTTGGCGGTCATTGTCAAAGATTCCAGGATTTGGGTGGCGACCAGACACTAGTCATACTCTCGTGAGAAAATAGAACTATGGTAAAAAAGTCGCCCACAGATCAAGCAAACACTGTCTTGGCTGTTGGCAAGGAATCGATTTTAGTGCAACGAGTAATTGCGGGCGTTATGTCTTCGGCTCGCAAGGCGGATCCGGCAGCCATTCGTTTGGATATTTCTGCCGGCGCAGAATCTGCGGCTAGCGATCTAGCAAATGCACTCTCACCATCGTTATTCGGAGAACTAACTGTAATAGTGCTCGAGGGGATAGATTCTGCAACTGATGACGTCGGTGCGATCTTACTAACAGCAATTACGGAATTACCCGAGCACGTTCGCTTAGTTGTAACCCATCCGGGTGGCGTTAAAGGCAAGAAGTTACTAGACACAATAAGGAAAGCAGATGTTCTGGAAGCTGCGTGCGGTGAATTAAAGTCCAAAGACTTGACAGCTGCGATAGTAGCTGAGTTTCGTAGACACGATCGCAAAGCAACAGCAGATGCAGTCACTGCGCTGCAAACTTCAATTGGTTCGGACTTAGGCGAACTATTGGCAGCAGTTTCCCAATTGTGCGCTGATACTGAATCAGAAATCATAGATGAAGGCGAAGTCTCTAAGTATTACGCTGGCATCACCGGAGTCATGGGATGGGATCTAAGCGATGCCATGTGGAATGCTGACCCGATTGAATTATTGGAAAAGTTTCGTTGGGCTGTAGCAAATGATTCCAGCGCTACTGTGCCCGCAGTATCTGCCATCAGCAGTGGCCTTCGTACCTTGATTAAATATGCCAGTGCTCCTACCAATATGAGTGAATACGAATTAGCACCCTTAGTTGGCGTGCCACCGTGGAAACTTAAATTTTTACGTACCCAAAAAGCCAAATGGCATCCCGACCAACTTGCCGCAGCAGCTCGATTACTTGCGTTAGCAGATCGCTCAAGTAAAGGTACGGTTTTTGACGCTGCAATTCCCGGCGGCAGGTCACTGGAAAGTTCGCAAACTTTGTATCACATGGAAAAAGAGTTCATGGCTATCCGAGCTCCTAAAGAGTAAGAGACTCTAAAAAGGCAATAAAAAAACCGCCCGAAGGCGGTTTTTAAAAGTTTAATTACTTTGTTACGGCTGTTGAAGCAAGCGCTGACTTACGGTTCGCAGCCTGGTTCTTGTGAATTACACCTTTGGCAGCCGCTTTATCTAGTGCACGGCTGGCATCGCGAAGTGCTGAGGCAGTTGCTGCTTCGTCACCTGTTGCTAGCGCCTCACGGAAACGACGAACCTTGGTCTTTAGCGCACTACGAACTGCCTTATTACGTTCTTGGGCAGCTGCATTCTGCAAAATACGCTTCTTCTGCGACTTGATATTGGCCACTTTTTGCCTCTTCGGTTATTGGTGTTTGAGGCTCTAGCGTACCTGCCAAGTACCCGAATGCTCAAATTGCGCTGAAGTGTGGGATTATGAGCGAATGTCGAAGGCTATTAATCCACCCAAGCCAGGCGCGACAGATCCCAAAATTATTAGAAATTTCTGCATTATTGCCCACATTGACCACGGCAAGTCAACTCTGGCTGATCGCATGCTGCAGATCACAGAAATCGTTGATCCACGGCACATGCGCGCCCAGTACTTGGACCGCATGGACATTGAGCGCGAGCGCGGCATCACGATTAAGAGCCAAGCAGTTCGCTTACCTTTCGTTGCAGCTAACAATGAAACGTATATTTTGAATTTAATTGACACTCCTGGGCACGTCGATTTCACCTATGAAGTAAGTCGCAGTTTAGCTGCCTGTGAAGGTGCGGTTTTATTGGTGGACGCTGCTCAAGGTATTGAGGCGCAAACTCTGGCAAATCTTTATTTAGCGCTAGAAAACAATCTCACGATTATTCCCGTTCTCAACAAAATTGATCTTCCTGCAGCGCAGCCAGAAAAGTATGCTGCGGAACTTGCGCACATAATTGGTTGCGATCCAGAAACTGTACTTAAAGTCAGTGCAAAGACCGGCGCTGGCGTTGAAGTGTTACTAAATGAAATAGTGCGGCAAATACCAGCACCCGTTGGAGATCCACAAGCGCCAGCTCGCGCATTAATTTTTGACTCGGTTTACGATACTTATCGTGGCGTAGTCACTTATGTACGTGTTATTGATGGCAGGATTCCACATCGCGATCGCATCAAGATGATGAGTACTGGCGAAACTCACGAAACTCTAGAAGTTGGCGTAATCTCACCGGACCCACTTGCTTCATCTGCAATTGGTGTTGGCGAAGTGGGTTACTTGATCACTGGTGTTAAAGATGTGCGTCAGTCACGAGTTGGCGACACCGTAACATTGTCGGGAAACCCTGCGACCCAATCACTTGGTGGATATCGCGATCCAGTTCCTATGGTGTTCTCGGGACTTTATCCCCTTGACGGTTCGGACTATCCGGAACTACGCGAGGCTCTCGACAAACTAAAACTTAATGATGCTGCCTTAGTTTATGAACCTGAGACCTCAGTGGCACTTGGGTTCGGCTTTCGTTGCGGATTCCTTGGCTTACTTCACTTAGAGATTGTGCGCGAGCGGTTAGAGCGTGAATTCAATCTTGAATTAATCTCAACTGCACCCAATGTGGTTTATCGAGTAGTCATGGACGATGGCAAAGAAATAATTGTGACGAATCCGAGTGAATTTCCAGGTGGAAAAGTTGCCGAAGTAAATGAACCCGTAGTTAAATCAACAATCCTGACACCAAGTGAATTCGTAGGATCAATTATGGAGCTTTGCCAGACCAGGCGAGGCACTCTGCTCGGTATGGATTACTTATCTGAAGACCGCGTTGAAATGCGCTACACCTTGCCATTGGCTGAGATCGTGTTTGATTTCTTTGATCAACTGAAGTCCAAGACTCGCGGGTATGCCTCACTTGACTACGAACCAACTGGTGAACAAAGTGCAGATTTAGTTAAGGTCGATATTTTGTTGCACGGCGACCCGGTAGATGCATTCAGTGCAATTGTGCACCGCGATAAGGCATATAACTACGGCTTAGCAATGGCTGCAAAGTTGAAGGATTTAATTCCTCGCCAGCAATTCGAAGTTCCAATCCAGGCGGCAATCGGAGCTCGAATTATTGCGCGCGAAACTATTCGCGCGATTCGAAAAGATGTTCTAGCAAAGTGTTATGGTGGCGATATATCGCGCAAACGTAAACTTCTGGAAAAGCAGAAGGAAGGTAAGAAGCGCATGAAAATGGTAGGCCGAGTGGAAGTTCCACAAGAAGCTTTCATTGCCGCGCTTTCAACTGATGACAATGGCCCAAAGGTAAAGGCTAAATAATGACTGCGCATGTTGTTTCACTTAACGTTATGCATGCCATAATTCCAGACGTTGGTGGCGAAGTTGGAGTAACCGCAATAGACAAGCGCCCAGTTAGTGACGCGCGTCAGGTTACAACTGCAGGTGTTGCAGGGGATCAGCGCGCTGACAAACCTAGTCACGGTATGCCAGAGCAGGCTGTTTACGCCTACGCGCTGGAAGATTACCAGTGGTGGGAAGCGGAACTTGGAATTGATATTTCAGCTGGCAAGTTTGGTGAGAATTTAACAACTACCGAAATAGATGTGACAAACGCTGTGATTGGTCAGACTTGGCGAATCGGTACAACTTTGTTGCAAGTCACCGGGCCGCGAATTCCATGCGGCACTTTCGCGCGCTGGATAGACATTGACAAGTGGGTTAAGCGCTTCATGGCTGAAGGTATGCCTGGTGCATATTTCCAAGTTTTAGAAGCTGGCAGCATTACGGCAGGCGATGAAATTGAAATCGTAGCTACCCCGGATCACGGTGTCACAGTCTGCGATGTTTACCAATTAGTTGCTGGTGATCGTGATGCCGATCGTTTAGCGCGAGTAATTGCCTGCCCAGATCTTCCAGAAGCGATGCATACTCAAGTTTCTGGGTACCTTAAATAGCTGATGCGTACTTTAAGCGCATACATTCACATTCCATTTTGCGCTTCGCGCTGTGGTTACTGCGACTTCAATACCTATACCGCAGCAGAACTTCACCGTGATGGCACTTCAATAACCACCACCACTTACCCAGATCGAGTTAGTGCTGAAATCAATTGGCTACGAAATCAAAATCTGACTGATGATCGCCAATTAAGCACAGTGTTTTTTGGTGGTGGAACTCCAACCATGATTTCAGCGCCAAACTTGGTTCGGATTCTGGACGCGGCAAAAACTACTTATGGCCTTACCTCAGATGCCGAGGTTACAACCGAGGCAAATCCTGATTCGGTTTCCTTGCAGGATTTAGAGATTTTGCGCAACGGTGGCTTTACCCGAATTTCGTTCGGTCATCAAAGTAGCGCAAGCAATGTGTTGCAGATTCTGGAACGCACTCATACTCCTGGAAAAACTTGGCAAGCAATTGATGACGCTCGAAAAGCTGGATTTGAACATGTAAGTGTGGATCTAATTTACGGAACACCTGGTGAATCCGAGCAAGATCTAATTGGAACTTTGAATGATGTTGCTGATGCTGATGTGGATCATGTCAGTGCTTATTCCTTGATTGTTGAACCCGGTACAAAACTGGCGGCTCGCGTGGCACGAGGTGAAGTGGCGCAACCAAGTGATGATGTGGCTGCGCAGCGCTATGGCGTTATTGATGCGGCATTAAAGAAAATGAATATGACTTGGTACGAGGTGAGTAACTGGTCAAAGCCAGGAGGTGAATGTCGGCACAACATTGCTTATTGGAAAAATCAAGATTGGCTTGGCATTGGACCAGGGGCACATGCCCACACTTCTGGCACTAGGTCTTGGAATGTAAAACATCCAGCAGCATGGGCGGCACTAATTGATGAGGGCGCTTCGCCAGCTGCTGATCAGGAAGTTTTGGCGCCAGCTGACATCGCGCATGAAGAAATCATGTTGCGCTTACGACTTCGCGAGGGTCTTGAACTAAAAGTTCTCGCGGAAGCAGGCATTGTCGAAGCCAGGTTAGCGCTGGCGCAAGGGTTACTTGAGGTAACTGACTTTGAAGCGGGAATGGCAGTCCTTACATATAAAGGTCGCCTGTTAGCCGACGGCTTAGTCGCACGCCTTTGGGCTTAAGCAGAGTTAGACTGGCACTCGAGCAGTATGAGTGCCAAATTCTGGTGCGAGGAGTTGACATGGAAGAGCGGAAATTAGCAGTTTTGCGCGCAATTGTTGACGACTATGTCCAAACTCACGAACCAGTTGGTTCTAAAGCACTTGTAGATCGACATTCCCTGGGTGTTTCCTCAGCAACAATTCGAAACGACATGTCGGCATTAGAAGAAGAGGGCTATATAACTGCCCCTCACACGAGCGCTGGTCGAATCCCAACTGATAAGGGTTATCGACTTTTCGTGGACAAACTTAATTCCGTTAAGCCAATGTCTGCTCCAGAACGTAAAGCAATTCACACTTTCCTAGACCAAGCAGTTGATCTTGACGATGTCATGAATCGCACAGTTCGTTTGCTGTCGCAGCTAACTAAGCAAGTGGCCCTTGTGCAATATCCATCCCTTGGGCGCAGCTTCGTGCGACATGTTGAGTTAGTTAACTCTGGAAACAGCAAACTCCTATTGATTTTGATTGCAGATACTGGACGTATTGAACAACGTACCGTTGACTTATTCCACAGTGTTTCGGAAGATTTCCTGCACGATTTGCGGACTCGATTAAATGTCGCACTTGATGGCCAACTATTCACTGAGGTGCCCGAACGTTTGATTGGTTTAGGCGAGAATTTTCAGCCAGATCAGCGCCCTGCAGTGAACACGGTGATCGCAACGATTTTGGATGCAGTTGTAACGCACAGTGAAGAGCGCGTAGTTGTTGGAGGAACTTCAAATTTGGCACGTGTTGGTGAGGACTTCACTGCAACAGTAGGCCCAGTTCTAGAAGCCCTTGAAGAACACGTTGTGTTACTTCGCTTGTTTGGGGAAGCCGCCGCTCCTGATGCTTTAACAGTTCGAATAGGTCATGAAAATTCGGTCGAGGAGTTACAACGTGCATCGGTTGTCACGGTCGGATATGGTTCGGGAGACCAAGCCCTGGCGACTATCGGAATTTTAGGACCTACTCGAATGGATTATGCCGGCTCTATTGGAGCGGTACGAGCGGTCGCTCGTTATGTTGGCCAGATTTTGCAGGATAAATAATTATGGCTGACTATTACAAAATTCTAGGCGTTCGCAGTGATGCTACTCCAGAGGAAATTAAACGCTCATATCGTAAGTTAGCTCGGGAACTTCATCCGGATGTAAATCCCGGCGCCGAGGCGGGCGAGAAATTTAAAGAAGTAACTGCCGCTTACGAAGTTTTATCAGATCCCCAGAAGCGTGAAATGCATGACCTCGGTGGGGATCCATTCGGATCCGGAGGCGGCTTTAATTCCGCAGCTGGTTTTGGTTTTGGTGACATTGTTGATGCGTTCTTTGGCGGTGGCGGACAGCGCGGACCCCGTTCGCGTAAACGCCGGGGTCAAGATGCCTTGATACGACTGCAGGTCACACTTGAGGAAGCAGCATTTGGCGTAGCGCGTGAGTTTGTTGTCGACACTGCTGTGGTTTGTTCGGCGTGCACTGGGCAAGGGACAACCTCGGGCGCAGCAATTGTTGACTGTTCAATGTGCGCAGGCCGCGGTGAAGTGCAATCTGTTCAGAAATCATTTTTAGGTCAAGTTATGACTTCGCGGCAATGCCCGCAGTGTCAAGGTTTTGGAACACTGAATCCGCACCCGTGCGCTGAATGCGCTGGTGATGGCCGAGTACGCACCCGAAGCACAATTACGGTGCAGATCCCACCGGGGGTTGAAGGCGGAACTCGAATTCAAATGACTGGACAAGGCGAAGTTGGTCCAGGCGGTGGACCGGCAGGGGATCTGTATGTGGAATTGATTGAAATCCCGCACCCAGTTTTTGCTCGTCGTGGCGATCAATTGCACGCAACTATTTCATTGCCAATGACAGCTGCCGCCCTAGGCGCCACGATGGAACTGGAGACGTTAGATGGATCTGTTCCGATCCACATCAAATCCGGAACCCAATCTGGCGCCACAGTCACACTTCGCGGTCAGGGTATGCCAAGACTTCGTAGTTCGGGCCGCGGCGACTTAGTTGTTCACCTAGATGTGTTGACACCAACAAATCTAGATTCCAATCAAGAGGAATTGATTCGTCAGCTAGCAGCACTTCGGGATGAAGAAGCTCCAACAGCGCAACTGCACGAACAATCCTCAAGTTTGTTTGGCAAACTTAAGGATGCGTTTACCACTCGATGAGCGCTGCAGAATTTTTGATAAGTCCTGGTGAGATTACCAGCGCGACAAAAACTTTTACCCTTACTGGCGACGAAGGTCGCCATGCTGCCACGGTAAAACGCATGCGTTCGGGCGAAGTAATTAACTTATGTGATGGGCAAGGGATTCGTGCGATTGCAACTGTAACCACAGTGCTCAAGCACAGCATTGAAGTTGACATTATGAGCGTCAGTTATGAAGCCGCTCCAGAACCTAAATTTATTGTTGTGCAAGCACTTGCTAAAGGTGAACGAGCAGAACTTGCTGTTGAGATGCTCACAGAAGTTGGCGCAGATGCCATCATCCCGTGGAAAGCAGAACACTCAATCGGCAAGTGGGACGCTGTTGACAAGGGACTTGAAAAGTGGCGTCGAACCTCACGAGAGTCTTCCAAACAATCACGTCGTGCCTGGATTCCAGAAATTTGCGAATTACATACAACAGAGCAAATTTGTGAATTAATAAAACAAGCACAAAGCGCTTTCGTATTACATGAAAGCGCAGATCAAGCACTTGCTGCCTGCGCGATCCGCGAGCAGGGAACCATCATGTTGATAGTTGGGCCAGAAGGTGGAATCTCACCTAATGAGTTGGCAGCATTTGCAGCAAGCGGTGCCAGAGTTGTGCATATGGGCGCGAGCGTAATGCGCACATCAACAGCGGGCGCAATTGCTGTCGGGGGCTTGTTAATGCGAAGCCAGCGTTGGTCTTAGGGGAAATCATGAGTGTTTGTTTATTTTGCAAAATTGCCAACGGTGAAATTCCAGTTGATGTAGTTCTTGAAACGGATACAGCATTGGCATTTCGCGACATCGATCCACAAGCGCCAACTCACGTTTTAGTAATTCCGCGGGAACACTTTGCGAATGCAAAGTCGCTAGCACAGGGTAATCCAGCGCTCGCTGGTCAGGTACTTGCCTTGGCTACCGAAGTTGCAACAAGTGAAGGTCTAGAAAACGGTTACCGAATCGTGACTAATACGGGATCAGATGGTGGTCAATCCGTTGACCACATGCACCTGCATGTATTGGGTGGTAGGCCATTAACTTGGCCGCCAGGGTAGTTGGCGAGTTACTTAGGAACTTGGCCAAAAATTAGCGCAATCTGCCTAGTGCCATAGAATTAGGGCAAATGACCGCATCACCTTCGACCTCTCACTTAGTTGTAGTAGTTCCAACTGCCACCCCAATGGTTTCCGTAATAGGCACTCGCGATGAGCTAATTCGGGTCGTTGAAAAATCTTTTCCAGATTGCGTAATTTTGGTCCGGGGAAACGAAATCACACTCGATGGCCCAAAGCCAAGTGTGCATTTAATCGAAACTTTAATATCTGAAATGTTAGTTATGCTGCGAACTGGTGCGAGCTTAACTCCTGAATCTGTAGAGCGTTCCATTTCAATGTTGCGCTCAGATGTTCGTCCAGCGGATGTTTTGACTTCAAGCATTTTGTCCAATCGTGGTAAAACCATACGAGCCAAAACGCTTAACCAAAAGCGGTATGTAGATGCGATAGATGAAAACACTGTGGTGTTTGGCATCGGGCCAGCAGGTACCGGCAAAACTTATTTGGCAGTTGCCAAAGCAGTTCAAGCGCTGCAGAGCAAACAAGTTTCGCGAATAATTCTCACGCGCCCTGCGGTAGAAGCAGGTGAACGACTTGGCTTCTTGCCTGGAACTTTGAGCGAAAAAATTGATCCATACCTGCGCCCGTTATATGACGCTTTGCACGACATGATTGACCCAGATTCAATTCCGCGATTGATGACTAGTGGAGTTATTGAAGTTGCGCCACTTGCTTACATGCGTGGCCGGACTTTAAACGATGCTTTTATTATTTTGGACGAAGCGCAAAATACCTCGGCTGAACAAATGAAAATGTTTTTGACTCGACTTGGATTCGGATCGACCATGGTAATTACTGGAGATGTAACTCAAATAGACCTGCCAAGTGGAACAGCAAGTGGTCTGCGGGTTGTGCGCGACATTTTGGATGACATTGATGACGTGGCATTTTGCGAATTAACCTCGACAGATGTTGTCAGGCATAAATTGGTAGGCCAGATAGTAGATGCCTACGGTCGCTATGAAGAAAAACGTGCGGCGCAGGATCCGAAGTTTGAACGCAGGAATTCCTAGTCATGTCAGTTGATGTAAATAATGAATCCGATTATGAGGTTAATGAATTAGAAATCTCATCCCATGCAACTTTTTTACTCCGAAGTTTGCACATTAATCCAGCTTCTGAGTTGTCAGTGATGCTAGTTGATGAAGTTTCTATGGCAGCTTTACATAAAAAATTTATGGATGAGCCAGGTTCAACTGACGTTTTGAGTTTTCCAATGGACGAACTTCGCGCTGGCACCTCTGATAAACCAAGTGAAGAAGGAATTCTTGGTGATGTCGTACTTTGCCCAGCAGTTGCTGCCAGACAGGGTGAACAAGCAGGACATTCCATGGAAGTGGAACTTCGCTTACTTCTTACCCATGGAGTTTTACACTTGCTCGGACATGATCACGAAGAACCGGATGAACATAAAGTAATGTTTGGCCTCCAAGCCGAGTTGCTCGCACAATGGGAAGGCGAGCGAAATGCTCGTGGGCTGTAGTGGATTCAAATACTTTGTATTTAGTAATTGCGACAATAATGGTGCTTGCAGCTGCTGGTTTAGTTGCTGCTGAAACAGCATTAGCGCGAGTTAGCAAAGCAACGGTAGAGCAGCTTCGTAAAGATGGTAATCGCAAAGCTGGGCGCCTAGTTAAGTTGCTGGATGATCGTGCTAAGTATGTAAACTCACTGCTATTCGCAAATTTGACTCTTTCTACGATTGCAATCGTCTTAGTAACAACGGCATTTTTGCAGATTTTTGCAGATGACAATACTTCCTTAGTAGTGACTTCGATTGTTATGGTCCTAGTCGGTTACATTTTGCTTGGCGTGGCTCCACAGACAATTGGTCGACAAAAAGCAGACGCCATTGCACTGGCCACTGTTCGGATAACGCAACTGATAACTGTTGTATTTGGTCCACTTTCAAAACTTTTTATTATGGTCGGTAATGCTATAACGCCAGGTAAGGGTTTTCGGGAGGGTCCATTTTCCACCCAAGCGGAATTGCGTGAATTAGTTGACATGGCTGGAGCCGACTCAGTAATTGAAGATGACGAACGACAAATGATTCATTCAGTTTTCGAATTGGGAGACACAGTAGCCCGCGAACTTATGGTTCCCAGAACAGAAATGGTTTGGGTCGAAACACACAAGACACTGCGACAAGCTCTCTCACTTGGGCTGCGCTCGGGTTTCTCGCGTATTCCAGTTGTGGGCGAGGGAATAGATGACATAGTCGGCGTGATTTTCGTAAAAGACATTGCTCGTCGAGTCTTTGAACATCAAGAATCTCAAAATACTGAGCGAGTTTCGGATTTAATGCGTCCAGCATTCATGGTGCCCGATAGCCGAAATGTAGATGAGTTATTACGAGATATGCAAAACGCCCGCACCCACTTGGCAGTCTTAGTCGACGAGTATGGCGGTACCGCTGGATTGATCACAATCGAAGATGTACTTGAAGAGATTGTCGGTGAGATTGCTGATGAACATGATGCATTAGGTTCTGAAATTGAGGAACTGGCCAGCGGCGAATATCGAATTAGTTCGCGGTTATCTGTTTCTGACTTAGCGGAGCTCCTTGAAATTGAAATTGACGATGAGGGTGTTGACACCGTCGGTGGGCTAATGGCTAAACAGTTGGGTATCGTTCCGATTCCAGGTGCGAGTGTAGAAATTTCAAACTGGACTTTAACTGCTGAATCAACTGCGGGGCGAAGGCATCGCATTGATACTGTGCTAATTTCCCGAGATAATTTTTCAGACCAAACACAGGCAAGCGTTGATGACTGAAATTAGTTGGAGCGCCGAAGACGACAAGCTTGCCACATTGGCAAAGGGTGCGCGCAGTCGAATTCAAGCTAACTCGGGCGCAGCAGTTCGTGACACCACGGGTCGCACTTATGCCAGCGCGGAAGTGGCTCGAGAAAATCTCATTCTTTCCGCAGTTCAATTAGCTGTTGGCCAGGCAGTTGCCTCCGGCGCAGTTGGTATCGAAGCAGTTGTGGTGTTTGGTGATTCAGATCAACTAGATTTGCAAGATATTGAAATCGTGCGCTCAATTGGTGGCATAGGAGTACCAGTGCATCACTTGGGCACCTCAGGCGAGCTTGTTAGTTCGCAGTTAACGTGACATCAACTTCCAGTAGAGGTAAACGTCTTGCGGTCGTCTCAGTTTTATTGGCATGCGTTTTGTTTAGTACCAGCGGAACCAGCCGAGCGTATTTAGATTTCCCTGGTTCCAGTATTTCGGTCGGAGCTTGGCGAGTTTTTCTTGGAGGCATTGGTTTAGCAACTTTTGCTGGCCTCAAATATGGCTTTGCGGGCATTTTTAGATTAGTTAAAGAACCTACTGTGTGGGTTATGGCATTTGCTGTCTTGGCTTTTCAGGTCTCATTCTTTTTTGGAGCCGCTCGCATTGGCGTGGCAATGGGAACATTAGGCGCGTTAGCTACGGCACCATTTTTTGCTGGACTACTTGGTTGGATTGTTGGAACAGGAAAACCAACCAAGGTATGGGTAGTTTCAACGCTACTCGGAGTCGTTGGACTAGCACTAATTACTGGAGTTACTGAAGTGCGAGATAGTCTCGGATTTTTGGCAGTGTTTATTTCTGGCGTCATGTACGCAATTTTTACGGTTTTTGGTGTGCGCTTAGCACGGGCACATAACATTTCGGGTACACAAGTTCTGGGAGCCGTGTTTGGTATTGGAGCGGTGCTTTCGCTTCCAATTGTTCTCTTTACAAGTTCCTGGATAAACAGCGGACTCTATGTCGGTTTTGTTTTATATATCGGCCTAGGTACAACAGCATTAGGTTACATTTTATTTGGCAATGGCTTAACGCATCTAAGCCCAGGTACCGTATCGACTCTCACACTTGCTGAGCCAGTTCTTGCTACTTTTCTCGGAGTCTTTATCTTGAGTGAGCCGATGAATTTTATGGGTTGGATTGGTTGCGCAACTATTATTGCGGCACTTGCACTCCTGGGTATCGTTGAGTCAGGAAGCAAATCAAAGGACCTACAGGAGCGAGCACATGCGTAGTGGTTTTGCCTGCATTGTGGGGCGACCTAATGTTGGTAAGTCCACGCTAACCAATGCTTTAGTCGGGCAAAAAGTTGCAATTACCTCGGATCGGCCACAAACTACGCGCCACACCATTCGCGGAATAGTCACCCGTGAGCAGGGCCAACTTATTTTGATTGATACTCCAGGAGTTCATAAACCAAAGACTCTTCTTGGCGAGCGACTAAACGCACTGGTTGCCGATACTTGGTCGGAAGTAGATGTTGTAGTGATGTGTTTCCCGGCAAATGAAGCAATCGGACCCGGTGATCGTTTCATTGCCCAGCAAATTGCTGCAATACCGCGAGTGCGCAAAGTTGCTGTCGTGACGAAGACTGACACAACAGATAAACAAAAGATTGGCGAACAGTTGTTGGCCGTTCAAGCCCTAGGGCAAGAACTTGCAATTGATTGGGCAGAACTTGTTCCAGTCTCGGCTGTTGCTCATGAGCAAGTGGATCTTTTAAGTGACTTATTGCTGGGCATGCTGCCAGAGGGCGAAATTCTTTATCCTGATGGCGAGTTAACTGATGAACCAGAGCTGGTAATGATTGCAGAGTTGATTCGCGAAGCCGCGCTCGAAGGCGTGCATGATGAACTCCCACACTCAATTGCTGTTGTTATTGACGAAATGGCCATGCGCGCTGATCGTTCGCCCGATAAACCGCTAATGGATATCTATGCCTTGATTTATGTAGAGCGGGAAAGCCAAAAGCACATCGTCATTGGCAAGGGTGGCGAACGTCTAAAAGAAGTGGGCACTCAATCTCGAATTGCAATTAGCAAAATGCTGGGAGTTCCAGTGTTTTTGGATATTCGGGTAAAAATCGCCAAGGACTGGCAGCGAGACCCAAAACAGTTATCCAGACTTGGGTTTTAAATTACCCCAGCTTTAATCGGGCTGATTGTTAGCCAGCAGGTTATTATCTTTTAACTCTGCAATCAACTCGTAGCGCTTTCCGTAAGTATCAAATAACGCAACCATTGCAGCCGCAATTGGAACCGACACAAATGCACCAACTACACCAAATAAATTCGCAAAAACAATAACTGAGCCAAACGCGATTGCGGGATGTATGTCCATTGTAATTTTGCTGAGCCGAGGGGAAATTAAATAATTTTCTAGCTGCTGATATAGCGCAGCAAAAATAATTATGTATAGCGCCAAATTTGGATCTGTGAAAACAACAAACAGGACGGGAATCAAAATTCCTAAGTAAGTTCCGATTGTTGGAATAAATTGGCTGGTGATACCGGTGATAATTGCCAGTGGAAGCCAAGATGGCACACCGATTATAGAAAAGAAAATTGCATGCGCAGTTCCAGCGGCTACAGCCATAATCACCTTAGAGATGACGTAGCCACCGGTCTTTTTAACTGTGATGTCCCAAGTCGTATCAAGTACTTGCTGGGCACTTGAGTTCATCATGCTGCCAATTTGGCGACGAAGACGCGGGGCATCTGCTGAAAAATAAAAAACAAACAAAGTTAGGGTAAGAACCTGGAATAGCGCACCAATGATTCCCGAAATCACAACAACAATTCCACCAGCAAAATTTCCAGCAGCGCCAGCTAACTGAGCAGGTTGGATATTCAGCTGGTTGATGAGGGTATTTGGATCAAGTTCTTGGTTTAAGGTCTGGTTCACCCATTCAGTTAGGTTTTCCACAGTTCCCGGTAAATTCGAAATCAATGAAGTGACTTGCGAAAATAGGATTCCGCCAAAAAGTGTCAAGAAGCCAATTAATGTTAGGTAAATACCAAACATGACCAGGCCGGTGGCGCCGCCCCGGGGCCAGCCTCGATTGGCTAGAGCGGATACAGCTGGCTCCATGGCAATTGCAATTAACAATGAAATGGCAAGTAGCAATATGAAACTCAGATTTTGGCTAAAAATCCAAAATCCAATCGTGGCCATGGCAACAAAAATGATTAACGTACGCAATACCCACTTAATTCCTGCTTTATCTAAGCTACTTGCATTAACTGGTCTATCAGGCAAATTATTCATATAACAACGTTACCCGATCATTGATTTTAGAACCGGCGTGACACCATAGGGGTATGCCCAGCTATCGCGCGGAAGCCATCGTTTTGCGCACGCAGAAGTTGGGGGAGGCAGATCGAATAATCACATTACTGACCCGAGAACGAGGAAAAGTTCGTGCCGTAGCAAAAGGGGTACGGAGAACTAAAAGTAAATTTGGTGCTCGGTTAGAACCTTTCAGCAGGGTCGACTTATTGGTATTCGCGGGCAAAAATCTTGACATAATTACGCAAGCAGAATCCTTAAATTCATATGGTCAAGATCTTGCATTGGATTATTCGTTGTGGACAGCTGGCCAAACCATGTTAGAAACTGCTGATCGCTTGTCTCCAGAGGAATCAATTTCCGTAGAATCGCAATATTTATTACTTGTTGGCGCATTACGTACCCTAGTAAGTGGTGAGCATGCTGCCTCATTAGTTCTTGATGCATACCTATTGAGGTCGCTCTCAATGGCTGGCTATTCTCCATCTCTTGAGGCATGCATAACGTGTGGCACCGCTGGAGTTCAACCGTTCTTTCATGTGGCAACAGGGGGAGCGCTTTGTGTTTCACATCGAGTTCCGGGCAGCGTAGCCCCACGCACCGAATCCGTTTTACTGATGCAGGCGTTATTGTCGGGTGATTGGGAGCAGGCAGATAACTCGCTGCCCCGAGATCGTAATGAAGTCTCAGGAATTGTTGCGGCTTATGTGCAGTGGCATCTTGAGCGCGGCCTGCGTTCCTTATCCCTTGTTGATCGGCAAACTGTTGACTGGCAAAGCACCTGAGCATGGCAGACTTATAACGTGCCAATTGAACCGCCACCACATGCAACTGGG
>CAMBGF010000012.1 GCA_945866135.1 Bifidobacterium breve
ACTGCTGAAACTGGCATTGAAGTAATTTTGGATACCTACGACAGCAACGAAACTTTGTTGGCTAAATTGCAATCAGGTGCTACCGGCTATGACGTAATCGTTCCTTCTGATTACATGGTCGCGCAAATGGTTGAACTTGGTTTATTACAAGATATCGGCGTAAGCAGTTTTCCTAACGGTGGCAACATCAAGGACAACTTAGTTGATGTTTACTGGGACTCAGGGCGTAATTACTCTGCTCCTTGGATGTATGGAACAACTGGAATTGCATGTAACTTTGCTGCTGAACCAGAATGTGCCAATATCAAATCTTGGAAAGACTACTTCACTGCAGGGCTTCCAAAAATGGATTCCCTAAAGGATCAAGTTGAAGTTGTATCTGCAGCGCTGCGCGCTACAGGTGTGGCTGGCGCTGACCTTTGCACAACAGATACCGCAAAGTACATTGCAGCTGAGGAATTACTTGCTGGATTTAAGCCAGCTGTAATTGAATCAGACGGTGGCATTGAGCGCGTTACCGCTGGAACAAGCAACGTTCGTCATGCTTGGAACGGTTCAACCCACCGTATGACTGTTGAAAATCCAGATGTTCAGTACATCTACCCAAGTGACGGTCTAAACCTTTGGGCAGATAACTTGGCAGTTCCAGTTGGCGCGCCTAACTTGGATAACGCCAAGATCTTCATCAACTGGATGATGGATCCAAAGTCTGCCGGCAAACAGAGTAATTTCTCTGGTTACGACAATGGCATCAAGGGCTCAGACGCATTCATGGATGACGCACTGAAAACAGATCCAGCAGTTGTGGTTCCAGCCGACAAAGAGGCATTGATTTCACCACTGCCTAACTGTGGCGAAGAAGCACGCGAGTTGTACACCCAGGTGTTTACAACTTGGACAACTAGTCAGTAATAGTTACTAACTAAAGAATGGGCCTTACCAATTGGTGGGGCCCATTCTTTAATCTAAAATTCGTTATTTTCTGTGTTGTAACTCTCTCGTTTACCGTTCTCTGACCGTTCCGGCCAGCAGTAAAGTTAGTTCTAGATAAAGCGCCGGAGGAATTTGTGTCGACTCAAGAAATACCCGTTGAGGAAACTGAAGTTGTCGTGGTTGGCGCGGGTCAAGCTGGTGTGGCAATGAGCGAACACCTAACTAAAGCCGGAATACCTCATGTGGTTTTAGAGCGCGATCGAATTGCAGAGCGGTGGCGCACTGAGCGCTGGGATTCACTTGTTGCAAATGGCCCGGCTTGGCATGACCGCTTCCCTAACATGGAATTTGCTGACTACGATCCTGACGCTTTTGTTGGAAAAGATGATGTTGCAAATTACTTTGTCGCATACGCTGAAAAATTTAATTCTCCAATTAGAACTGGAGTGGACGTAAAATCTGTTACTAAAAATGTTTCACATTCCGGCTTTCAGATTGAAACTACAGCTGGAACAATCACCGCAAAATATGTTGTTGCAGCAACTGGACCATTCCAAAAACCAGCTATTCCCCCAGTAGTTCCGAGTGGCACAAATATTCATCAACTTCACTCAAGTGATTACCATAACCCGGAGCAGCTGCCGGCTGGGAATGTTTTAGTTGTTGGCGCTGGATCTTCTGGCGTGCAGATTGCTGATGACATTCAAAGTTCAGGTCGTCAGGTTTACTTATCAGTAGGTGAACATGATCGACCACCCCGCAGGTATCGTGGGCGCGACAACGTTTGGTGGCTTGGAGTTCTTGGTAAATGGGACGCCACAACACCAACAGCTGGAGCGGAACATGTCACGATTGCCGTCAGCGGCAAAGATGGTGGCAAAACAGTTGACTTTCGAAACTTAGCTGCAAGTGGAATCAAACTTCTTGGCTTAACGCAATCATTTAACGATGGTGTAATGGGATTTGCGCCAGATCTTGAAAAAAATATCACTCGTGGCGATACAAATTACCTATCGGTTTTAAAGGAAGCAGATGCGTTCATTGCTAGAAATGGCCTTGACTTACCAGCGGAACCGCAGGCCCATGTTCTTGGTCCAATGCCAGAATTAGTACGCAATCCGATTTTGGAACTTGATCTAGCTGCTAACGGAATCACTACAATTCTTTGGGCCACTGGGTACGCAGTTGATTACAGTTGGCTTCAAGTTGCTGCCGCGCTGACTGAGGCTGGAAAACCACAACACCAGCGTGGAGTTTCCAGTGAACCAGGAATCTACTTTCTCGGCCAACCTTGGTTGTCGCGCCGCGGATCTGCCTTTATTTGGGGCGTATGGCATGACGCTAAATATATTGCCGAGCAGATTCAAATTCAACGTAGTTACCTTACTTATCAAGGCACTGCCAGAGTAGTTAATTAACCGCTAACGTTTAGGCAAGGGCAAAGGATATAGATGACTCACAAACGAATTAGACCGTTTAATACCAAGGAAACTTATCCGGAGCAGAATTTGGATAATGACTTAGCGCAGGCAGTAGTTGCAGGCAATACGGTTTATCTACGCGGGCAAATTGGTCAGAATCTGGACACTCGTGAGTCGGTTGGAATCGGCGACGTTGCTGCCCAAGCTGAGCAAGCAATGGCAAACATCAAGATGCTGCTGGAGGAATCTGGTTCCGAACTTGGCGACATCGCCAAGATAACCATTTACCTCGTCGACATTCGTTATCGGGAAGCGGTCTATCTCGTTATGGGTAAGTGGCTCAAGGGTGTTCACTATGTCTCAACGGGCATAGTCGTTACCGCGCTGGCTCGCCCAGAGTGGCTAGTTGAGATTGATGTCACTGCCGTTATTCCAGATTCTCGAGACTGATAACAAGGCATGACTATTAGCATTGCGGCCCGCTGCGAACGCACCGGCGCATTTGGTGTTGCAATTAGCAGTTCCAGTCCAGCCGTTGGTTCGCGATGCCCAAATGTTCGGGCTGGTGTTGGCGCAGTTGCCAGCCAAAATGTCACAGACCCAAGTCTTGGTCCAGCATTACTTGATGCACTTGCAAGCGGCCTTGCGGCAAAAGCTGCGCTGGATTTAATTAGTTCCACTGCAACTCATCCAGAATTCCGACAACTAACTGTCGTTGACGCAACAGGTGCCGCTGCTGTTTTTTCCGGTGCAAAGTCACTTGGAATAACGGCTGAAGTAACGGATCACAACGTTGCAGCTGCGGGAAATATGTTGGCAAATGACGGCGTTATTCAAGCAATGGTGAATTCTTTCAACACCAATTCTGAGAAAGAACTCGCAGATAGATTAATTTGCTCCCTGGAAGCAGGGGTATCCGCTGGCGGAGAAGCTGGTCCAGTGCATTCTGCTGCGGTACTAGTTGCTACTCAGGTGTCGTGGCCAACCACGAATTTGCGCGTTGACTGGGACGAGAATCCAATTGTGAAGTTACGTGAGATTTATGAAGTTTGGGCTCCCCAATCTGATGATTATGTAACCCGAGCTTTAAACCCAAGTGTTGCTCCATCATATGCAGTCCCAGGAGATGAATAAATATGAGTGAAGTGAATAACAAAATCCAAAAGCGTGTTACTGAACTAAACCAAGAACTTGTGGACTTAAGTCATTGGATACATGCTCATCCTGAAACTGCGTGGCAAGAATTTGAGAGTTCAGCGAGAGTGGCCAATGTTTTACGTAATCACGGATTTGATGTTGTGGAACAAGTCTCTGGGCTGCCAACCGCATTTCGCGCAGAGTTTGGCAGTGGCGATTTTTCCATTGCACTCTGCGCTGAATATGATGCGTTACCTGGATTAGGACACGCTTGTGGTCACAACATAATCGCATCATCCTCGGTTGGCGCGGCGCTCGCATTAGCCAGCGTTGCAGATGAATTAAAAATTAAAGTTGTTGTTCTGGGAACTCCAGCTGAGGAAGGTGGCGGCGGGAAAATCGTAATGCTTGAACGTGGCGCTTTTGATGGCATTGACATTGCAGCCCTCGTGCACCCCGGTCCCGTTGACGTAGCCTTTGCCGAACCTTTTGCAGTGCGACATATTGCTGTCAAATATTCAGGCAAGGCTTCACACGCCGCCGCATATCCTGAGCAAGGAATAAATGCAGCTGATGCCTTTACGATTGCGCAAGTTTCCATTGGTTTACTGAGGCAACAACTTCCCAGCACAGTTAGAGTGCACGGAGTCATGACTCGTGGCGGCGAGGCTCCTAATGCCATCCCTGAAATCACTGAGGGCCGCTGGTACATCAGAGCTACTTCAACAAAACTTATGGAAGAAACTTTCGATCGCATAGCAAAGTGTTTTGAAGCCGGCGCGCTTGCAACTGGTTGCACCTTAGAAATTCACGACGAAAGTGCGCCTTATTCTGAGTTTACAAATCATCCCAATTTGAATGACATCTACAAATCGAATGCAGAGGCTATTGGGCGAGTTTTTGATGATAGTGATCCCCGAATCAAAATGAATCGTGCAAGTACAGACTTAGGAAATATTTCAAAAGTTATAGCAAGTATCCATCCCTACATCGGGGTTAATAGTGGGGCTGCCGTTAATCATCAACGAGAATTTGCCGCAGCCTGCATTACCAAAGACGCCGATCAAGCCGTTACTGATGCGGCTACCGCGATGGCAATGACACTGGCGCAAATCGCGGCCGATCCAGAATTACGCAAATATGTAACGCAATATTCACGCCCTTAAGCGCATAATTCCTGACCTGCGTCACTTACTTAGTAAATTTCCAAGACTGCCGGCTTTTATGATGGCAAGATTAAGCAACGGACGACCAGTTGATTAATCACCTGGTTCCAGGTGTGGGGAACTCATGAAAACTAAGCAAGACTGGGAAAGCGCTGCAGCTGCCCTGCAGCTTGACGGGCGCGCAGTAATAAATGGCATCCGCACAGCAACTGAAAAAACCTCAGAAAATATAAGTCCAGTTACTGCAAAGTCACTAACTGATGTTTCCGAATGTGGGCAGCGGGAAGTAGATTCGGCAGTCGCAAGTTCGCGAAAGGCATTTGAGACCGGTTGGTCAAAGATGACACCGGGCGCAAGAAAATCTTCACTACATAAATTATCCGAATTGATTCTGGCAAATGCCGATGAACTTGCCTTGCTTGACGTTTTGGACATGGGTAAACCAATTTCTGATGCTACGACTATCGATATCCCAGGGTCAGCCGCAATTTTAAATTTTTACGCAGAGGCTATCGACAAAGTAGCAGGCGAAATTCCAGTAACGGATGCCGGAAATGTCGCCTTAGTTAGGCGCGTACCACTTGGCGTGGTTGGCGCTGTTGTCCCGTGGAACTACCCACTTGAAATGGCAATTTGGAAACTTGCTCCAGCACTTGCTGCTGGCAACACAGTGGTACTGAAACCTGCTGAGCAATCCCCGCTTTCTTCACTTCGGTTAGCAGAACTAGCACTGGAAGCTGGATTACCAGAAGGAACGCTAAATGTAGTAACTGGGCAAGGCGAAACAACGGGAGCTGCTGTTGGCTTGCATAAAGATATTGATGTATTAACTTTTACTGGCTCTACCCAAGTCGGTAAATACTTCATGAAGTACGCCGGGGAATCCAACATGAAGCAAGTTTGGCTTGAGTGCGGTGGCAAAAGTCCGAACTTAGTTTTTGCTGATACCGCGAATTTAGAAGAGGCAGCAGAATTCGCAGCTCGCGCAATTTTCTTTAATCAAGGCGAAGTTTGTTCAGCAAATTCTCGCCTGCTGGTGGAACGAAGTATTTCTGAACAATTCACTGAACTTGTAATTGCGCAAGCCAAAAAGATAAACCTTGGTAATCCCCTAGATCCTGCAACAACTATGGGGCCGTTAGTTGATAGCACCCAAGCTGGAAGAGTTGCTGACTTTATTGCAAGTGGAAAAACTTCCGCCAAGCTAAGCCATGGCGGATCCAGGCTCACTATTGATGGCTCGGATTGCTACCTGGAACCAACAATTTTCACGGGAGTAGCTACTTCCAGTTCAATCGCAACTGATGAAATTTTTGGGCCAGTCCTTTCGATAATCCCCTTCGATACTGAGTCCGAAGCTATCCACATGGCAAATGACAGTATCTACGGCCTAGCAGCATCAGTTTGGACGGCTAATTTAAGTCGAGCTCATCGAGTATCTGATGCTTTGCATGCTGGAACTGTTTCAGTTAATACTGTCGATGCCCTCGGAATGAACATTCCCTTTGGCGGGTTTAAGCAATCTGGATTTGGTCGAGATCTATCACTTCACGCCTTGGATAAATACACTGGGTTGAAAACAACCTGGATCCGATACGAATAACCGGGAGAAAAAATGGCAACCACTAATAAGTCCACGCAAGAACTTGCCGATATTGATCGTGCTCACATAATTCATCCTTACTTGCCAAAATCCACAACGGAACGGGTGATCATGTCCCGTGGCCAAGACTGTGCACTCTGGGATACCGATGGCAAGGAATATCTTGATGCCACTGGTGGACTATGGCTGGCCCAAATTGGTCATGGGCGCGATGAAATAGCCGCAGTTGCTGCCGAACAAATTTCAACTTTGGAGTACTTCACTAGTTTTTGGGAATTTAGTAATCAACCTGCTATTGAGTTGGCAGCAAAATTAGTTGAGATCTCACCGGACAACATAAATCACGTGTATTTCACAAGTGGTGGCTCCGAAGGAAATGAAGCGGCAATAAAGATGGCGCGCTACTACCACCACCGAAAAGGTGAGGTTGGTCGCGATTGGATTTTGGCTAGAGAGAAGGCATACCACGGAGTTGGTTACGGCGGCGGAACGCTAACTGGCTTTGATGTTTATCACGATGGCTTTGGTCCCTCAATGCCACATGTTGAGCACCTAACCACGCCTTGGCCATACCGCCAGGATCTTTATAACGGACAAGATCCAACTGACTTCTTAATCAATGAACTGGAAGAAACCATCGCTCGAATTGGCGCAACCAAAATTGCTGCCATGGTTGGAGAACCAATTATGGGTGTCGGTGGCATGTTAATTCCACCTGATGATTACTGGACCCGGGTGCAAGAAGTTTTGCGCAAGCATGGAATTCTTTTGATCTTTGATGAAGTGGTAACTGCATATGGGCGCGTTGGTGAATGGTTCGCAGCCCAGCACTTCAATGTCCAGCCTGACATCATCATTACTGCCAAGGGAATCACATCTGGATACATCCCATTGGGGGCAGTCTTAACAACAGATGCTATTGCTTCTGAACTTGAAAAAGATTTTGGATTCCCAATGGGTTTCACTTACAACGGTCATCCAACCGCAGCAGCTGTGGCGCTAAAGAATCTTGAAATTATCGAGCAAGAAGGTCTGCTAGATCGGGCAAAGAAAATGGGGCAATATCTCCACGAAGGTTTGCGCACTCTCTTAGAACTTCCGATTGTCGGAGAGGTGCGTTTTGTTGGAATGATGCATGCGGTAGAACTTGTCACTGACAAGGAAAGTCGCACACCACTTCCAATGTTGCAACCAATGTTGCCAGACGTGATTCGCCGCGAAGAAGGCGTGATTGTTCGCGATTGCGCACACAACTTAGTACTCTCACCTCCTTTGATTATGACGGAAGCGCAAGCGGATCGCATGGTTGAAGCGATGCGGAAAGTACTAGAACGAACTACGCCAGATGGTGTAATTCATTAGGAGATAAAGGAGAGGGCAATATGTCTCAATTGATAAATCGGCAGCAGACTTCACTTGCAGTCGAGCAAGAAAAGAAACTAGTTAAGTCGTTACGGCGCTCAGACATTGTTTTATTCATTGTCGCCGCTGTTGTTGCGCTAGACACAATTGGAACAATTGCATCTGGCGGACTAGAAAATCTATTTTGGGGGGTCTTCATGGTTTTAACATTCATGATTCCTTTCAGCATGATTTTTGCAGAGACCGGCGGTGCCTTTCCTCAAGAAGGTGGGCCATACCAGTGGGTTAAATTTGCTTATGGCAGATTATTTGCTGGCATAACGAGTGTCTTGTATTGGATCACAAATCCAATTTGGCTGGGCGGGACTCTGGTCTTAGTTGCCAATGAAGCATTTAATGCCTACGTATTCGATTTATCAACTAATTCCGTTTTAAATTGGATTTTTAAACTTGCCTTCGTCTGGATTGCGATTTTACTTGCGATCGTGAGTCTAAAAACTGGAAAGATTTTCGTCAACGTCGGAGCCTGGGCAAAACTTATTGTTTTAATGCTGCTGGTGGGAACCACAGTTGTTTATGGATTCAAAAACGGTTTCCAAGGACTTGACCTGGGTGGCTTGTCACCATCACTAGGTGGATTCTTAGCAGTAGCACCAGTTCTTGCTTTTGCTTATGTCGGCTTTGAGGCACCTAACGCTGCATCAGAGGAAATGTTTGATGCAGCAAAAGACACTGCTCCGGCAATTCGACGTGGCACATCTATTGCAATGCTTGCGTACTTGCTTCCAGTACTTGCAATTTTGCTAGTTATCCCAGCCGACCAAGTAGCTGGTGTTGATAGCTTTATGGGCGCTGTAGCTACCGTGTTTAGTATTTACGGCTCTGCGGCAAATGCCTTGCTATCTCTAACGGCGCTACTTTTGGTTTACGCATTATTAAACCAAGGTAGTTCATGGATGATTGCTACTGATCGAATTCAAGCGATGGCTGCGGCCGACGGAACGTTCTTCAATGGTTATTTTGGAGAATTCAACGAGAAGCTTGGCACACCACTACGGGTAAATATATTGTCTGGAGTGATGTCGACTGTATTCGTGGTTGCCGCAACTCTGCTGGTTGAGGGCGACGCTGCGGTGCTGTTTAGCGTGGTGTTGTTTTGCGCAATATCTACCCTGCTGGTTTCATATCTAACAATTATTCCGGCGCTAATGAAGTTGAAGCGAATCTATCCTGATGTACCAAGGAGCTACCAGGTACCTGGTGGATCCAGAGGCTTCCACATTCTCGGAAGTTTGGTAATGGCCTACATCATTGTTGGATCAATTGTGGCGCTATTTCCAGGAACTTTAGAGACCACATTAGGTATGGAATATGACTACGCGGAAATCTGGGGAACAACGCAAGGAGCAGTTTTGGGCTTCACGCTTGGAACTTTCGCAATCGTTATCTTGCTCGGAGTTCTCGGCTACTTAGGTGCCGGCAAAGTCCGCAAGAATCTAGCTAACTAGCAATTAAGCGACCGGTAATTCCAATTGGGATTACCGGTCGTTGCTATTTTAAGTAGTCAAAAATGATGGGAATCATTACTCCAACACCAAGAGCCATCATGACCACAGCACCAACAGTTCGAAGAAATACCAGTCGATTCCTCGAGGTTACAAACCAATCACGACTTGAGCCCACTAAGACTCCCCAGGTGCCATCAAGTAGCAGAGCAAGTGCTGTGAAGATCGCGCCAAAAATTAAGAGTTGGATCGTGATTGACCCGACATCTGGATCAACAAATTGTGGAAACACTGCAGAGAAAAATACCAAGGCTTTTGGATTCAATGCGCCAACTGTAAATCCTTGCCGCAGGATTTGATAACTACTCGGCTTGACTTCTTCGATTTTTACCATGTCATCAGCATGTTCTTGTTTATGTCGCCAAGCATCAATTCCAAGATGAATTAAATACATTCCGCCAAGGACTTGCACGACAACTAGCAGCAACTCATATCTTTGCAAAAGTGGCCCTAGGCCAATGGCTATGAAAACCGAAAGTAACAACATACCTAGTGCGTTACCTAATGCGGTTATGGCGGCAGTAATCCGACCCCAGGCAACTGCTCGAGCGATCACAAACATCACACTTGGACCTGGAACCAAAATTATTGCCACTGAAGCAAGGACAAACTGCGTCAAATTTTGGGTATTAATCACGCTGAAAGCCTAGCGTTTGCATGGTTATGAGTTGGCGCGAAGTAGGCTCATTGGTTATGGGCAGAAAACGCGTGATACTTGTCGCAACCGCGCTCTTCCTTTCCTTACTTGCTCCGGCAAATCCCGTTAGCGCGAATGAAGAGCCAATTATTGATTACTGCGGTGGGAAAAGTTCTGGAAAAGTTAGAGCGATTACTGCGGGAAGTTGCAATAAAACGGAGCGCTCACTTGGAAACGCAGCACTCACTCGAGCCGAGAAGCGTCCCACGCAATTAGTCAAAGAGCTCAACGCGCGTTATTTAGTAGCGCGCGTTGCTGCCCAGAAAGCGGGTTACGACATAAACGTCACAAGTGGGTACCGAAGTCTTGATCGACAAAGCTATCTCTTCAAGCAGGCAGTAAAAAAGCATGGCTCAAAAGAAGAAGCAACTAAGTGGGTTTTGCCGGCAGAGGAATCAAATCATCCCTGGGGGCTGGCTATCGACATTAATTATGGAATCAGCGGCACAAAAGCTAAGCAGTCGGCAACTTGGCTAGATAAAAACGGATACAAATTTGGGTTGTGCCGCCGCTACCAAAATGAGTGGTGGCATTTTGAGCCACTTGTCGCACCCGGTACGCAATGTCCAGTTATGGAACCGCACGCGTCCTAGCGACTGCCAAGCGAGTTAGAAAGCTGCGTTGACACTGAATTCCATGCTGAAATTCCACGCTCTTCAGTTTTCCAAGTATTTGAATATCCAGTAAAAATCCAACGTGGCTTGCTCGTCTGGTCCCAGACGTAGCCCAAAGTATTTATTCGCCAAAGCCCCTCGGGTGGCCTATCTCCTGGAACCGATAAGTACCAACCGTTTTTTACCGCAATAGTCCATTCAGGAATTGTGACATTTCCAGCGCCCCAAGCTTGATCTGAATTTACTTTCGTCAGCAAAGCGCGAAGTGTGTCTCGTTGTACTTGCGGCATTGCGCTGGTCTGTGTGCCAATTACTTGGTTCAAAAGATTTGCTTGATCCAAAGAATTAGTGAGTATTGTTCCCCAGGCACCGCCTGTTGTTGTAGCCGTTAATCCGTAACGCTGGCAAATCGAAATGACTGCATCGTTTCCACCAATAACATCGAATAGCCGATCCGCAGCGCTGTTATCTGATTGCGTAATCATTAAAGTTAGGTCGCTCTCAACGCTGGAATAATCTAATGTGCCAGCACCCACTAATTCCATAACTCCCGTTGCGACAATAAGTTTTCCCGTTGAAGCAGTTGGGAATACCGCTGCTGCCTCCCCCATTGAATACACGCAGTTTTCAACGAGGTCAATGACTGTGGCACTGAAGTCAACTGCGCCGAACTCCAATACCCAGGCATCAATAAAGCTCTGCGGTAGTGGCGTGTTAGCCGCGCAATCAAAAGCTGGAGTGGCAACGGGCATCGGGATTGGCGCCGAATCTACGGAAGTTGAATCAGGGCTGAGCATGCCAGCAAGAAGTTTCAAGAAAGCCACGATCAAAAAAATGGCTACGCCAAAAACCGCAGCTCTTCGCACCAAAAATGTGCGCTTGGAAGTTTGGTTTTTACTCACGTGCCCGCGAAAGGAATCGAACCTTCGACCTTCTGCTCCGGAGGCAGACGCTCTATCCACTGAGCTACGCGGGCAATTTGCCTGCCGTCTGAGACTTTATCAGTGCTTACCGGTACCCCTTGTTCTTAGTGGCCGCACTGCATTTACTGCGCTGTGCCAAGTGCACTTCTGCCGTAGTGTTAGTTCTGCAAGGCACGGGAGTTCGCAACCAGGCGAACTGAGAGGGTGTGCGATCTTAGATCATCACACCGACCGTTTAACCAGTCCGGTAATGCGGACTTTGGGAGGAAGTTAGTTATGTTGTCAGATATTAACGAATTCGTAGCAACCGTTTTATTCACCGTTCTGGGGTATCAAGTCACACTTCTGGAATGTGTTGCAGTAATCGCATCCTTAATTGGCGTTTGGCTCGGCACAACAGGTAAACAAATTATGTGGCCCTGGTGGGGTTTATCTAGCGCGCTATACGGCTGGCTATTTATAAATTATTCGCTTTACGCGAGCGCTGCAGTGCAGTTGGTTTTTATTGCCGCCGCTATTTGGGGTTGGTTTGGCTGGGGGCCAAAAGGTGCGAAATCCAAGAACCTTTCGTGGTTGCAGCGAATCCTAATCATCATCGTTGGCGCCGTTACTTGGTTGGCAATCACACCACTGCTGATCTCAATCGGCGCTGCAGCTGCCAGACCTGATGCATTCGGTTTAGTTTTTAGCGTTGTTGCTCAAATTCTTATGGTTTTAGAATTTCGGGAAAATTGGCTGGTTTGGTTAATAGTTGATGCTGTGTATGTGGGTCTTTACTGGAGCCAAGATCTAAAGTTCACTTCCTTGCTGTATGTGTTATTCACAGCAATAGCACTGCGCGGTTGGATCAATTGGCGCAAATTGCAAAGCGAGTCTGCCGGAAGCCAAGTTGCCTGATCAACTTTCTATTGTCGATGCCGTAGCGGCTATTCAAAATAGTTTGCCAAAATGTGGGCAAGTGCGTGTTGTCACCATTGATGGACCTGCAGGCAGTGGCAAAACAACTTTGGCAGCAAATTTAGCTAGCAAATTTGAGCAAGCAAGTGTTATCCACCTTGATGAGTTATATGAAGGTTGGGATAAATCACTTGATCAAGTTTTATTTGAAAGAATCCAAGCTTGGATTTTGACGCCACTGGAAAACGGATTGTCACCTAAGCACCTGCGTTATGACTGGGGGAAATCGGCGTTTACTTCTTGGAGTGAAGTTGCCTACTCACCTGTGGTGATTCTCGAGGGGGTTGGTTCCGGCCATACTTCGCTACGGCACCAGGTCTCACAAGCAATCTGGATTGAAGCCGATGAAAATCTACTGCTAGAACGAGTTGTGAAGCGCGATGGCGAAGCCGTGCGAGCCGAAATGTTGATTTGGCAAGAACGAGAAAGAGCTTACTTTGATTTTCATGAGGTAAAGAATTCCGCTAACTTGCACTTGCGTGGTCAGTGACCTTTACCAAGGAACAATTTTTCGATCTTCCCAGAGAAGTCCGGTTTGGGTATCGGCGTCGTGAGTTCGCGTAGCTAACCAGCAAATTGTGTCCGCTGCTTCATCTGGGGTCCGTGGCGCTAAGGGACCACCCATATCTGTTTGCGTGTGATTAGGACACATTGCGTCAACGAGTACACCCCGCGTGCCACTTCCTAATTCAGCTGCCAAATTTTTCGTTAGCGCATTTACGCCAGCTTTTGAAATTCGATACGGCGCCAATCCACCTGCTAAACCTGGGCCAGTAAATCGTCCAAGGCAAGCAGAAACATTTATGATTCGTCCGCTTTTACGCGCGGCCATTTGTGGTCCTACTGCCGAGATCATGTTGAAAGTGCCATCAAGATTGATCGACATTACCCGGCGCCATTCGTCCTGTGAGGTGCGCAAAGTTTTAGCCATTTTTTCACTCATAACGCCAGCCGAATTTATCAAAATGTCAGCGCCCGCAGCCAACGCATGATTTCCAATCTTTTCTGCTACCGCATCGCCATTTGCCACATCAATGCAAATTCCGTCTGCATCAATTCCCAAACTCACTAATTGCGCAACTGCCCGAGCTAAGTTATCGGGACTTACTCCCACAATAAGTACAGTTGCGCCAAGGTTCCCCAGTGCTTTAGCGGCGCTAAACCCAATCCCGCGCGAGCCACCAGTAATAAGAACGACTTTGTCGGTGAGCTCACTAGATGAAATTGGCGCCATGTCCTCAAGCCTGCCGTATCAATTCAAAAGGTGCATGTTCAGCACTGGTAAATTGGGGCGATACGCTTAGGTAATAAGTCGACCAGGAAGGCGCCCAAGCTGTGCCCGGACAAGTAAATAGTCCTTTTGGAGCTAACGATTGGCTCGTAGATGAGTTATACCAATCGTATTTAGCAGATAAAAATTCTGTCGATTCCGCCTGGTGGGAGTTTTTTGCAGACTACTCACCAAGTGATTTCTCACCATTAGCTGCCGCTACAAATTCCGCATTGCAACCTCGGTTAAGTGCCCCAGCCCCTGCAGCTTCAGAGGGTGCTGCCAGCGCGCCAGCGCCAGTGGTAAAGCAAGCGAGCGCTTCACCTGCTGCTCCAAGTCCTGCCAAAGTTGCGCCGGCGCAAGTTTCGTCAACTCCGGATGTAGTCGAGAAATTAAAGGGTGCATCTGCTCGCGTTGTTACAAATATGGAAGCAAGTTTAGAAGTTCCTACTGCAACCTCAGTACGCGCGATACCAGCAAAACTTATGGTTGATAACCGAATTGTTATTAATAATCATTTAGCTCGCGGTCGCGGTGGCAAAGTTAGTTTCACTCACATAATTGGTTTTGCGATCGTGCGAGCATTGCGCGAAATGCCTGACATGAATGTGTCGTACACAACCCTTGATGATAAGCCAGCAATTTCTCGTCACCAGCAAGTAGGACTTGGCCTGGCAATTGACCTTGCTAAAGAAGATGGTTCGCGTCAACTTTTAGTTCCTTGTATTAAAAGTGCGGACCGAATGGACTTCGCAGCATTTTGGGCTGGCTACGAGGACGTTGTGCGCAAGGCGCGCTCCGGTCAGCTCACTGTTGAAGATTTCCAAGGAACTACTGCAAGCTTGACTAACCCTGGAACTATCGGCACGGTTCACTCAGTGCCGCGATTGATGCCAGGGCAAGGCGTAATCATTGGCGTTGGCGCTATGGATTATCCAGCTGAATGGCAAGGAGCATCCGAAGATGCACTTACGCGCAACGCAGTTAGCAAGACACTGACACTTACTAGCACTTACGACCACCGGGTAATCCAAGGAGCGCAATCTGGCGACTTCTTGCGCCGGGTTCATAATTTGTTGATTGGTGAATCTAATTTTTACGAAGACATTTTCCGAGCACTACTTATTCCTTATGAACCAATTCGTTGGGCGCAGGATCTTGCAACATCACATGATGCTGATTTAGACAAGACTGCTCGAGTCCAGGAAATGATTCACGCTTTCCGCGTGCGTGGTCATCTCCTAGCTGACATTGATCCGCTGGAATATCATCAAAGGTCGCACCCTGATTTAGATATTGCAAGTCACGCCATGACGCTTTGGGATTTAGATCGAGAATTTGCTACCGGTGGCTTCGGCGGTCGCCCATTTGCCAAACTTCGCGACATATTGGGTACTTTGCGCGATGCGTATTGCCGAACTCTGGGTGTTGAATACATGCATATCCAAGATCCAGAGCAACGTAAATGGATTCAAGATCGCCTAGAAAAGAAGCCAGTCAAAGTGGATCGCGATGAACAATTGCGAATTTTGCGCAAGTTAAACGAAGCCGAGGCTTTTGAAAGTTTCTTGCAGACTAAATACGTCGGGCAAAAGCGCTTTAGCCTCGAAGGTGGCGAAAGCGCAATCCCATTTGTGGATCAGATTCTCATTGAAGCTGCAAACGCCCAACTTGATGAAGTTTGCATTGGCATGATGCACCGTGGCCGACTTAATGTGCTCGCAAATATCGCAGGTAAGAGTTACGGAAAAATCTTTAGCGAGTTTGAAGGCAACTATGGCGAAGAATCAGTTCAAGGTTCTGGCGATGTGAAATACCACCTTGGCACTAAGGGCACCTACAAAACTGATACTGGCGGGGAAGTCAAGGTTTACCTCGCCGCAAACCCTTCTCACTTAGAAGCAGTGGATCCGGTTCTGGAAGGAATTGTTCGCGCCAAGCAAGACATCATCGGAGTAAAAGAAAAGTACTCAGTACTTCCGCTGATTTTGCACGGTGACGCCGCATTTGCTGGCCAAGGAGTCGTTGCCGAGACACTTCAAATGAGTCAGTTACAGGGTTACCGCGTAGGTGGCACGATCCATTTGGTTATTAACAACCAAGTTGGATTCACGACTTCACCGCGCTACAGCCGCACAAGTGTTTACCCAACTGATGTGGCTCGTATGATTCAAGCGCCAGTGTTTCACGTAAACGGCGATGACCCCGAAGCCGTCGTTAGAGTTGCGCAATTAGCATTTGAATTCCGACAAGAGTTTCATAAAGACGTAGTTATCGACTTGGTTTGTTACCGCCGCCGTGGACATAATGAAGCTGATGATCCTTCATTAACTCAGCCACTTATGTACGACATCATTGACCAAAAGCGTTCGGTTCGTAAGTTATACACGGAAGCACTTGTTGGTCGCGGGGATATAACTCTGGATGAAGCAGAAGGTGCTTTGAAGCATTACCAAAATGAACTTGAAGGTGTTTTCCAAGCCACAAAGTCTGAGACATCTGGACATTTCAATGCCGCAGCAGCTGAAGTTATTTCGCATGGCCAGCAAACTCTGGAACCACAGACTCCAACTTGGGAAGTACCTACTGCAATTACGCGCGAGGTAATTGATCGGGTCGTTGCCAGCCAAACGCAAATGCCTGAAGGATTCACCGTGCATCCTCGATTAGCGCCACAGTTAGCTCGTCGTGCTGAAATGGTTGCCACAGATGTAATCGACTGGGGTATGGGCGAAGCGCTTGCAATTGGATCGCTACTGACAGAGGGCACTGTGATTCGTCTGGCTGGACAAGATAGCCGGCGCGGAACATTTGGACATCGTCATGCGGTAATCGTTGATAAAAAAACTGGATGGCAATACAAGCCACTTAAGACCTGTTACGAAGCGGGCGCAAAGTTAGATGTCTATGACTCACTACTAAGTGAATATGCCGCTATGGGCTTTGAATATGGCTATTCCGTAATTCGGCCAGAAGCACTGACTATGTGGGAAGCGCAATTTGGCGACTTTGCAAACGGCGCACAAACCATGATTGATGAATACATCACAACTGGTGAGCAAAAGTGGGCGCAAAAAAGCAGCTTAGTTTTGTTACTTCCCCACGGCTATGAAGGTCAAGGTCCAGACCACTCATCAGCTCGAGTTGAAAGATTCTTGCAGCAATGCGCGCAAGACAACATCACAGTTGCTATGCCAACTACCCCAGCGAGTTTCTTCCATTTACTGCGTTGGCAAGTTAAGTCCACTTTGACTAGACCGCTAGTTGTGTTTACGCCAAAGTCATTGCTACGGGCAAAGTATGCAACTTCAAAAGTAAGTGACTTTACCGAAGGAACATTCAAAGCAATTATTGGTGACACCACTGCAACTCCAGACGAAGTAAAAACTGTCTTGCTTTGCAGTGGCAAGGTCTATTACGACCTGACTGCGCAACGAGAAAAATTAGGGCGAAAGGATGTTGCAATCGTTCGACTAGAACGGCTCTATCCACTACCTGCCATTACATTGCCACCTGAATTAGCTCGCTACAAGAATCTTTCTGACATCCGCTGGGTGCAAGAAGAACCAGCTAATCAGGGAGCGTGGAGCTTCATGGCAATGAATCTGCCAGCTCTGATCAATCGTCAAATTGCGGTAGTTTCTCGTCCAGCTTCCAGTTCTCCGGCAGTAGGTTCGCATAACCGAAGTGAACTTGAACAACAGGCGCTTGTTGCGCAAGCATTTAGCTAGTCGCTGAATTCAGAAAGTTAGGACCTGCTGTGTACTTTACTGATCGCGGAATCGAAGAACTTGAAAAACGACGCGGCGAAGAAGAAGTGACATTTGAATGGCTAGCTGGACGAATGCGAGAGTTTGTTGATACCTTTCCAGATTTTGAAATTCCAACTGAGCGGCTTGCTACCTGGCTTGCCCGACTTGATGATGACGAGGATGACCAATAATGCGCGCAGTAGTTGCTAAGAGCGGAAACGCCGAAAACCCACTTGCTGGATTGTTTATCGGAGAGCACCCTGATCCAGTTGTGCCAGATGGTTGGGTGCGAGTTGCCGTTAAAGCTGCAGCACTAAATCACCACGATGTGTGGACGCTGCGTGGCGTCGCTACTGCTGCGGAAAATCTGCCGATAGTTCTTGGCTCGGATGCCTCAGGTGTGCTTGATGATGGGCGCGAAGTTATCGTGCATGCGGTAATCGGGGACCCGTCAAAGGGTGACGAGACTCTTGATCCAAAGCGTTCACTTTTGAGCGAAGTTCATAATGGGACACACGCAGAATATGTAACTGTTCCGGCTTACAACGTAATTGATAAACCAGATTTCTTGAGTTTTGAAGAAGCAGCCTGTTTGCCAACTGCTTGGTTGACTGCTTACCGAATGCTCTTTACTAAATCAGGTCTGCAAAAAGGTGACACAGTATTAATCCAGGGCGCAGGTGGCGGCGTAGCAACTGCGCTTATCCAACTCGCACACGCTGCAGGATTTATTACTTGGGTGACATCGCGCGAGGAAGCAAAGCGGGAATACGCGAAATCCCTCGGCGCGGACGAAGTATTTGAATCTGGCGCTCGCCTACCAGGCAAAGTGGATGCAGTTATGGAAAGTGTTGGTGAAGCCACTTGGTCACACTCCATGCGTAGCTTGCGCCCAGGTGGACGTATCGTAATTTGTGGCGCTACCAGTGGCGCAAATCCGCCAGCTGATTTAAATCGACTTTTCTTCTTGCAACTAGAAGTAGTTGGATCAACTATGGGTACCCGCGCCGAATTCGAGGCACTTGTTAAATTCATGGGCGAAACGGGATTACGCCCGCATGTACAAAAAGTCGTTTCGCTCGAAGATGCGCAAATTGCCTACGAACTCATGATTAGCGGCGATGTACTCGGAAAATTAGTAATAGTTCCCTAATTTCCAACTAGTCGAATGCCATATTTTCGCAACAAAGTTAATAAACTTTCAATATGAGTAAATTAACGGTACCGGGACTACGTCGCTTCAATTTAATTGCTGGCGTAATTCATCTGCTTCAAATGATCGCAGTGCTTACGCTCTCCACAGATTTCAGCCTTCCAGTAACTGCTACCTATATGGCAGGTCCACCCGGAACTGTCTTCGCCGATTCCACCGTGCTATTTGAAACCCCACTTGCACTTGGTGTGGCGCTGTTCCTAGGACTTTCCGCACTTGCCCACTTCATAGTGGCCAGCCCCACTTTCTTTGCGCGATACGGCAGCGGACTTGAAGCCAAACGTAACTACTTCCGTTGGGTGGAGTATTCAATTAGTTCATCAGTAATGATTGTGCTGATTGCCCAAGTAACCGGTATTGCAGACATCACTGCCTTGGTTGGAATTTTTGGCGTAAATGCTTCAATGATTTTATTTGGTTGGTTACAAGAAAAATATGAAACGCCAGGCAATGGTGGCTGGCTACCATTTATCTTTGGCTGTATCACTGGATTTGTGCCATGGCTTTGCGTGGCAATTTATGTAATCGCGCCAAGTAGTCCCTCTACGCAAAGTGCGCCTGGATTTGTTTATGGAATCATCGTCACGGTCTTCATTCTCTTTAACTCTTTTGCTTGGGTGCAGTACAAGCAGTACAAAGCTAAAGGTAAGTGGAGTAATTACCTGCATGGCGAGCGAATTTACATTGTGCTCAGCTTGGTAGCTAAATCGCTATTGGCTTGGCAGATTTTTGCTAACACTTTAATTCCGGTTTAACTTCTTACGTTCGTTAACCTGAAATTATCCGCCCTGGCTTTGGCCAGATTCGCATCACAATTGTGCCCAGCACGTCCTCGTGCGCAATCAAACCATAACTTCGGGAATCGGTACTGACTAGATCATTGTCACCAAGCACGAAAAGTCCAGAAGTTTCAATCCGTTCAATTCGTTTCACATCAATTTGGCCCGCATGCTTAAACACAACTAAATCGCCAAGGACGATCGGGCCGTCATACCTAACCAATAATCGTTCACCCGGTGCCAATGTTGGAATCATGCTTAATCCCGCCACCACAGCCATTCCATAACGCATGCGCCCATTGTTTCAGCCCAGGTCTGCGCTCGCCAGTGCGCGAGGGTAATGTTGTGACTAGTGGCTAAGCCGCTACAACACCGGAGGAATTATGAAGCATTTTGCAGCAACTATCACCGTCAATGCGCACTGCGATTTGCCTTGTGGCATTTACGATCCAGCCCAGGCCCGAATCGAAGCCCTTTCAGTTAAGGCTTGCATGGAGAAGTACCACGCATCTGATGACGCTGACTTTAAAGCCCGCGCGATAACAATCAAAGATGATCGTTCACATTTGGTTAAAGAGCACCTCTGGGTACTTTGGACCGATTACTTCAAGGCACCGCACTTTGAAAAGTATCCAAATCTAAATGAATTATTCAACGAAGCAACTAAGCTTGCCGGCGCTGGTGGAACCAAGGGTTCAACTGACGTGGCAGTTGCTGACAAACTAATTGCAAAGATTGATGAGATCGCCGCAATTTTTGCTGACTCAAAGAAGTAGTTTTAACGAATTATGACTTTAGTGCGCGAGGCAACACCAGAAGATGTTGCTGCGATGCACCAGATGATTAACGAGTTAGCTGAGTTTGAAAAATCTCCAGATGAAGTAATCGCGACCGAACAAGACCTTATGAAGGCTTTGTTCGGCCGCGATTTACTTTCCCCCGAATTTGAGCAACACGAGAACATTTCTGTAGCTGAGCAAGCAAATACCCCATCGGGCCACCCCGCGCTTTACGCCTACGTAATTGAAGATCCAGCTGATCCTGAAACTATCGCTGGTATGGCGATATGGTTTTTGAACTACAGCACTTGGGATGGCAAGCACGGAGTCTACTTAGAAGATCTTTATGTCCGCCCACAATTTCGTGGTCAAGGAATGGGTAAGGCCCTACTTGCGCGGTTAGCCCAAGTATGTCTGGAAAATGATTACTCAAGATTCCAGTGGTGGGTTTTGGATTGGAATGAACCCGCCATCGAGGTTTATCGATCAATCAAGGCGCAAGCCATGGATGAGTGGACGGTTTATCGCGTATCTGGCCAGCCCCTTATCGACTTAGCAGGCCAATAACTTGTGCTGCGTTAACTGCGGCCACGCAATAGGTTAACGTCTAGTTGTGGCCCTTATTGAATTAGCAGTACCAGCACACCCAGATTATGTCGGGTTAATCAGAAGCGCAGCAGCGCATATAGCGGCGCATGCCGACTTAACTCTTGAAGCGATAGATGATTTGCGGCTTGCCGTGGATGAGGCTTTTGCGGTCCTAATTGCGCATCAGCCAGAAACTGGACGCGTCGCTGTGACATTTCATATCCATGATGATTCGTTAAAAATTGAAATGACTGGACCTGCCGGCAGTCCGAACCCTGACAAAAATTCATTTGCCTGGACAGTACTAAATGCTTTAGTTCACGAAGTTGCGACGCAAACTTCATCAGATGGGCTAGTGACCTTGCGACTCACTGCCAAAGTGGTGGCGAGTGCCTGAAAGCGACTTGCGATCTGCTGATCGCGAGATGTTCGAGCAACTTGCCGCTCTAGAAGAAGGTACTGCGCAACATGAAACGATTCGTGCTGCCTTAATAGAGCGCCACTTGCCACTTGTGGTCTTTATGGCGCGAAAATTTGCAGACCGCGGTGAGCCCCTTGATGATTTAATTCAAGTTGGAACCATTGGGCTGATCAAAGCCATAGATAGATTTGAAATTGCACGCGGATTTGAATTCTCAACTTTTGCAACGCCAACAATTGTTGGTGAGATAAAGCGACATTTCCGTGACAAAACTTGGGCCATTCGAGTCCCACGTAGATTGCAAGAACTCGGCGCTGCAGTTAATAAAGCAAACACAGAACTTTCGCAAAAACTTGATCGCTCCCCTACTACTAAAGAAATTGCTAAGCACTTGGGTGTGACGGTTGATGATGTCGCCGAAGCACTAGAGGCAAATTCCGCGTACTCAACCATCAGCTTGGATGCTGGATCAGATGATGCGCCGACTATTGGTAATTCCGTTGGTTCACTAGATGATGCCCTTGAAGGAGTGGAGTACCGCGAATCACTCAAGCCACTTCTGGAAAAACTTGACGATCGCGAAAAGCGAATCCTGCAACTCCGATTTTTTGAGAATTTAAGTCAATCTCAGATTGCAACTGAATTAGGAATTTCGCAAATGCATGTTTCTAGAATTCTAAATAAAGTATTAATTCACCTTCGTGAGGGTTTGCTAGAAAATTAACTCTGCACCGGGGTGCGAATTAATGCGATAAAGCCCGCAACACCAAAAGCACCCACTATTAACCCAATAACTTTATAGATTGTTTCGGTGCCACTAACTAAGGTGTAGCCAGAAATGACAATGAACGCTTGCAAAATGTAAAAAGGGGTACGTGCCAAGTCTTTATTCTTTGATATACCCCAAGTAGTTAATGCAAGTGAGAGTGCGAAAAACGTGTAAATCAAGAACTGAATTAATGGTGAACCAACTTTGCTTTTTCCAAGTGTTCCGCTGATCACTATTGTGAGTCCATAAATAAAAATCGCACTCGCCTGAATAGCGCCTAGGGTTAAAACAGATTTCCGCACTCATCTACCGTATCGGTTGATCCGTAGGCCGCCGCTAGGCTTGAGGGATGCGGACACTTTTAGTGGTTAATACCTTTGCCACCACAACAGATGAGGCAATCCGCAAAGTCGTCTCCGCTACTCTTTCGGGCTCATTGGACTTGACTGTGGTCCATACCGAGTCGCGAAACGATGCAACACAAATTGCCAAAACTGCGCAAGCCCAGGGTTACGAGCTAGTAATTGGCCTAGGTGGGGATGGCACATTAAATGAAATAGCGAATGGCTTGCTTGCTGCGGGGCCAAACCCACAGGGGCCGATTTTGGCAGCGATTCCCGGGGGCAATGCAAATGTGTTCGCGCGCAATATGGGATTTGCAAATGATCCGATTACGGCGACCAAACAGTTGTTAGCAGCAGTTGAGAACAAAAGCTTTAAAGAAATTGGCGTTGGAAAAATTTCTACTGCTAATCTCTCGCGCTGGTTTTTGTTTAATTCTGGAATGGGCTTAGATGCAGCCGTGCTTGCAAGCATGGAGAGCCGTCGAGAATCTGGCAAACTAGCAAGCGATGCTTCCTATGTGGCACTTGGTCTTCGCGAATTGTTTGTTCGTACTGATCGTAAAAAGCCAGCATTAAGTTTGGAATGCGAAACTGGGGAAGTTTATTGCGATGCTCATTTTGCCTTGATCATAAATTTGGCGCCTTGGGCATATCTCGGTAAGGGCGCGCTAAATCCAATGCCAGAAGCAAGCCACGAGAGCGCCCTGGATGTTTATGCGCCGACAAGTTTGTCAGTTCCAGCCATATTTCGTTTGGTACGCCGAGCAATGAACGGTGTTTCTGTTCTGGGAGATAAAAACGTAATCACGCTGCAAGACCAGAAATTCATTCATCTCAAGGCAGATCGCCCACTTTGGATTCAAGTTGATGGTGATGTTGTCGTGCAAGCAAGTGAACTTCGAGCAGAGCACGTTCCAAATGCAATTCGAGTGCTCGCTTAATTCCTAAGACAAACTTCGCTAACGAATTCCTAAATAGGTGCATTTTCAACTAATGTAGGTGCGCTCTGAGCAAAAACTTCAAGGAAATGCGCCTAAACCCTTGTGAAAACAGTCACGAAGTGGCAAACTAGGGGCATCAGATTGGTTGCAGCGCGAGTTGCCAACCCATAAATCTGGCGAAATTGACCGTTTATCCGCATCTAACCGTTGGAGGCTCGCGTGGACTGGCGCCATGAGGCAGCCTGCCGTGACGAAGATCCTGAACTCTTCTTCCCTATTGGCAACACAGGCCCTGCAATTTTACAAATCGAAGAAGCTAAGGCTGTTTGCCGACGCTGCAAAGTAATCGAACCATGCCTGAAATGGGCACTAGAAACCGGGCAAGATTCCGGCGTCTGGGGTGGGGCCAGTGAAGACGAGCGGCGCGCCATTAAGCGTCGCGCGCAACGAGCTCGTGCACGCGGTTTAGAGCCAGTTCCTCATGTTTTCGAAACTGATGCACCTGTCGTTTAGTACAAACTAAATTCAATTTCTAAGCGGGTGTGCGCATTCGCTAAAAGTCCATGGGCTAGCGTTGAGGTATGGCTGATGTGCGCGCGGATATGGTTGCTAACGTGATGGAAATCTATGTCACTGAAGGCGACCAAATCAATCTTGGTGACACTATTGTGTTGCTGGAATCAATGAAAATGGAGATTCCAGTTATTGCCGAGGAATCTGGCGAAGTAACGCGAATTGCTGTGAGCGTTGGGGATGTTGTGCAAGAAGGCGACTTACTAATTTCCATTGCTGACTAGTAATTAAAGGCAAGTTTTCCACTAGTTTTTGGGCATAAAAAAAGTCTGGCGAACCAGACTTTTTTTGACAAATAGGCTTAAGCGTTTGGACGATTGCCGTGGTTTGCCTTGTTCTTCTTACGGTCACGCTTTTTGCGGCCACGCTTGCTCATGGGGAGCTCCTTAAAATTTAGCTTAGGGATTAAGAATACGGGTTAATGGTTATCCGAGGAAATTAGCACCCGCAACTGCGTAATTTTGGCTAATTCCAACTAAATCGACATCAGCTTGCTAGTTAAATCCACTGAATTAGTTCGAACATTGCCCACTGCTGGGCCAACTTCCCAATGTTGAATTTGGGCTGCTTGCGAACTTGAATCCAAGATTTGCGCAAGTGGCTGGTTTTGGGCGTTGAGCCAAACTTGCCTTAACTCGGGGGCAACCAGTACCGGCATTCGATCATGTACTTGGGCAAATTCTGGTTGTGCTGGTTGTGTCAAAATCGAAACGGTCCAAAGTACATTTCCAGCTGGATCATTCCAAGATTCATAAATTCCAGCAAACCCTAATACCGAATCATCTGGCGAACTGAAGTAATGTGGGCGCTTTTTCCCAGCTAAGTTTTGCCATTCATACCAACCGTCTGCGGGAACTATGCAACGGCGATGATTTAGAGCAGATCTAAACGACGGTTTTTCCGCAACTGTTTCGCTTCGGGCATTGATCATTCCAGATCCGATAGCAGGATCTTTTGCCCATGACGGAACAAGTCCCCAACTAAAGTTTGCCATAACAATTTGGTCTGCCATAGCCAGCACGGCAGGAATTTTATGAGTTGGTGCAACGTTAAAGTTTGGTTTCAGAGAATCAAGCGCGGTTTGCGAATCTGGCACAATTGGCACGATTGGCGAACTCAAGTCCGAAAGACCTCCAGCTTTAACGGCAAGGGCATCGACATTGAATTGTGTGGCAACGACTTTCGGGTCGGTCTTTAGCGTGAATCTTCCGCACATATTGAACTATTGTGCCAGCCGTTAGGCTAAGAGATGTGCCAGATTTATGGAATGCCCCAACGCGGACTGCTCCGCTTGCTGCGCTCGTGCGCATTCCTGGCTCTAAATCCTTAACAAACAGGTGGCTCATCATGGCTGCCTTAGCTAATGGCGAATCTCGCATTAATCACCCGCTTCAGGCCCGAGACACCTTATTAATGGCGCAAGCACTTTCGGCTCTGGGAAATTCAGTGGAAATCCAAGAAGACGCCTTCATAGTGAATCCAGGAACTACGGCTTTAGCTGCCGAAGTTGATTGCGGACTAGCTGGAACTGTGATGCGCTTTGTGCCACCAGTTGCCGCGCTGTGCTCGGGCGATGTTCGCTTTGATGGGGATCCACACGCACGGGTTCGTCCGATGAATCAAATAATCCAAGCTCTGCGCGATTTAGACGTGGAAGTGCGTGATGATGCACGTGGCACACTACCATTCACTGTCGCTGGGAAGGGGTTTGTCCCCGGCGGCACAGTAGTGATTGATGCATCAGCATCCTCACAATTTGTTAGCGCCTTACTACTTGCTGGTTGTCGTTACGATGCTGGTCTCACAGTTGTTCACTCCGGTCAGGCACTACCGTCATTGCCACACATTGATATGTCTGTTGAAGTACTACGCGAAGTCGGAATCAGAGTTGATGTTGACGTAACAGATCAAATGCACGCCAAGTGGACCGTGCACCCAGGAACTCCACAAGCGTTTAACGTCATTGTCGAGCCGGACTTATCAAATGCGGCGCCGTTTCTTGCTGCCGCCCTAGTTTGCGGTGGTTCAGTTACGATTCCGGATTGGCCAGAAATTACCACCCAACCTGGCGATTTTTTGCG
>CAMBGF010000013.1 GCA_945866135.1 Bifidobacterium breve
TACTACTTAATTTCCATCAGTTCAGTTCCCGTTGCGACTGTTGCTCCAACCTCCGCTGTTAATCCAGAAATAATTCCTGACTTGTGGGCAGTCAAGGGCTGCTCCATTTTCATCGCTTCCAAAACAATAACGAGATCACCTTGGGCAACTTCTTGCCCTTCAGTTACTGCAATTTTCACGATAGTTCCCTGCATCGGAGCTATTACTGAATCTCCACTACCTGCGGTACCTGATTTTTTACCAATTTTGCGAGCTGGTTTCTTCGCGCCACCGCCAGAACCGAGAGCCATGTCAGAAGGCAAAATAACTTCGATTCGACGGCCATCAACTTCAACAGTGATTGGGCTGCGCTGGGAAGGTTCAATTAAGTCGCCAGGGGCACCAACAAAAGCGGGAATTGTGTTATTGAATTCCGTTTCGATCCAACGAGTGTGAACTGAAAATGGCGTAGTTGGATCAGCGGGGGCAAATGCCGGGTCGCTGACAACTGCGCGGTGGAAAGTAAGTGCGGTAGCAAGGCCATCGATTTCAAATTCCGCAAGCGCGCGGCGGGAACGCTCAAGAGCTTCTTGGCGGGTTTTGCCAGTAACTATGAGTTTGGCAAGTAGCGAATCGAAATTGCCACCGATGACATCGCCCTTTTCAAAGCCAGCATCTAAGCGAATACCCGGACCACTTGGTGGATTCCAAACAGTAAGTGAACCTGGAGCTGGCAGGAAGCCGCGACCTGGGTCTTCGCCATTAATTCGAAACTCTATGGAATGACCGCGGAGCTCCGGATCGCCATAACCTAAGGCTTCACCTTGAGCAATACGAAATTGCTCGCGCACTAAGTCAATGCCAGCAACTTCTTCCGAGACTGGGTGTTCCACCTGCAGGCGGGTATTAACTTCTAGGAATGAAATAGTGCCATCAAGTCCAATCAAGAATTCACAGGTTCCGGCGCCAACATACTTGGCTTCCTTCATGATGGCTTTGCTTGATGAATAAAGTTCATCGATTTGGGCTTGCGATAGGAATGGCGCAGGCGCCTCTTCTACAAGTTTTTGGTGTCGACGTTGCAGTGAGCAATCGCGGGTTGAGACGATAACTACGTTGCCGTGCTCATCAGCTAGACACTGTGTTTCAACGTGACGCGGGTTATCTAAATAACGCTCGACAAAACATTCACCGCGACCAAATGCAGCAATTGCTTCCCGAACTGCAGATTCAAACAACTCAGGAATTTCTTCTAAGTTGCGCGCAACTTTTAGGCCGCGACCACCACCACCGAATGCTGCCTTGATTGCAACTGGCAAACCATGTTCTTTTGCGAATGCAACTACTTCACTACTGTCTTTAACTGGATCAGGAGTTCCTTGTACTTGCGGTGCGCCAGCGCGCGCGGCAATGTGACGAGCCGAAACTTTGTCACCTAGGTCGCGAATTGCTTGTGGCGGGGGACCAATCCAAATCAAACCAGCAGAAATAACGGCTTGCGCAAAATCGGCATTTTCTGACAGAAATCCATAGCCTGGGTGAACTGCATTAGCACCAGATTTCTTAGCTGCATCGATCAATTTCTCAATAACTAGGTAGCTTTCTGCGGCAGTACTGCCACCAAGAGCAAAAGCTTCATCTGCAACTTTTACGTGTAGGGCGTCTCGATCTGGTTCTGCGTAAACTGCAACGCTGGCAATGCCAGAATCGGCGCAAGCACGTGCCACGCGAATTGCGATTTCGCCGCGATTTGCGATCAGAACTTTTTCAATCTTGCGATTGGCGCCCACGTAAACTCCTTGAAATTCAAAACTTAAGTCATTAGTTGACTAAGTCTATTAGTCCCAAAGTTGCGTCCATTCAATGCTCATATCCTTAGCAAATTCCCGCAAAAGTGCCAGTGATATCCCGCCCACTGCCGGGCTGTCACCGCTCATGCGAGTTATAAAAGCTGCGCTTTTACCCTCGTGCGTAAATCCACCAGCAACTTCAAGCGGCTCGCCACTTGCAACATATGCATCAATCTCAGCATCAGAAATATCTGCGAATTCAACTTTTGCGCCGGCTGCGCCAGATCTAACTTCACCAGTTACCAAATCCTTTACCCAGTGACCGGTGTGCAAGTAGCCAGATTTGCCCCGCATTTGCTTCCAGCGTGCGGTTGCAATTTCTGGCGTGCCTGGTTTACCCAGAGACTGGCCAGCAAATTCCAGCATCGAATCGGCTGCGATAACTAGTAAAACTCGATCTTCGGTGACAGTGATGTTGGCACAAACTGATTCACCTTTTGCTTTCGCTAACGCGATGCACAATTTCTGCGTACTAATGGGTGACAGGGTTGCCGCAATTTCTTCTTCATTGACATGGCTCACTTGGACTAGTGGAGTGATACCAGCGTTCGTTAACAATGAATAACGCGAAATTGAGGCTGAAGCAAGTAATACGGTACGTGACATTTTTTGAATTGCGCGGATCTAGTAAGGATGTGGCAGTGCAGAACGACGCCAAGTGCCAGCGCCGTGCTCGAATGATTTACGAACACTTCGATGCGGTGCGTTCCATTCTGGGCGAAGTGAACTCTGTTTTCTGGTTTGGGCTTGTTGCGCGGCTTGCGCAGTAATTACCATAATGACTGCAGCAAGTTCTTGTGGATCGGGTTGACCCCGAACAACTTTGAAATCCTGGCTCACAGCGGGATGTTTCCATGCTTTTTAGGAGGCAGAATTTGGCGCTTACCTTGCAGTGAACGAAGTGCCTTCACAACGTTAACCCGAGTTTCGTGCGGCAAAATAACGCGATCTATGTATCCGCGTTCCGCCGCGACATAAGGATTTGCAAACTTATCGTCGTATTCTTCCAATAAGCGAGCGCGCTCTTCATCTGGTTTCTTAGCGTCAGCTAGTTCCTTGCGGTACAAAACGTTAACTGCGCCTTGCGCGCCCATAACGGCAATCTGGGCACTTGGCCAAGCCAAGTTGATGTCAGCACCCAGGTGCTTAGAACCCATAACGTCATATGCCCCGCCGTAAGCCTTGCGAGTAATTATGGTTATCAGTGGCACAGTTGCTTCGGCGTAAGCGTAAAGCAACTTAGCACCGCGCCGAATGATCCCTTGCCATTCTTGATCAGCGCCGGGCAAAAATCCTGGTACGTCTACCAAGGTAAGAACTGGAACATTGAACGCGTCACAAGTCCGAACGAAGCGAGCCGCTTTCTCACTTGCATCAATGTCAAGGGTTCCCGCGAACTGCATTGGCTGGCTTGCAACCACTCCAACAGGTCGACCTTCAACTCGGCCATAACCACAAATAATATTTGGCGCAAACATGCTTTGGGTTTCTAAGAATTCACCGTCATCGACAATTGCTTCGATAACTTTATGCATGTCATATGGCTGATTTGGTGAATCTGGAATTATCGTGTCCAAAGTTAGATCGAGATCGCAAGTTTCTAGATCTGCTTCGATCTCAACGTATGGGACTTCGTCCATGTTGTTGCTTGGTAAAAATGACAATAGGTTCTTGACGTAATCCAGCGCATCATCTTCATCGCTAGCCATGTAGTGCGCAACGCCAGACTTAGTGTTGTGGGTTCGAGCGCCACCTAAGTCTTCGAAAGCAACTTCCTCGCCCGTCACAGTTTTAATTACTTCCGGTCCTGTAATAAACATGTGTGAGGTCTGATCAACCATGACAATGAAGTCGGTAAGTGCTGGGGAGTAAACAGCGCCACCAGCGCATGGCCCAAGAACTAGTGAAATTTGCGGAATCACACCAGAGGCGTGTGCATTACGTTTAAAAATTTCGCCATACAGTCCCAAGGACACGACACCTTCTTGAATACGAGCGCCACCGGAATCATTAATTCCAATCATTGGCACGCCAGTCTTTAGTGCGAGGTCCATAACTTTGCAAATTTTTTCACCGAATACTTCACCAAGTGAGCCACCAAATACCGTGAAGTCCTGAGCAAAAACACAGACTTGACGGCCATCGATAGTTCCATAGCCAGTGATCACGCCATCGCCGTAGGGGCGAGTTTTTTCTAACCCAAAGTTATGCGAGCGGTGTCGAACTAAACCATCAATTTCTTGGAAAGAGCCCGGGTCCAAGAGGCGCTCGATGCGTTCCATGGCCGTTAGTTTGCCCCGAGAATGTTGTTTTACGCCAGACTCTGCCTGCTTGCTGACCGCATCATCACGGCGAGCTTGCAAATCTGCGATCTTCCCAGCAGTTGTATGTAGGTCGAAAGCTTTCTTGGCTTTATCGGCGCTCACTGTTTCCTCCGTACTAGTCCTTCGCCTACCCTAGCGATGTGACTAAAAAAGATTTGAGACACCGGCGTCCAGCGCTTGATCCTGCTCTTATATTAAGTGAGTTGGCCAACGGATCATCAAACTGGCGCGATATATCGGTATTGGACCAAGTAACCTCCACAAATGATGTCGCTGTTGCTCGATTATTGGAAGCTCCCGATGCTGGTGTTTTTGCAGTTACAGCGGATGAACAATTGGCAGGTCGGGGGAGATTGCAGCGGGAGTGGACCAGTGCATTTGGCGCTGGAATTGCATTGAGCGTTGCAATTCCCACCGCACGCTTTAGTTGCCCGATCTCAGCCATCCCATTGGTGGTAGGTGTGGCTGTCAATACTTGCTTGCTTCGACACGGGGTAGCTGCGAAATTAAAGTGGCCAAATGATCTGATGATTTCCACGACATCAGGTGAACTTGGAAAAGTTGGTGGGATTTTGGTGCAGCTTCAAAATAACCATGCAGTTGTGGGAATAGGAATCAACACTGGTTTAGAAGTATCGGAACTTCCAACGCAACTTGCCACCTCATTAGCGATTGCCGGATTCGATATTCCAAGAGAGGTTTTAATTGCGCAGATCATTACTGAACTTGAATTGGCCCTAGGTGATAGCACCGAAAATTGGCACAAACAATATGTTTCCATGAGTAGCACGCTAGGAAATCGAGTTCAGGTAACTAATCTGAAGCAAGAAACGCTAAGTGGACTCGCAAAAACAATTTTAACCTCAGGCGCCTTGATACTTGAGACCGATCAGGGACTAGTTGAGGTAACTGCTGGCGATGTAACGAAGGTTCGTACTTGAGCTGAAAACGTTTATAAACTCTGGCTCGTGATGCGCATTAGTTCTTTTCGGTAATTGAAACTTCTTCCGGGAATACCCAATTGTGGTAACTCCAAAAGCGAAACGTAGTTCCCAAAACTAGCCCAATTACATTGGCGCTGATGTTATCGGCCAGCGCACTTTCATATCCAAGGACGTAATGACTTACCCAGAGACACGAAAGTGAGATTACCATTCCGATCAAATTGAAAACAAAAAACAATGTGTATTGGCGCCTTAATGTTGATCGATTGCGATCTTTAAAAGTCCAATGACGGTTACCTACAAATGCAAAAGTCGTGGCGAATAGAACACTTATAACTTTGGCGGTTAGTGGTTTTTCGAAGAGCACGCCTTCACCACCTGCAAAGCGCAAAAAATTGAAAATCACTAAGTCGATTGAAAAGGCAATTAAGCCAATAACGCCAAATTTTCCGAGCTCTTTTTGCAAGTTTGCTATCAGGTCTTTTAATCGCACCTCCATAGATTAGCCAATGTTCAAGGCGATTGCGACCATAGGTATGTCAATGTGCCCAGAGTGCGGTAAATTTGCGAAGTCAAAGCAATTAGTCATTTGCTTCGCCAGCAAAGGAGCCTAGGCATGAGCCAGCGCATATTGGTCATTGAAGATGATCAATCAATTGCCGAGATAGTTGGGATCTTGCTGCGAGGCGAAGGCTTTGAAGTTTCTTACTGCGCAGATGGAATCCAAGCAATGAGCGCTTTCACTACAGTTGCGCCCGATCTGGTGCTTCTTGACCTTATGCTTCCTGGGCAAGATGGCATCGATGTTTGTCGCGCGATTCGGGAAATCAGCGGGGTGCCTATTGTGATGTTGACTGCGCGAAGTGATTCCCAAGATATCGTTACCGGTTTAGAGTCAGGGGCCGATGACTACATCGTAAAACCAATTAAGAATGAAGAGTTACTAGCTCGAATTCGGGCCCGACTTCGTTCAATCGAAACGCCAGTAGTTAATGAAATATCAGTTGGTGATTTAGTCATTGACATAGCTGGACATAGCGTTAAACGTGGAGATACTGCAATTTCGTTAACGGTTCTTGAGTTTAAGTTACTGCTCACATTAGCTCAGAGACCTTGGCAAGTTTTTTCCCGCGAATCTCTACTTGAACAAGTGTGGGAGTATCAGCATTCAGCAGACACCAGATTAGTTAACGTGCATGTGCAACGGCTTCGCGCAAAAATTGAGTTAGACCCGGAGCACCCGCAGGTTGTCGTAACGGTACGCGGAGTTGGTTACAAAGCAGGGCTAACTTAACTCGTGAGCACATCGGCTCATTTTAGTTTTTCGCCCTCAACAACTTGGCGAAGAAATCTACAATTGCGCCTCGTCATCATCACAATTATTGTCTCCACAACAGTGTTAAGCATTGTTGGAATTATTTTGGTCAATCAAGTTACAGCGGGCTTATTAGAAACTAAGCAGCAAAGCGCCTTAGCGGAAGCCACAGCCGCAAGACTAGAAGTACAACGATTACTCGATGCATCTGATGCGGGATTAGTTGCCCCAAATAGTACGAGAATCGTCGATTCGGTAATTACCGCACTCGCAATTCGCTCTGGTTCACCAGGAATTTATGAAGCGTTATTTCTAAGCGATCCAGACTTAGTTGGAGTTCCCGAACGTGGTACTGAACTAATTTCACAAGTTTCGATACCAGAAAACCTTCGAACTGCCATCACTGAACGAGATCGACAAGCTTGGGCCTATGGGACGTTGTACTACGAAGGTGGAATAACAAAGCCTGGCTTGATCGTAGGTTCACCAGTAAGTGTCCCGAGAGTAGGTGCTTATGAACTGTACTTACTTTTTCCGTTGGATAAAGAACAAAAGACCATTGATTTGATCCGGCAAGCGGTAGCGATAACTGGCATTACCTTGCTCATCAGCTTGGCGGTACTTGCCTGGTTTGTAACTTCGCGGGTAACTGAACCGGTTCGGGAAGCAGCCCAGATTGCAGATCAAATTGCATCTGGCGACTTAAACCAAAGAATGCAAGTTCGAGGAGAAGATGACATTGCTCGTCTTGCGGGATCAGTAAATGAAATGGCGACAAGTTTGCAACGCCAAATCGTTCGACTAGAGACTCTTTCGCAATTGCAGCAGCAATTTGTCTCGGATGTATCCCATGAATTGCGAACACCACTAACTACTGTGCGAATGGCAAGTGAAATGATCTACGATGCCCGTGGTGATTTCGATCCAGACATGGCTCGTTCTGCAGAACTTCTGCGAAACCAAGTAGACCGATTTGATGTTTTACTTAGTGACTTATTGGAGATGAGCAAAATTGATGCGGGCGCGTCCACACTTGTTTTTGGTGCCCTTGATTTAAGTAAATTAACAGAATCGCTCTTGCAAGAAGCTGATCACATTGCTCTGGAGCACAGCACAACTTTTAGTTTTGCAGGAACCGTAAATGCCTTAGTGTTTGCTGACCAGCGGAGAGTTTCTCGCATTATTAGAAACCTAATCATTAATGCTGTTGAGCATTGCGAAGGTTCCCCAATTGAAGTTGCGGTTGCCACAAACGAATCCTGTGTTTCGATTTCAGTTCGAGATTTTGGACAGGGAATCGCAGCGGCAGATATTCCTCGAGTCTTTGGTCGTTTTTGGCGGGCAGATCCAGCGCGGCCACGTACCCTCGGCGGCACTGGTTTGGGCCTTTCAATCTCAGCTGAAGATGCAGCGCTACATGGTGGCCAGATTGATGTTTGGGGCTCGCTTGGTGAAGGTGCACAATTCGTTTTATCTTTGCCAAAAACGCAAGAGGGTAAAATTGTCCAAGTTGCGATATCAGCAGGTGCGCCATGAAAGTAAAAGTGAATCTTGGAATTCTTTTACTGTCAATATCACTTGCAGGTTGTGGTGGCATACCAAATTCCAGCGAAGTATTTTTTGGTGAAGTTATATCCGAAGACATCACAGCGCAGTTTGTTCGAGTAATTGCCCGCCCACCAAGTGCTGGCATGACACCAGAATTAATTGTCCGTGGATTCTTAGATGCTTGCGCAGATCCAGCGCAAGATTACGGAATTGCCAGACAGTATTTGCTGCCAGAATCTGCAAGTATTTGGAACCCGGAGGCGGGAATAGAAATTTATGATGCAAACACCATGGAAATTTCAGGTGATGCACCGAATTTGATAGCAGTTGCAGCCAAGCAGGGGAATATTTCTGATCTTGGCAAATACGCTAGCGCTAACCCGGGTGCCCAGACTTCAAGTGATTTCGAATTAGTGCAAGACGAATTGGGGCAATGGCGAATTTCCAGGCTCAGCAACGGTATTTTGCTTTCTAGTGGTGACGTTGACCGGTCATTTAGAAGTTTTCCAATTTACTTTTTTAATACTGAATTGACGTCTTTAGTTTCAGACTCACTACTTGTCCCAGTTAGCAATTCAGGGGCTGCTACATCACTTGTACGCTCACTTCTTGCTGGCCCATCACCGTATCTCGCGCCTGTGGCAGTAACAGCCTTTCCGGTAGGGACCGAATTAACTTACGGCTCAGTCCCAATTCTCAATGGCGTGGCGCAAGTTGATTTATCGAAAGAAATTCTTGGAGCTGACGAAGTGACTAGACGAGCTTTGTCAGCCCAGTTAGTTTGGACACTTAGTGTGTTACCGAATGTATCCGGGGTACAAATTTCGGTTTCCGGGCAGCCGTTTGTGTTGTCTGATGTCGGAGCCATCCAAAACGTAACTGATTGGGAAAGGTTATCGCCACTGCCAAATGAAGACCTGCGCATTTTGAATGTAATTCGTAGGGAAAATTTGTTGGTCATAGGCGATAACTCGGAACAAGTACGAGCCATCGCACCAACTGCGCTGCTGTTTGGCACGGCTAGTCAAGATGGTTCTAGTATTGCCGCTGTGACAGTAGATAGAAAATCATTGCTGCTTGCGCAATCTGATTCAACTTCATTCACTGTATTAGCCCAAGGCGAAGTTATTTCCCGACCTTCTTGGGACAACTCTGGACGAATTTTCTATGCTGATTTCGGTCAAGGCATCACAGAAATCTCTGAAGATGGAACAGTTAGAGCTGTTACTGCAGATGTTTCTGAGTTAGGGACTACCCAGCAAATTAAACAAATAGAAGTGGCTGGGGATGGCGTTCGCGTTGCTGTTGTGTATTCCGATGGAGTTGCTGACGTGCTTGCACTAGGAGCATTTTTTCGAACGGAAACGCAAACCAGAATCATTGGACTTCATAGAGTCGAGCAGGAAATTACCCAAGTGAAAGATATCACCTGGACTACACCAACTTCAATAGCGGCAATTGCATCGGACCCGCTAGGAGGTGAACTGCTTTTTGACATCTCACTAAATGATGGAAAAGTTAGCACTCGCAGTTTGCCAGTAGGTGCCCGAACTCTGGCTGTTGATGGCGCTGGAAACATATTTGTCGGAGCTGTAGATGGATCAAACCAAGTTATTTATCAAAAGAGAGTTTCCTCGTGGTCAGAAATTACCCAAGGTACTGGAATATTTTTTACTCGCTAATTCCACACCAGCGATTAATTAACAGTTTGCAGTAACAAATTCAAATGGATCCCTAAGCTGAAACCATTTAAAGGTGTCAATTTACCGCGATCTGCTATTCACACCTCAATGCCTTCTATGCTCGCAATTAGGTAAACCCATATGTCTTGACTGCCATCAGCAATTAAAACCATTTTCCACCAAGAGACTTTCAGGTATAACTCAAATTTATTGCGCAGGTGAATATTCTGGATGGTTACGGGAAACACTAATAACTTACAAAAATGGGAATCTAAGAGTTGTACCCGCGTTGGCTCAAATCCTTTTGAGAACATTAGAGGTAAGGCAGAGCAAACTACCATTGCAAGTGGTCCCAATACCTAGTTCGATTGCGAAAATTCAGGAACGTGGTTATGACTCAATGGCAAAATTGTGTGCCGAAATGTCGCAGCAGAAAAAGGGTTTGCAAGTTTGCCAAGGAGCGCTTTATTTACGACGTGAAGTTCGCGATCAAGTTGGCTTAACTGCTCGCGAACGGATGACAAACCTGGCTGGCGCATTTGCTGCTCGACAAAGACTTAGTGGCACAGTGGTAATTGTTGATGATGTTATTACAACAGGTGCCACGTTAAGTGACGCCGCAAAGGCGCTACGGATTGCGGGAGCGCAAAGTGTTTTTGCCATCACTTTGTGCGGATCACCAGATCCGAGGTAATCTGGCGGTATGGCACCCACCCGGGTCCGTGATTGCATAGCAAAGCAGTGCTTCGAAGTTGTTTTGCTATAAGCCGATGCCAGCCGCAGGCAAAGCGGTCCACGTAAGACGACTTTTGGTCGTTGAGCACGGTGCGGTTTAGAAGTAAGTCCTACCTGTACTTTGATCCAGATGGTCAAAATCCACAGCGAGGGTTAGTAGTAGCGATTGACGCTGCAAAAGCTCCAGTAGGCGAATGTGGGGTCGAAAATCAGGTCGGACGGGTGGGTGTCACTTTTTTGTAAATCCAATAACTACGCACCGATGCCACTGCGATTTATGAGCCCACTAAGTTTGAGGCAACCAAGAAGTAGAGCAAGGTGTGAGTTTTGAGCGAGAAACAATTACTCGAGAAGCAAGATTTTATCCTACGGGCCCTGCCGTTATTTTTTGTTGCAATGACACTTCGACCATTAACCACTTCTGTTGGTCCAGTCTTACCGGAAATCCGGCAGGATTTTGGACTCAGTGCAACAGCAGGGTCATTACTTAGCACTTTGCCAATTTTGATGTTCGGTCTTGGCGCGCTTTTAGTTCCACGATTACTGCACCGAGTTAGTCCCAATAAAGCAATCACTATCTCCTTACTGGCATTAGCCATTGGTGGAAATTTGCGGCTACTACCTTTCATTGTTGTGCTATATCTTGGCACCATAATCATCGGATTAGGAGTAGCGATTGGAAATATTGTTCCGTCATTAATTACCCGTCGTGATTTCCCAACTCGCATTGGTGGAGTCATGGGAATGATTGCTGGCGCAATTTCTTTCTCAGCTGCTGTTGCGGCCTTAATAACATATCCACTGGCAACTCAACTTGGATCTTGGCGCGAAGCCCTCGCGGTGTGGGCAATACTGCCCTTGATTATTTTTATCATTTGGCAGTTTTATCGGACACCAATTACCAAAGACGTGCCATTAACGACACCGCACAATATGAAAGCTTTACTTCGTAATCCACTTGCGTGGAGTTTGACTTTTTACTTTGGATTTCAATCTGTAAATTTTCATTCCATGAATACCTGGCTGCCCACAATTCTTCGCGAAGCTGGAACAGATCCAGTAACCGCAGGTAACCAACTCGCACTATTGGTTTTGATTGGTTTGCCAACTGGATTGTTTGTACCCCCACTTGCCGCAAGATTTACTTCGCAAGTTGGCTTGTGCGTCACTTTCGTTGCCATCTTTACTGTTGGGCTGGTTGGGATTTACAGTTTTGCAATTTACGGATTGTGGCCAGCAGCAACTTGGCTTTGGGTGTTATTACTTGGGATAGGTTTGGGATCTTCATTCCCTCTTGCCTTAACTTTGGTTTTATTGCGATCGGGAAGTCCAGAAACTTCTCGAGATTTAGGATCCTTTATGCAAGGTGGCGGCTACATTATTTCCGCAACTGGACCGCTCATTATGGGATTTCTTCGAGACGTGACGAATTCCTGGTCCGCAGCTTTCGTTGCACTTGGAATTGCCTTGTTGATCCAGTTAATTTCTGGCGTAATTGTTTCGCGCCCAGTGACAATTCATGAGTAGTTTTACAATTTGCTTAGGGCGCAATTTGTTCTGGGAAGTTGGTTTACTAAAAAGGTAGGATTCAAACATGGCGAAAGAGCAGAAATATTCTGTAGTTGATAGCTTTGCTGGGTTTGAACTGCGAAATTATGACCCATGTGTTCTGGTGGACATTGAGATAACTTCAGATTTTGAAAAAGCCGGCAGTGCTGGCTTTGGCCCATTAGTTGGATATATCGGTGGTCAAAATCAGCCAGGTACAAAAATTGCGATGACAGCTCCAGTTATCCAAGAGCCAACAGCAACAGCGCACATTGTGAGTTTTGTGATGCCAAGTGAAATCGATGAACCCGGCGCGCCGATACCAAATGATAATCGGGTATCACTTCGGGTTAAGCCACAAGAGTTGGTGGCCGTAGTCAGATTTACTGGACTTTGGTCAGCAGCAAGTTACCAAGAGCGGCTCACCAAATTATTAGTTGCAATTGAAGCGGCAGGCTACCGCACTGCGGGTAACGCTAGATTTGCTCGATTTGATCCACCATGGACTCCGTGGTTTATCCGAAGAAATGAAATCCAGATTCCAGTAGCTCTTACTGCCTAACCACTTTCGCATAACGCGGGTTAACCTGAAACAATAAAGCGTGCCTAATCGTTTAGCTGATTCCACTTCGCCTTACTTGCTTCAGCATGCAGATAATCCAGTTGATTGGCACCCCTGGGGTGAAGCGGCTTTTGAATTAGCAAAAGCCAGAGACGTTCCAATTTTTCTCAGCGTTGGTTACAGCGCGTGCCATTGGTGCCATGTCATGGCCCATGAAAGTTTTGAAAACCCAGATGTGGCTGCCTTGATGAATGAAAACTTTGTCAATGTTAAAGTCGATCGCGAAGAGCTCCCTGCTGTTGATTCGCTGTACATGGAAGCAACGCAGGCTATGACTGGACATGGTGGTTGGCCGATGTCGGTCTGGCTCGATCATGAACGCCGACCATGGTACGCGGGAACTTATTTTCCATCGCGCCCCTCGCATGGCATGCCATCGTTTACCCAAGTTCTGTTGGCGCTAACTGATACTTGGCACAAAGAGCGGGAACGAGTTGGTGATTCAGCAGCGCGAATAATGGAACACTTGGGTTCGCGTAATGAGTTACTTGGAGATGCCACAGCTGATTTCGTTCGGGAAGATATTGAATCGGCATTGCATAGTGCAATTGACTCACTGGCAAAGTCTTTTGATCCGGTCCATGGTGGTTTTGGTCAGGCCCCAAAATTTCCGCCAGCTCTTGTTTTGGAATTCTTGATTCGCAGCCAATCACTTCAGAAACTTGGAGTGCAAGATTTTGATCCGCGAGTTCTAGAAATGTTGGAAAAAACTTGTGACGCGATGGCGCGTGGGGGAATGTATGACCAAATCGGTGGTGGCTTTGCCCGCTATAGCGTGGATGCAACTTGGACTGTGCCACATTTTGAAAAAATGCTCTACGACAATGCGCAACTGCTTTCTGTATACGCACACTTGTATCGCCTAACGGGAAGTGAGTTAGCGCTTCGAGTCACCACGCAAACAGCTGACTTCTTGCTGCGGGAAATGCTAACCCCAGAAGGTGGGTTTGCCGCAGCCCTTGATGCTGACAGCATTGAGGAAAGTTCTGGTCATTCGCATGAAGGGGCGTTTTATGCCTGGACGCCAGAGCAGCTCATATCAACTCTTGGAATTGAAGACGGGACTTGGGTTAATCAACTTTGTGGTGTGAGCGTTGCGGGAACTTTTGAAGACGGTAAATCTGTCTTGACACTTCTTAGCGACCCAGATGATTGGCCGCGCTGGTTAGACATTCGTAACCGGCTTCTTGAAATTCGAAATGAGCGTCCCCGCCCAGGGCGTGACGACAAGGTCGTTGCCAGTTGGAATGGACTTGCTATCCGAGCCTTGGTTGATGCTGGAAGTATCTGTAATCGCCAAGACTGGTTAGCCGCCGCAACCCAAGGCGCGCTCTTGTTGGCCAAAACTCATCTTGGCGCAGATCCCGCGTATCCAAATCGCTTAGTTCGAGTATCTCGAGATGCAAAGCCAGGATTACATGCCTTAGGAATTCTTGAGGATCAAGCATTAGTTGCAAGTGCATTTTTATCCCTGGCGCAAATAACTGGGGATGACGCTTGGCGAACTAAAGCTGGCGTTTTACTCCAAGACATTCAGGATCATTTTCAACAGGGAAGTGGGTTAGCGGATACAGCTGACGATGTGCCGCCAGTTGCCCAGCACGTCACAACGAGGCAAGTTGATCCCACTGATAACGTGACACCTTCTGGTTGGGCTGCGACCCTGGACGCCGCCCTTACTTATTCAGCGCTTTCTAATGACCAAGAACTTCGCGAATGGGCAGAGACTTTGATTCCAGCATTAATTCCTCTTGTGGGTTCGCACACTCGCTTTGCAGGTTGGAGCGGTTCAGCTTTTACTATGTGGCTAGATGGACCGCGTGAAGTTGCCCTGGCATGCACTGAAGATTCCGAATTTAAAAAACTTATTGCATTAGGAACTTCGCCAGGATTGGTTTATGCCTGGAACAGTGATCAACCGCTATTACAAGGAAGACAAAAATCTTCAGAGCTTGATACTGCATATGTTTGCCGTGGCTTTGTTTGCCAGGCACCGATAACTAGTATCGAAGAATTTAAAAACTCAATTGGCGTAGCTAACTAAATTCCAAACCTGCGATTTCGCGCTGCATATGAGCGCACTGCCCGCAAAAAATCGATTTTGCGAAAATTTGGCCAGTAAGCTTCACAGAAATAAAACTCAGAATGCGCACTCTGCCACAGCAAGAAACCGCTCAGTCGCTGTTCGCCAGAAGTTCGAATCACCAGGTCGGGATCAGGCTGTCCCTTTGTATATAGATGTGACGCCACATGTTCGATGGTTAATGCCGAAGCTATCTCGTCAAGAGTTTGCCCAGCTGCAGATTGCTCGTGCAGGAGAGATCGAACCGCGTCGACAACTTCTTGTCGCCCGCCATATCCAACAGCGACGTTCACTAAAAGCCCTTTAACTTTCTGGGTTTGGGTCAGGGCTTTAGTTAATGCAATTTTTGTTCGTTCTGGCAATGCCTCCATTGCGCCCACTGGGTGAATTTGCCAACGATTAGTTTGCGCCAGAGATGTGACGGTTTCTTCAATAATTTTTAACAAAGCATCAAGTTCTTCAGGATCTCGGGCAAGATTGTCAGTTGAAAGCAACCAAAGCGTGACTACTTCAACGCCTAACTCCTCGCACCAGCCCAAAAATTCAGCTATCTTTTCCCCGCCAACTCGGTGCCCGTACGCACTGGAGGAACCCATCTCGGCAGCCCAGCGCCGGTTCCCATCAAGAATTACACCGACATGAGCAGGAAGTTGGTCGCTGGGTAGCGCAGAAGTTAGCCGGTGGCCATAAAGGTCATACGCAACTTCACCTACTAATGTGCGCAATCTTCCCATGCGCCCCAGATTAGTAGGTCTCATGGAAACCTTCTACACCTCCTGTCGTTATCACAGTGTTTAACTAGGTGTCACTTTAGATACGGCGTGTCTGGCGCCAGCAAAAGTCTGGAAGGAATACGGTCAGGAGTATCGGTCAGGTCCGGTCCTTCCCATGGATAAATCTGAAAATGTGGGTAATCGTATGACTGAATCGAACACTCAAAAGCGCACTTACGTTCTTGATACCAGCGTCTTACTATCAGACCCAAGCGCATTGTTTCGATTCGATGAACACGAGGTTGTAATTCCAATTGTTGTTATTACGGAATTGGAATCTAAACGAACCCACCCCGAACTTGGATATTTTGCCCGATCTGCGCTGCGCAGTTTGGATGACTTGCGAATTAAACACGGACGACTTGATGCCCCGTTGCCAATTGGTGAACATGGTGGCGTACTTCGCGTTGAACTCAATCACACTAATTCGGATATCTTGCCAGCCGGATTTCGCTTAGGTGATAACGACACTCGGATTTTGTCGATTGCGCGCAATTTAGCCGAAGAAGGTTGCGATGTTGTTTTAGTAAGTAAAGATTTACCACTTCGAGTTAAAGCATCTGCAGTTGGTTTAGAAGCGCAGGAGTATCGGGCAGAAACTGTGCCGTCAAGTGGCTGGACTGGAATGACTGAAGTAACAGTTGCAAGTGCCCAGATTGATGATCTTTACAGTGAAGAAATAATTGACCATGAAAGTGCGCGGGAGCATCCATGCCACACAGGTGTTGTACTTTCCAGCGACCGGGGAAGTGCACTGGCTCGGGTAACACCAGATAAAAGATTGCAGTTAGTTCGTGGCGATCGCGAGGCCTTTGGTTTACACGGGCGAAGCGCCGAACAGCGAATCGCTCTTGATGTCCTACTTGATCCAGAAATTGGAATTGTTTCACTTGGCGGTAGAGCTGGAACTGGAAAAAGTGCACTAGCACTTTGCGCTGGCTTAGAAGCAGTTATGGAACGTAGGCAACATCGCAAAGTTGTCATTTTTCGCCCACTATATGCAGTCGGTGGACAGGAATTGGGATATTTGCCTGGCAGTGAAAATGAGAAAATGTCGCCATGGGCCCAAGCAGTTTTTGACACACTTTCTGCGCTAACTTCCGCTGACGTGATTGATGAAATCTTGGAGCGCGGAATGCTTGAAGTATTGCCATTAACCCACATTCGTGGCCGTTCACTGCATGACACTTTTGTCATAGTAGATGAAGCGCAATCCTTGGAGCGAAATGTTTTGCTAACAGTTCTTTCGCGCATTGGTAAAGATAGTCGCGTGGTGTTAACTCACGACGTAGCGCAGCGAGATAATTTGCGAGTTGGTCGTCATGATGGCGTCGTTGCAGTAGTTGAAAAATTAAAGGGCCATCCGCTCTTTGCGCACGTAACTTTGACGCGCTCAGAACGTTCACCAATTGCAGCATTAGTTACGGAAATGCTAGAAGACCTTCCGGCGTAACTATTAAATTCTTTGCTAAACTTACTGAATTATGAATTTTCGAATTTTCCAACAGGCCTTATTAGCGCTGGCAATATTAATTAGTCAAGCAGTGACTGTTGCTCCTGCATCCGCTGCGATCACGCGAGTCGCCGATGATCCAACTCGCAACTTAGCCAAGGCCGATCGACTGAATATTTCTTTTGAAACCTGGGTAACATCTCCAACAGCAATTTACTTAAAGCGCGTTGAGTCCAACAACAACTGCAAATCAACGGGCGGCAAGGGTAAATATCAGGGGACCTGGCAAGTCAACGCGGGTTTTTGGAAAACTTACGGCGGCTTAAAGTTTGCGAAGAAAGCCAGCAAAGCATCGTGCCAGGAACAAGATTTAGTTGCCTACCAGGGCTGGTTAGCTCGTGGCTGGAGTCCGTGGCCGCCAGCAAAAGAATTCATTCCTTAAGAAAAAACCAATTAAGCGGGCGGACCAACTGGAATGTTTAAGGTGACGGGACGCAATGTCTCGGCATAAAAGTCATTTCCCTTATCGTCCACGATTACAAATGCGGGAAAATCTTTAACTTCAATTTTCCAGACAGCTTCCATACCCAAATCTGGAAAATCTAAAACTTCAACTTTCGTTATATTGTCTTTTGCTAACCGCGCTGCTGGTCCACCGATTGAGCCAAGATAAAAACCACCGTTGTCTTGGCAGGCTTTTGTTACGGATTGACTTCGATTTCCTTTGGCAAGCATGACGAAAGAACCTCCAGCTTTTTGGAAGCGATCCACGTAACCATCCATCCGACCTGCAGTTGTTGGTCCAAATGAGCCAGATGCATAACCCTCGGGAGTCTTTGCCGGCCCAGCGTAGTAAACAGCGTGATCTTTAAAGTACTGCGGCAACTCTTGCCCGCTGTCTAACATTTCCAAAATCTTGGCATGCGCTAAATCCCGAGCCACGATTAAAGAACCAGTTAACGAAATTCGAGTTTTTACTTCAAGACCGGAAAGTACTTTTCGGATTTGGTCCATTGGCTGATCTAAATTTACGTTGACAACGTCTTCAGCAAAGTGGTCAGTAGTAACTTCGGGGAGAAAACGTGCGGGGTCTTTTTCAAGTGCCTCAATATAAGCACCTGATGCATCAATTTTCACCAGCGCCTGGCGATCTGCTGAGCAGGAAACGGCAATTGCAATTGGGCATGATGCCCCGTGACGCGGCAACCTAATAACTCGAACGTCGTGGCAAAAGTATTTGCCACCAAATTGTGCTCCAATTCCAAAACTTTCTGTCAGTTTCAGAATTTCGGCTTCCATTTCTAAGTCTCGATACCCATTTCCATCAGGGCCACCTTGGGTAGGAAGCGCATCTAAATATTTTGTACTTGCTAACTTAGAAACCTTTAATGCATATTCTGCGCTGGTGCCGCCAACAACAATTGCCAAGTGATAAGGCGGGCAGGCAGAGGTTCCTATCAAGCGAAGCTTCTCATCCATAAATTGCAGAAAACTAGCCTTATTAAGTACTGCCTTAGTTTCTTGGTATAAAAAGCTCTTATTTGCGCTGCCGCCGCCTTTGGCAATGAATAAAAGTTCGTAACTATTTTCGTGCCCAGGTTTAGTGTCAGAATAAATCTCAATCTGTGCTGGCAAGTTATCACCAGTATTTTTCTCATCCCACATGTTCAGCGGGGATAGCTGAGAGTAACGCAGATTTAGTTTTTGGTAAGCCTGGTAAATACCACGACTTAAAGCCTCTTCATCAGGTCCAGAAGTTAGCACCTGGGAACCTCGCTTTGCCGAAACAATTGCGGTACCAGTGTCTTGGCACATAGGTAAAACTCCACCTGCTGCAATGTTTGCATTTTTCATTAAGTCAGTTGCCACAAATCGATCATTAGGTGAGGCACTTGGATCATCAATAATTTTGCGGAGTGATTCCAAGTGGCTGGTGCGTAAGTAGTGGGAAATATCATGGATGGCTTCGTAAGCAACTTTCTCTAGCACGCTGGGGTCAATGTTTAGAAAAGTTCTATCCCCGAGAGTTGTGGTCGAGATACCTTCGGTTGTAACTAAGCGAAACTCAGGGGCATTTTCTGCTAGCGGGAGTATTTCGGTGTACTTAAACGAAGTCATATTCCTAGCCTATTCCTAAGTTTGGAGCCAGCATTGCGCAAGTAGCGCGCAATGCACTCAAGGTGGCGGCGCGAAGTCTCATTAAACAGGGCAATATAGACAAATGGCTGGCCGCAAACCTCGGGGACGAGAAACTGCATGGGACATGATTTTGTCTATGGCAGCCGTCACAGCAACAGTCGGGGTGATCATGTTATTGGCATGGCGCCCGCAACAAGAAGTTGTGCAATCAGTTGACTATCCAGCAGCAGTTGAGAATGCAAAACTTTCTGCGATTTGGCCAATTTTCATTCCAAGTGAATTACCAGAGGGCTACCGCGCAACAAGCGCCAGATTTGAACCAGAGTCTTACGGCGACCAAGGGGATGTTCGTTGGCTTGTTGGCTTCCAAACGCAAGCCGGTGAATACATATCAATTTGGCAAAGTGATGGACCAGCGCGAAAAGTAATTGCGACTGCCACAAATAATGCAGATTGCGAAGGCACTGAGTTGATTACAAACAATAAGAGCGCCGTTGCTTCAATTTGGCAAAAGTGCGAAATAGCCAAACCACTCACACGCTCATTCGTGCAAACTAATGGTGCGGTTACAACTGTGGTTGCAGGAACTGTGCAGTGGGCAGAATTGCTGGAATTTGCTCAATCCTTGGAACAAGTTAGCCCGTAGAATCAAGTTATGGCAAAAGACGAGCTTTCGTATGAAGCAGCTAAGTCGCAGCTGGACGAAGTTGTCGCACTGCTTGAAAACAAGGAAATCGCACTTGATGACATGGTCAAACTTTGGGAACAAGGCGAAAAGTTAGCTGCAATTTGTGAAGAAAAACTAGCTGGTGCTAAATCGCGGCTAGAGGCACTTCGCCCAACTACGAAACTAGCGGAAGACCAGGATTAGTCCGCTGAAATTTCAGCACTAGTTTCGCCATCAGCAAATCGAATTTTTACCTTGGTGCCTGCTGGCACCGAACTCACTGTCCGCACAATTTCCCCGGCTTTTGATCTCACAATTGCAAACCCACGCTCAAGTGTTCCCTGTGGCGAGAGCGCCCGCAAAGTTGCCGAAGCCCCTTTAACGTTCGCACTTTCTAGTTTTAAGAAATTCAGAACTTGAACGTAAATCGCAGTTCTTGCCGCATTGTTATCCTTAAGTCGCTGCTCAATCAAGGTTGCAGGTGAAGCCAGGGCTGGACGATTTTTAGTTAGTTCAAGTTCTTGTTTCAGCCGATTGAGGTTTGTCGAAACTAAAGTTTGAATTCTGGCCCAAGAATTTCGCAAGTCGGCGATTTCCTGTAAAACGTCTGGAACAATTCTGCGCGCGGCATCTGTTGGCGTTGACGCTCGAACGTCAGCAACGTAATCAATTAATGGTCGATCTTCCTCGTGTCCGATTGCTGCAACGACTGGTGTGTTAACACTTGCAACAACTCGTATCAGAGACTCATCGCTAAAGGGCAATAAATCTTCAAATGCGCCGCCGCCTCGAGCAATAACAATCACATCAATGTCGCCGATGGCATCAAGTTCGGTGAGCGCTGAACTAACTTGCCTAACACAATTCACGCCTTGCACAGCCACTTCACGTACTTCAAATTGCACATCCGGCCAGCGTCGCTTGGCATTTTCGATCACGTCATGCATCGCATCGCTACCTTGGCCGCATATCAACCCAATTCGTCGCGGCAGAAAAGGTAACGGCTTTTTTCGGTCTTCGTTAAAGAGACCCTCGGCTGCCAACAAATTCCGCAGTGCCTCTAGGCGGGCCATTAATTCGCCAATTCCAACAGCGCGAAGCTGTAGCACTTTGAATTGCATTGAACCTCGTTTAGCCCACCAGTCCGCTTTCACTTGAACGAGAACTCGAGCGCCCTGCTCGACACTTGTTGCCAAAGATTCCATTACGCCAGAAGCCACATAAAGTGAAAGTGATACGTCTCGATCTGTGTCTCGAAGAGATAAGTAGGTAAGGCCTTTTCGTGGGTTTACCTCAGCCAGCTGGCCTTCAACCCAAATAGTTCCAAGCCGCGCTATGTATTCCCCGATCATGGTGGAAACCGCATGCACCGCCAGTGGGGTTTCAGGTACCTGCCCCGGCTTGTTGTCAGTTGTCTCATCCATGGATCTATTCTGCCCAATGCCAGAACCCAAGTGCGCGCGAACTGGTTTACGATAGAGGAGTGAGTCAAACGCAGCGAAAAGTTCTCTTGGCTAAGCCCCGTGGCTATTGCGCGGGAGTTGACCGCGCTGTGGAAACTGTGGAAAAGACCCTTGCACTGCATGGCGCCCCAATTTATGTGCGCAAAGAAATAGTTCATAACAAGTTTGTGGTTACTGAGCTGGAAGCAAAAGGCGCCATTTTTGTTAATGAGACTGATGAAGTCCCGCAGGGTGCGACCGTAGTTTTCAGTGCGCATGGAGTCTCACCAGCAGTTCATGAAGAAGCGGCGAATCGAAACTTAAAGACGATTGATGCCACCTGTCCGCTAGTTACAAAAGTTCATGCCGAAGCACGCAGATTCGCCCAAGATGATTATCAAATTTTGTTTATTGGCCATGAGGGCCATGAAGAAGTTGAAGGCACTATGGGCGAGGCACCCAAAAACATGACCTTAGTTGACGGCCCTGCTCACGTGCAGGATATTGAGATCGATCCAAGTCGACCTGTTGCATGGCTATCGCAGACAACATTATCTGTTGATGAGACGTTAGAAACTGTAGATAGATTGCGCGCTAAATTTCCACAGTTATTGGATCCACCAAGTGACGACATTTGCTACGCCACGCAAAATCGTCAAAAAGCTGTGAAAGAAATTTCGAATCAGTGTGAACTCATGATCGTTGTTGGCTCAGCAAATTCATCTAACACAGTTCGACTAGTAGACGTGGCACTTGAAGCTGGCGCAACTGCGGCTTACCGTGTGGATTTTGCTGCTGAGATTAACGAAGATTGGCTTTCTGGGGTAACTACCGTTGGCGTAACAAGTGGCGCATCCGTGCCAGAGATCTTGGTAAATGGGGTTCTCACCTGGTTGGCGCAGCGCGGGTTCGATTCCGTTGAAGAAGTAGAAACCATTGAAGAGCATCTGCAATTCGCGTTGCCACCAGAATTGCGCAGAGATATTAAGGCTGCCGGCCGCGCCTAAAAATTGAAATTGCGGCAGCTAGAGCGGTAGCGCCCAATATCCACCAGGCGTGCATCGCCAAGCCATAAGTCAAGTGCAGGATTTGTTCGCGAAAAAAAGATCCGCCGCGCATTGGAGCTAATTGCCCAACAGTAAGTAATGAAATCACCCAAGCTAGCGGGGTTACCCAGATCGCAGATTGAAAGTCAGATGTTCTAACATTTATTGCAGCAATAACACCACCGACCAACATTCCAAGGTTAGAGATCAGACCAATATCGCCATTGATCAAAATGTCTAAGGCCATCACAACCATCATGATGAAAGGCGTCAAAATAATGACACCTGGATAAGTCCAACCGACATTGGCTGGACTTATATCAGCTGTGCGCTTTGCGGATATTTGCATGACTCTAAGGTATCGGGTTAATGGGGTGTCGCAGGTGCACTTGGGTTACCTCTACGCTTAGATCCCATGGCCCTAACTATTGGAATCGTTGGTTTACCCAACGTTGGAAAATCCACATTATTTAATGCGCTAACAAAAAATAATGTACTGGCGGCCAATTATCCATTTGCCACAATCGAGCCCAACACCGGCGTAGTTGAAGTTCCCGATGCCAGGCTTCCCGTTTTATCTGGAATTTTTAATTCGGAGCGAATTCTGCCGGCAACTGTAACTTTTGTTGACATCGCTGGAATTGTTCGCGGCGCCAGCGAAGGAGAAGGTCTTGGAAATAAATTCCTGGCAAACATTCGTGAATCAGAGGCTATCTGCCAAGTTATTAGAGCATTTAAGGATCCAGATGTCGTTCACGTTGAGGGTGAGATTTCACCAAAAGATGATATTGAAACTATTAATACCGAATTAATTTTGGCAGATATGCAAACTTTAGAAAAAGTGATGCCGAGATTATTAAAGGAATCACGTCTTGACAAGGCGAAAGCAGAAGCACTTGCTACTGCTGAACAAGCAGTAGAGATTCTGAATTCAGGTAAAACAATTTTCGAATCAAAGTTGAATTATGAGCCAATTCGGGAACTGTTTTTACTCACTGCAAAACCATTTATCTATGTATTCAATTTGGATGAAGAAGAGCTCGTTGATAACGAACTTAAGAATTCACTCAGCGCATTAGTTGCTCCCGTTGAAGCGGTATTTATGAATGCCAAGTTGGAAGCCGAACTTGGTGAATTGCCCGACGATGAAGCCCTTGAACTCTTGCAGTCTGTTGGTCAAAATGAAAGTGGCATTTCAATACTTTCTCGCGTGGGTTTTAAAACTCTAGGTCTGCAGACGTATTTGACGGCTGGTCCAAAGGAGTCGCGCGCCTGGACTATTCCAGTGGGAGCAACTGCGCCAGAAGCAGCTGGCGTAATTCACACTGACTTTCAAAAAGGTTTTATCAAGGCAGAAATTGTGGCATTTAATGATCTAGTTTCAGCTGGCTCAGTAGCGCAAGCGAAAGCAAACGGAAAAGTTCGCATGGAAGGCAAAGATTACGTAATGGCCGATGGTGACGTAGTCGAATTCCGCTTCAATGTTTAGTTAGCTTCCAGCCAACTGCGCCATAACGAGATCGACTGGCTTGGCGGCCACTTCCGCACGGCTTTGCTCTTGACCACGTTTGGCCACTTACCCTTATGGCCATGAACTGCTGGTGCTGGAACCCGGCATTTCACAACTAGAATAAGGACAGTGACCCAAACTGCCGTTCGCAACGACCTTCGAAATGTTGCAATTATTGCCCACGTTGACCACGGAAAAACCACTCTGGTAGATGCCATGCTTTGGCAATCTGGAGCTTTCCGAGCAAATCAAGATGTCAATGACCGAGTTATGGATTCCATGGATCTTGAGCGGGAAAAGGGCATCACGATTCTGGCCAAGAA
>CAMBGF010000014.1 GCA_945866135.1 Bifidobacterium breve
CACCCAGGAACTCCACAAGCGTTTAACGTCATTGTCGAGCCGGACTTATCAAATGCGGCGCCGTTTCTTGCTGCCGCCCTAGTTTGCGGTGGTTCAGTTACGATTCCGGATTGGCCAGAAATTACCACCCAACCTGGCGATTTTTTGCGGAAAATTTTGCCTCGCTTGGGTGCAACCGTTACTCGCGAGGGTTCGCAACTTTGCGTAACTGGAACTGGCGTAATTCAAGGCATTGATGTGGATTTACATGAAGTCGGCGAACTTACCCCGGTAATCGCAGCGTTATGCGCCTTGGCGCAAAGTCCTTCAACTCTGCGCGGGATTGCCCATTTGCGCGGGCATGAGACTGATCGATTAGCGGCTCTTGCAACGCAAATAAATAAGCTGGGCGGACAAGTTACCGAAACTGCCGATGGCCTAGAAATTGTGCCAGTAAAACTTCACGGCGGAATATTTGAAACATATTCTGATCACCGGATGGCGATGGCGGGTTCGGTATTAGGTCTTGCTGTGCCCGGCATCACGATTGAAGATATTGCAACTACGGGGAAAACTTTGCCCGATTTTGCAAATCTGTGGCATGACCTGGTCACTGCATGAGTGCATACGACGAAGATTCAATTTCGCAACGACCAACTCGAGGCAATACTCGAAGGCGCACTAAAGACCGACCTGATTTTTCCAAAGCATCAACTGGACAAGTAATCGGTGTTGATCGAGGTCGTATCACGTGCGTAGTGCCAGAAGGTGCCTTACATGATGACCAAGTTGAAGTTATAACTGTTAAAGCTAGAGAACTTGGGCGCAAGGGTGTTGTAATCGGCGATCGCGTCCGGCTAGTTGGAGATCTCTCGGGAACAGTAGACACATTGGCGCGCTTAGTTGAAATCATTGATCGAGAAACAGTATTAACTCGCACTGCAGATGACAGTGATCCAGTGGAACGCATCATTGTTGCTAATGCGGATCAAATGGCGATTGTTACTGCGGCTGCAAATCCAGAGCCGCGCGTTGGATTGATTGATCGCTCACTTGTCGCTGCTTATGAAGCTGGCTTAGCACCACTTTTGATTATTACTAAAGTTGATTTAGGTTCTGCGCAAGATTTGCTGGATAACTATGCAGGCATGGATTTAAAGCACATACTTGTTAACCAAGTAACTGGTGAAGGTATCTCTCAAGTGCGCGCCGCACTTTCCGAGAGAACCACAGTATTTCTTGGGCATTCGGGAGTCGGAAAATCAACACTAGTAAATTCCCTAGTGCCAGGAGCACTTCGCACCACGGGTGAAGTAAATGAAGTAACTGGTCGAGGTAAACACACTTCAACTTCAGCGCGCGCAATTCCCCTACCAAATGATTCGGGTTGGGTCATCGATACTCCTGGATTGCGCTCATTTGGATTGGCCCACGTTAAGCCTGAAGACATCATTGAATCTTTTCCCGAATTAGTCGATGGTGCGGCGGAATGTCCCAGGGCCTGCACGCATGTCAATGTTTCAGGGCAAGCCCCACCAGATTGCGCACTTGACCTCTGGGTCAGTGACGGTAAGGCTGGCGAAGCAGGAATAAATAGACTAACTTCGCTACGCCGGCTCTTGCTCGCACTGCAGAGCCCGTCTAGCTAACTTCAAGATTCCTTGCCAATTTTTACTCCGCCTGCCAAGCCAGTAACGTGAACTTATGAATCCTGATCTTGAGTTAGCCCTTGAAATGGCGAAAGCCGCAGATATCGTGGCAATGTCCAAGTTTCGGTCCCTGGAATTGAGTGTTGAAACAAAACCAGATTTCACTCCGGTCACTGAAGTTGATCGCGCAATTGAAACTGCGATTCGCGAAACTTTGGCGCGCCGCCGTCCCGAAGACGGAGTGATCGGGGAAGAATTTCCCAATACAAATGTCCAAGCGCAGCGTGTGTGGATCATTGATCCAATTGATGCCACCAAGAATTACATTCGCGGTGTCCCAGTTTGGGGAACTTTAATTGCTCTTGCGGTTGCTGGTGAGCCAGTTGTAGGAGTCGTCTCCGCACCTGCAATGGGTCGACTTTGGTGGTCAAGTCCGCAAGATGGCGCTTTCACAAAAGATGTTGATGGTTCAATTCGAGCAATTAATGTCTCCGGCGTGAAGTCACTATCCGATGCTTCATTTTCATTTTCTGATTTTGTTGGTTGGGAAGTTTTCAAAAGTGGCGCCCTGCAAGAGTTAACTTCTGCAGTGTGGCGAACTCGGGGATATGGGGATTTTTGGTCACACTTATTAGTTGCTGAAGGCGCAATTGATATTGCGATCGAACCGCAATTGCAAACTTACGACATGGCGGCCTTTATCGCGATCGTGCAGGGCGCTGGCGGAAAAGTTACTGGCGCAAAGGGTCAAAGTGCTATGGATGCTGGTCAAGCAATTTCTACTAACTCGATATTGCATACTGAAGTTCTTAATTTTTTAAATTAAATCTTTCTAGAAATTCGAACTGGCATCCCGCCGACTGGGCGAAGTGTCACGGAAGCATCAACTGGAACCTTTGAGCTGTGAATAGCTTCTATGTTCCAATGCTGGGTGAGCTGGGCAAGAATCATGGATCCTTCAAGAATTGCCATGTCCCGGCCAATGCATAACCTGGCACCTGCGCCAAATGGAATGTACCCAAGTTGCGGTGTGCCAGTTTCAAATCTCTCAGGCAGAAATTGAAGTGGCTGCTCCCAAACTTTTAGATTTCGATGTACTAACCATGGGCTAACAATCACCAGTGAGTCCGCTGGGATGGTAATTCCTTCAACATCTATTTCACTTAGTGTGCGCCTAGTAATTACCCAAGCGGGAGGATATAGGCGCAGCGCTTCAGCAAGTACTAAATTCGCACGTTCCGGGCGCTCCTGAAGTTTTTTCATTTCGTCTGGATTTGTTACTAACAAATACCAAGCCCAAGTTAAAGCGCTTGCCACTGTCTCATGACCAGCAACTATAAAAGTGACAATTTCATCGCGAATTTGCTGCTTTGAAAGTGGTATTTCCAAATCAGGATCTAACAGAACGTCCAGCATGTCCCTGATCGGGGCAGTAGCGGGCAATTGATTTGCCGCTCGAGCAGTAATTATTAATGTGACAGCTTCATCTAATTTCTTAATCGCGCGTTTCATCTTGAAATTTGCGGGCGTTGGAATCACAAGTGGAAGTGCCAAAGGATTTCTAGCCCTTGCCACAACCCCATGCAGCGCAGTCAATGTCGCAGCCGTGATTTCATCTACTTCACTTTCAATGTCGACACCAAATAACGCGCCGCAAGTAATCTCCAGTGCCAAGGACATCATGGCTTGATCCATGTCAATGATTGTTGGCCCAGTTGCAGTGGCCTCCTGCCAATGAATTTCTAACTTAGCTAAACCCAATTCCACGTGATGCTGGGAAAGTGAAATCATTTCTTGGTGAAACGCTGGTTGCAGCATGCGCCGACGTGGTCGCCAAGCTTGGGTATCTGCTGTCAGCAGACCATCACCAGTGACTAGTGAAAGATTGTTGTATTGCAATGTCTTTTTTGAAGTTTCTTTATGTTGATTAACTAGAACTTCGCGGGCACCAGCTGGCGAACTTACTAAATATGTTGCTGGTTTTGGAACTGGAAATTGAACCACGTCACCATGTTCTTGCCAAACGCCTTCCAAGTAAGTCAGCGGATCTTTGACTATGGCGCGAAGGTTTTTCAGCATGGTCCCACCAGCAGGACCTGGCGCTGTTACTGGTGTATTCCACCCGTAACGTTTTGGAAGCTTCTTGCTGGACATTTAATTAGTAGCCGACGATTTGTTGGTTTTACTTTGAAGTGGCAAAAGCCCAAGAACTAAAGCACTGCCTAGCAAAATTGCGGCCGCCCCAATTAAGTCCGTGACAGTAACTCTCTCGCCGAGAAACACTGCTCCGACAATTACCGCGACTACTGGAACCATAAATTCCGTAGTCAGTGCTTTTGTTGCGCCAATCTCAGCGACTAATCGGAAATAAAGAATGTAGGCGAGCGAACTTGCCGTGGCTGCTAACAAGAAAAGCCAGCCAAATGCTGACAAGGTTGGTGTCTTCACAATTGGCACCAAAAACATAAACGGTAAAAGGTAAAGTCCACCGAAAGTGAAGGTGCCAATTGTCTGCTCCCAAGCCCCGATGTGCTCCGCTTTAACTTTTGAATAATTACCGCCAAGGGCAAATCCAAAAGAAGCAATAGTTGAGCCTAAAAATCCAAGTAGAAAGTCCTTATTCATTTCCTGTGAAGACAATCCGATAAGGATAACAACGCCGCCAAAGCCAATCCATAGCCCAAGAATCATAAGTGGCGTGTGCTTTTCTTTGCCCCAAACTCTTTCAATCAAAGCGCTGTAAAGCGGAATCGTCGTGACCAAAATTGCAGTTAGTGCGGTGCCTAGTTTTGAAAGTGCAAAAGTCATGCCACCGAGGTTCATTGCGACCGAGGTCGCGCCCAAAATCGCATAGTGTTTTGTGTCAGTTGGTTGATAATTCAGGGCAACTCTCATTACTTTTGCCAGTACTAAAAGTACTAAGACTGCGGCAAAAGCTCGAAAACTTACGCCCCCAACCCAGCCAAAAGTTTCAACAACTTTGGTAAGCCAGACAAAGGATAAACCCCAAAACATAAAGGTCCAGAAGTACATGTTGAGTTGTCGAGGCGTCACAAGAATTACTCTAGCGGTGCAATACGGGCTTGTAGTTAATGGCGCGAATTGCTCAACTTAACGTGAACCTAAGGTTTCTATCGCAGAAATCATCATGTCCCAAAACTTTTCAACATCGAGTTCCATTGCTACCTCTACGTTTGCTTGCTGACCAGTGTTTCCATACAAGTCAACAACCGTTGCGCCTCGAGTTAGTGTCCCGGTCAGTTCGACTGCAACTGGCGCAGAAACTAACTTTGCAACCGTTGCATCGATGATTATTGCTAGTGCAACCGGATCATGTACTGGTGGATCTGGCATTGCAAAGACATCACGATAAGTGTCCGCAAAAAAATTCAAAAGTTTCACAATGGTGTGGGCTAACTCAGTGTTTAGTGCTGAAATTCGCGCTAGAACTTGCGGGGTTGCCAGCGCTTGATGAGTGATATTTAATCCGGACATTATTAAGGGCAAACCACTTCGCAAAACTATATCGGCAGCTTCGGGATCAGCCCAGATGTTAAATTCCGCGTACGGTGTCCAATTACCACGCTCAGTACTGCCACCCATAAATGAAATATGTTCGATCCGATCATGAAGTTGCGGGTATGCCTGCAAAAACATTGCAATATTAGTTAGTGGCCCAGTTGGTATTAGCGTGACTTTGCGATCACATTCTGTGACTAATTTTGCAATCAGTTCAACGGCAGATAGTTCACTAAGTTCAAATGTGGGCTCCGGAAGTTGCGCACCATCTAGTGCGCTGACGCCATGAATGGTTGGGGCAGCACTTGCCTTACCGGCGATTGGATCTGCTGCGCCTTTAGCGATTGGCACCACAATATTGGCAAGGGCGCAAACTCGCTGCGCGTTGTAAGAGACTTTTTCAAGTGCGCCATTTCCCGAAACTGTTGTAATTCCAAGCAGCTCAATCGAGGGATGAGCTGCTGCCAAAAGAATCGCCATGGCATCGTCGTGCCCTGGGTCACAATCCAAAATTATTGGCGTAACTAAAGTCATACCGTCATTGTGCCGTATGGCTAGGAAAGTGTTTCGAGCAACTTTGTCATTTCGGCAATTTCGGCAGTTTGCGAAGTAATGATATTTCCAGCCAAAGTCTTAACTTCCATGTTTTCGCTGTTTGCAACTGGATTAGTCATGTCTATCGCGCCTTCATGGTGAGCAATCATTCCCGTTAAGTAAAGTACGTCAAATTCTTTTCCCGTTGCTGCTGCGAGCACCGACATGTCGTCCATTCCCATCATGCCGTTATCCCCCATGGAATGATCCATCATCATTGCTTGCCCTGCGTCAGTGAGAAGCTTTGACATTAATTCAATTTCTGGACCCTGCGCTGCCTTAATTTGAGCTGCTAGAGCTAGCACCTCTGGATTAGCTGAGTTAGTTTCAGCTAGGTTAGACATTTCAACGGCCTGTTCGTGATGCGCAATCATCATCTGCAGGAACATTACATCTGCTTGTGACAAAGCTCCGACTTCATTTGCTGCATCGGTGCCCATCATGTCGCCACTTCCCATGGAACTTTCCGATGTGGCGTCATTGTTGGATGTGCAGGCACTCAAGCCCAAAGTTGCTACGAGAATTAACATCGATGTGAAGTAAAGCGATCGTGGCTTAGCAAGTCTCATACATAATTTTAAATCACTTTCGGAAAGTTCACCACTTGGTCTTTGTCATAATTGAACGAAGTGCAACTTAGATTTAGCCAACAAGTGCCCTAAAAAGCCGGCAATATCCAAGGTTGTAGAGTTTAAAGACCTAGTCAACTTGGAGTATCTACGTGGCGCTTGCACCAAATCAACTTGCCTTATCTGAGGAAGAAAGCGCCATGCTTGCTGGCGAGCACGGTGAAGCCGTTGCGATGTGTATGCGAATAATTGTGGGCGTTGCCAAGGCAAACGGTGCGGAAAAACTAATTGAAATTGAATCAGCGCATGCGGATGGCACGCTGTATCACGGCGAAGCAGGTCTGGACTTTACCGAAAAACTTGTCGCACTTGGTGGAAAAGTAAAAGTGAAGACAACTACGAATGTTGGATCGTTAGATTTACTTCATCCAACTTTGGTGCATGGTGATGAAATCACTATGGCGCATGGCCGCCGACTTATGGATGCCCACATTGCACTTGGCTGCGAACCAACTTGGTCGTGTGCGCCGTATCAAGCCGGTCATCGCCCAGCATTTGGAAGTCACGTTGCGTGGGCGGAATCAAATGCCATTGCTTTTGTAAACTCCGTACTCGGAGCGCGGTCCGATAGGTATGGCGATTTCTTAGATTTGTCTGCTGCTGTTACTGGCCGAGTGCCGTTTGGCGGATTGCACCATGACGCTGCGCGGAAAGCCGTTTTAGTTTTAGATTTTTCAAATATTGATTCCAAAATGTTTTCCGAAGATGCGCCTTGGGCGGCCCTTGGAGTATTACTTGGAAATAAAGCTGGCACTCGAGTAGCGGCAATGGTCGGGTTACCAGGTGACCTCGCCGATGGTGGAGTGACAGAAGATCGCCTGAAGGGTATGGGTGCCACAAGTGCATCTGCTGGCGGCGTTGGGCTGTTTCACGTCGTGGGCATTACTCCTGAAGCCCCAACGTTGGAGGCAATCATTGCGCCTAACGCCGAGCACATAATTATTACTGCGCAGGATGTGCAAGAAGCCCGTGATCAATTAAGCACCACAACCAGCGACAAGTTGGATGCTGTCAGCCTGGGTACACCACATTTTTCAGTTGATGAATTTAGAGCACTTGCCGAAGCAATTGGTGAAGGTCCTAAATTTGCTGAGCACATTGATTTCTACGTTTCAACCAGCCGTGATGTCTTAGCGCGCTCTAAAGTACTCGGTTACTTCGACGTGTTCACTAATGCTGGTGGCCGAGTGTTGACGGATACCTGCACTTACGTCACACCAGTTTTAAATAGGAATGTCAGAAATGTCATGACTAACTCAGGTAAGTGGGCATGGTACGCACCAGGCAACCTTGGAATAGACGTTGTACTGGGCAGTTTGGTGGAGTGCGTCGCATCAGCGCGCGCAGGTCGAGTTGTCCGAGATGAAAGTTTGTGGTCTTAACTGTGGCAAAAATTCTGACCGGCAAAACCTCGCACCCCGGCGAAGCACATGGTGAAGTCCTGGTACTAACCGAACCTGTTTCGTTTTGGGGTGGAGTAAATCACCATGGCGAAATAATCGATGTACACCACGCGCAACACAAAGCGAAAATGACTAACAAAATTCTGGTTATGCCATCAGGGCGCGGATCCAGTTCAGCAACTGCGGTTTTAGCCGAATTGATTCGAACTGGTGATGGGCCATTAGGTATTGTCATGCTGCAGTGCGACACCATTTTGGTCATTGGCGCTCTGGTATCGGCAGAAATCTATGGCATCAGTATGCCGATTGTGGAGTTGGCGCAAGCCGAATATGACCAGCTAACTGATGGCATGAATGTTGTCATTGCTGCGGATTCGCAATCCCAAGTTGCAACAGTAACCCTGTAGATTCTGCTCAATTCTTCAATATCCGAATATGGATAGAATTGGATTAAATCAAGCAGAAAGTAAGTTATGTCCCGGGTTAAGGAATTCTTTACACCTCGAAATGTTGCTGGCAAAAATGTCACAATTTCAGACATTATTGCGGCGCCTTACTTTCGGTTAGCGGTATTAACTACGATCGCCGGCACTATGGCTTATTTCATCGGTGCAAATCTGCCTAACGTTTCTGGTATCACCGCAGCAATCACGGCTGTGGTTTCAGTTCGTCATACTTTTCATGACTCCGCCCAGCAAAGTTTTCTCCAGATTATTGGCGTGATCATAGGCAGCACAGTTGCATTTGGTGCCTCACAATTAATCGGCTTCAATTCCATCGTTGTGTTTCTCGCAATTTTCACCTGCTTTGTTGCTGCTCGACTTTTAAAATTAGGTGAAGAAGGCGCAATTGCTCTGGTTGTCACCGTGATTTTGGTTGTTGGTCCAAATATCACTGCAAGCTCACTTGAGCAACGATTCTTCGGAGTTTTGTTAGGCGCCGCATTTGCCACCTTTGTTTCTTATTTTGTTCGAAAGGGTTCACCCCAAGACCGTGCCTTGATGGCCGGTATTGAACAGTCATACGCAATGTCTGCTTTGCTAAATAGCATTGCCAAGGCACTGACAGAAAATGATGGAATTGTTGATCCAAAAGTTGCTGGCAAGTGGTTAGTGCGCGCTGAATTCATCGCAAATGAAATTGACGACATCAAGTCCAATGCCCAATCTGCGCTGGCTGGTTCTGCTTGGTCCCCAGCCATTGATTATGAAGAAACCAAAGCGGTCGTTGCTCAAATTCAAATGACAGAGGCGACTGCAAGTACTCTGCTAAATATCTGTCGCGAACTAGTTTTGACTTCGGGAAGCTCGCATCAACTTCCAGCATTACTTGCCACTGCGCTAGCTGGAGTGCTCAGCGCAACCGCTGAAGTTATTTCGGATCAAGCGGATATTGCAGAGGAAAATCCATCAGATCTGCAACGTGAGGATCTGGATCAATGGCAGGATCAGCGCACAAAAGCAATCGCGCAACTGCGAAATCTAGACGATACCCAGCCATTGCTGATTGGTGGCTCGATTTTGCGAGACGCCGAAAAGATAACTGAAATTTTGAGCGACTGATACTCGTTAAGCACGATTTGGATACCCGCATTTTCTCGCGTATCCTTGGGAAACCGACGCGGGGTGGAGCAGCTCGGTAGCTCGCTGGGCTCATAACCCAGAGGTCACAGGTTCAAATCCTGTCCCCGCTACTAAAAAGAAATACCCTCCCTAAAAAGGGAGGGTATTTCTTTTTATTTCAGTAAGTGAGCCACTAACTCCCCTATGGCGACGGGGAAGGAACTGGCGTGGCTGACGGTGTTGGGGTAACTTCCAAACTCTGCCCCGAGATCTTAGATCCCGCCACAGTAGCGCGTTGCAGCGCTTCTGAGAGGCGAGCCTGCGCCTTTCCATAAGCTGTGAAGTCTCCAAGAGCCAGTGCGGCTACGCCATCTGAGTAAGCCTTGTTCGCATCCAAAATGGCCTTAGCCAGATCTTCGGTTGGCGTGGTCGCAGGAGCAGCTGGGGCCCCTGGATCAGTTGGTGTCTCAGGTAAAACCGTTTGCCCGGTGAACACCTTAGACAGGGCCGTTTCTAAGTCATCTTCGAAAGCAACTTTAGATCCAAAGGACACCAAGACTTTCCGCAAAAGTGGGTAGCCCTCACCCTGGGCAGCGCGGATGTAAACCGGCTCAAAGTACAGCAACCCACCGCCTACTGGTAGCGACAGCAAGTTACCTAACTGCACATCAGATCCGCCACTTCGCAAAAGTGAAAGTTGCTTTGAAACTTCTGGATCAGATTCGAAGTTATTTTGCACCTGACGCGGTCCTGGAATCGTGGTATTTCGCGGCAGTTGTAAAACTCTAATCGTGCCATAGTCATCGCCAGCATCAGCATTAACCGACATGAACGCAGCTAATGTCTGACGATTAGTCGGAGCAAAAGTTGACGTTAGCGAAAACGATGGCGCTTTTTGATCTGGCATTTGTAGTGTCAAGAAGTAAGGTGGCTGCGGTTGTCCAACTGTTGGCTTAGTTGGATCTTCTGGAACGATCCAGAAATCCTGACCTGAATAAAACGCCTGTGGGTCAGTTACGTGATATCTGGAAAGAACATTGCGCTGCACCTTAAACATGTCTTCTGGGTACCGGATGTGCTCTAGAACTCCAGCTGGAATAGCCGACTTTGGTTGCACAACTCCAGGGAAGGCCTTACTCCAAGTTTGCAGAATTGGATCTGATTCATCCCATGCGTAAATTGTGACAGTGCCGTCATAGGCATCAACTGTTGCTTTCACTGCATTACGGATGTAAGTGATGTTTCCAGCACTTAATGGTGAAGCCGTAAATTGGCTATTGACCGAATCTGCAGTTGCATCGCGCAAGGAAATTCGAGCTGCGTATGGGTAATTATTTGATGTGGTGTAACCATCAATGATCCATTGCACTTTGCCATCGATCACAGCTGGATATGGATCCCCATCAAGTGTTAGCCAAGGCGCGACTTTAGAAACACGCGTCATTGGATCTCGGTCGTAAAGAATTTTTGACTCTGTGCCAATTTGATTGGAGAGCAAGATATTTGGATCTTGATAATCAAGTGCAAATATTGTGCGTTGCAATATATTTCCTACCGCCACACCACCTGTGCCACTGTAAGTGTTGTTAGTTTGGCCATTGGCACTCTTATCATCTGGGTAATCCAGTTCAAGTGGTCCAGCAGTTCCATCGCTACCAACAATTGAATACTCCGGAGATTGCTCACCAAAATAAACTCGTGGCTCTTTGATATCTAACGTGCCAGATGGCGGAATGTTACTTTCCGCAAAATCTGGTTCGCCATCACTTGCTGAAGTATTTTCATAAGCGGCAACCACACCGTAACCGTGAGTGAAGACCATAGTGTCGTTAAACCAGTTACGTTGATCATCAGCTAAGCCGGCTAGATTGACTTCGCGAACTCCGACAACTAACCCGCGCTTAATCCCATCGATTAAATAGCGATCTACGTCCAAAGCATCAGGGAAAGCGTAAAAACCACGAATCTGCTGCAACTGCCTAAAAGTTGGCGAAATTATTGCCGGGTCAAGTAAGCGGATATTTCCTAACGTCCCGGCATCTTCTGCTAACGAAGCTAGCGATGGATTATCAATAGCTGCATAATCTGAGAACTTCACATCATCTAAACCATAAGCAGTTCTTGTCGCGTCGATATTTTTTTGAATGTAAGGAGCTTCGCGCTGTAATTCCGAAGGCTTAACCTGAAATTGCTGCACGAAGGTTGGGTAAAGTCCACCGATAACAAGTGAGGCGCCTAGCATCGCGCCAAATGCAATAAAGGGCAGTGACCAGCCCTTGCGGAAAATTGAAACGAAAAACAAGATCGCAGTTGCTAAGGCAATGTAAGTAAGAATTGTTTTCGCTGGCACTACCGCAGTGACATCTGTGTACTTAAGTCCAGTAATTAAAGAATCAGACTTAGTTGCTAGCGCGTACTTATCAATTGAGTAAGCTGCGGCTTTAAGTAGCGCCAAAGTTCCTAAGAAAAACATCAAGTGACGTCGCGCAGATTCTGTTGATTGGGACAGGCTAATTCGCAAACCGCCATAGATGTAATGGATGGCAATGTTAATAATCAGCGAGATGATCAAAATCGTAAAACCAAATCCTAGGAAAAATCTTAGGAATGGCAATTCAAAAGCGTAGAACGAAATATCTTTTCCAAATTGCGGATCAACTTGCCCAAAGGGAGTTGAGTTTTTCCAAAGTAAATAAGTTTTCCATTGGCTTGCCGCTGAAATTCCAGTTAGTACACCAAATGCAATGGGTCCTACGATAAACAGCAATCGACGAAATGGATCCAGGCTCTCGCGATACTTAGCTAGCGCAAATTCCTCGGGCGTAGCTGGCAGATTAAGTGGCCGGGCGCGATGCGCCAAAGTTGCCGAGCCCCACAAACTCAGAGCGGTCAGCGCGGTGAAAACTAAAAACAAAGTGGCCTTGATTAACAGTTGCTGGGTGTAAACATCAGTGCGCCCGACTGAGCCAAACCATTGCCAATCTGTGTAATAACCCGCGAAGGTTGAAAATGCAACAAATAGGGCCGCTAGGACCGCAAAAGTTACACCTAGTGGACTACGACGAGGACGTTCCTGATTTATGCTCACTCAAATACCTTACGTTGAAATACCTCACGTTGATTAACCGCAGGCGACATACGACAGACTTACCCTATGGATTTTGCCTCAAACCTAGAAGCCCTAATTCGAGAAGTTGAAGATCACGTTGCCAGCGCTGGTTGGGATCAGCCAGTGCGACTTTTTGCCTTAGTCCCAACGGTTAGTTTGCTAGCTGCCAATCCGCAGGTGGCAACCAAACTGGGAATTAGTGCCGAAATGCCGCTGACCTCCGTGGAGCAAGAGCTCGAAGACACTTTGGAGCTTGATGAACTCCTTGCAACTATTGCCTGGCCAGATGACGTAGTTGGAGCAATAGTTGCGCTCGAAAGAATCGTTTTGCCACCGAGCGCGCAATCAGATTTACCAGGAACCGATGACGCTGCGCTGGTGCAGGCCGCCGCCGATCATCCCGATCGCCGAGATGTTCGAATTGTCAGTGCAGTTTTGCGCACGGGGCAAAACTTAAATGCCCTAAGACACCGAACTCATGATTCCGCTGATGCGGTTGCAGTCGCGCCAAATCTTGTAACCCGACTTAACGAAGCTCTTGCTGCCACTTTTGCTGACTAAGGCAAAACAAGTATTGGTAGCACTATTTGCTACCTAAAGCGCGCCGGATTTTCAACCGAAGTTACGCTTGCTCTCCCGTAGTTAGCGGCGTACCCATCATTCGTAACTCGCCAGTACCACCTGCAATGTTTACTACTTCAAAACCTTGTTGCTCCAAATAAGCGCCAGCTTTCGCCGAACGACCACCAACTTCGCAAATCAAGTATTGCGTTACACCTTTATCAAGTTCGCTAAAACGTAGTGGGATCGTGGCAAGTGGAATATGAATAGCTCCTGGGACATGCCCGCTTACATACTCATCAAGTTCGCGCACGTCCACAACCGAGACGTTGCGGTAAATCGCCATTAGTTCAAGTGCAGAAATTTCTTTCATTGCCATCCAATCTATATTTTTCTAAGTTTATGTTCCTGATGATATTTTCTAATCTCCAGTGCAAGGCTTAACTTGCTGGCCGTTATTAAAGGCGGTAATCGCAGCTATTGCATCCGCAAGCGTGGCAACAGAAGCAACCGTTAACCCATCGGGGATGTGTCCAACCACGTCATTGCAGTTGCCCTGCGGTGCTAGAAACAAAACCGCGCCAGCTTTCTTGGCGCCAATAAGTTTTTGCTGGATGCCACCTATTTCACCGACGTTGCCAGTTGGATCGATAGTTCCGGTACCAGCAATAATTTTGCCGTCAGTTAATGCCCCAGGAGTGAGCTTGTCAATGATGCCAACTGCAAACATGGATCCGGCGCTAGGTCCACCAACTCCCGAGACACCAAAGTTGATAGGAAAGGAAGCGGCGTAATTAACGTCGATCCCAATGCCGATGTAGGGAATTTTTGATTCATCCTCAACAGTTCCAGCGTCATCAGGCTTTGGTATGGAAGTAACAATCTGGGTCAACTGGGTACCTTCGCGCTTAACAACAAATACCAAGTTAGTTCCGATTGGTTTAGCTCGAACGGCTGCAACGACTTGCTCGGGCGATTTCATAGCAACGTCATCGACCGAGATAATCTCATCGCCGGCACGAAGTTTGTCAAGAGCTGGGGTATCGACGCCAATACTTGTGACGACGATTGTTTCTACCACTGGTTTTTCTAAATATTTCATAGCGGCTGCGATGGCATGGCTTTGCGAAGTGCTAAAAGCTTCAGCGCTTTGCGCAGCGTTTTCAGCTTCTGTTTGATCTTCGGGATAGATGTAAGCACGCGGAACCACGCGACTATTGGGATCCAGCCAGCCCCAAAGCGCTTGGAATATGTCCAGACCTTCTTGCGGCCCACCAGTTTCTCGCACAGTAGTCATATTTAATTCGCCCTGTGTTGGAAAAGTTTGCGTTCCTGAAATTGAAATTAATTCGGTGTCATCGACTTTTCCAATCGTGTTAAAAACTGGGCCAGGGGTGGTCAATACGTATGGAACTGGGAGGAACATCCCTATCCCAAGCAAAATCAAAAGTGTCCAAGTTAGTTTTGGCTTAAATTTCGATCGCATTGGCGAGGCCGTCCTATGGTGGTTGTTATTGAAAACCTTAAGAAACCAAGCGTACGTTATAAATATTTATTGGTTGTTCGCCCAGGGCTAGATCAAAAATGCATTGGGAAACCCAGTCCTGGGCATAACCTTAAAATCACGAAGTAGAACAAGAATGGGCAAAATGAGTATTCCGTTTGGATTTTCACCTGGTGGTGATGACAAAAATGAGTTAGCTGACATGTTGGAAAACATGGGGCGCATGTTGCGCAATGGCGGCGATCCATCAGGTGGGTCAGTTAACTGGACTAGCGCGCACTCTGCTTCCGAGCAAGTCCTTAAAAGCGCGGGTGATCCTGCTATTACGAGCGTTGATAAGGAACGGTTACGAGCTGCGGCTGATCTTGCTGACTTGTGGCTAAATGAAGTGACCGCCTTACCAAGTGCTGGGCACACCATAGATACCGTTACCCGAAGCGCTTGGCTTGCGAATTCATTTGACACTTGGAAAGTTATGGTTCAACCCGTTGCTGACGGCGTTGCATCGGCGATGACAGGTATGTTGCCCTCTGGCAACGAAGCCGGCGCAGTAACTTTTCCGGAAGAACTACTTGCAAGTTTGCCCCCTGAAGTTGCCGAAAATCTTCGTGAAACTTTGGCTTCCCCAGATTTTGCGGCTATCACTGGTCCACTAATGGCTATGGCCAAGTCAATGGGCGCAACCATGTTTGGCACCCAATTTGGGCAGGCACTTGGACAAATGACAACGCAGGTGCTGAGTAACTCCGATGTTGGCATTCCACTAGCTGCTGCGGGCAAACCTGGATTAGTTGTAACCAACGTTGACGCATTTATTAAAGGTTTATCAATTGATGAGTCGGATGCGCGCCTTTATGTGACGCTTCGCGAGCTGGCGCATCAAAGGTTATTTTCGGCAGCTCCGTGGATTCAATCTCAACTTCTGGCTGCGATCTGTGATTACGCCCGTGGCGTGCAAATCGATACTTCCGCAATCGAGCAAGCTATGACGCAAGTTGATCCCAGAGATCCCGAGAGCATAAATAGCATGATGAATTCATCGCTATTTGAACCTACAAAGACACCGGCGCAAGTTGCGGCGCTGACTCGAATTGAGCTCTTGCTCGCGCTAATTGAGGGTTGGGTCAATGTAGTTGTGACGCAGGCCGCAGGAACCCGATTACCTTCAGCTAGCGCCCTGGAAGAGGTATTTCGCAGGCGCCGTGCCTCTGGCGGACCCGCGGAGAAAGTTTTGGGCGAACTTATTGGTTTAGAAATGCGACCTCGGCGGATGCGCGAAGCTGCTGCCCTTTGGCAACGCCTGGCGGATACCCAAGGAATCGCGGCCCGAGATTTGCTCTGGTCTCACCCAGACTTACTTCCCCGGGACAGTGACATTGATGATATCGATGCATTTTTAGCAACCGGTAGCGAAGATTTAATGGCTGAACTAAACAAAGCCATTGAAGCTGACAAAAATAATCCAGACCTTAATTCCTAAAGTTAATTAATAATTAGTAACTGGTTATTCGGGCGAGTAATTTTGCTGGGCATGCGAAAATCCATCTAGGTAAGCCTTAGCTTTTTCCTGGTCTGGATATTTATTCATGAGCTCGTAAAAATCTTCACTGTGATCTGCAATCAATAAATGGATCAACTCATGAATTATGACGGAGTCAATCACATAGGTGGGCATGCGAACCATGCGATGTGATAGTCGAATAGTTCCTTCACTGGGTGTGCAAGATCCCCAGCGAGCATTTTGATTTGTGACCCAGCGAATTGATACTGGAACGAAATGAGTTTCAAATAAATCTTGCGCAAGATATTGCTTGGAAAGTTGGCGGGCACGCTGCTCAAGTAATGCTTGCGAAGTGGATCGCTCATCGCGATCATCTAGCCGGGTTACTAACTCATTGACATAGTCTGCAATGTCTCGCTTTGCCATTCTTGTTGGCACAGTAACGACCGTTTTTTCATTATCTCGATGCGCAGTTACGTTTCGCTTTGCCCGCTTACTTCGGCGCACTTCCACTTTTGTTAAATCAGTGCGCTGGTAGACAAACTCAATTGGCTCAGCAGGATCGAGCTCTGTTGAAGACGCATCGGAATCAAATAACGAGGGTTGATTTGAGCTGGGCATGTAACTCAGGCTAGTCCAGCCTGCCCATAAAAAAGTTGAGGCTCTCGAGCCGCGTGCGCAAACATTCGCCTTCCCCTTGCGAATGTCGGCTCGTTATCTCGAGAGCTTCAACACGCGAAAACTTACGGGTATCTGATGCTTCTGCGCAACGTAACTGCGAATCTCATCGATGGAGCTGTGGACAAGGCTGGGGATGAACTGGGGACATGTGCCACTTTGACTGGGGATTAATGGTGAACAAGTTGGGGACAGTCTGCTTGTGACCCAGTGAATACCTGACTTAATCAGGCAAAACGCTGTCCGCCACCTGTGGGTAAAAAATATTTCTAGTTCCAGATGGGCAATAACGGACTTAACCATTATCAGGACAAATTATCTTTTGGCATCGTTGCCATTGAACAGCAAGTTTTGGGAAATAGCACATGGTTAATGTGGATCGTTTTCTCGATACACAGGCTAAGTTTACAAAACTTTGGACATGACAATTTCAAACCCACAACTGGCACCAGGGGTGCACTTCTTCGAACGCGATGAGTTCCAAATTCAAATTGGAATCAACCCAAGTTCGGCGATAATTTTAGATAAACAGATAGGGAAACAAATATTCCAGTTGCTTTCGGGGAATAATTCTGTTGCGCAAATCTGTCTGGAACTAAATCAAGCTGGCTTCACCGTAAGTTCTGGTAAGAATTTTCTCATTCAACTCGCAAACTTGGGATTACTCACCTCGGGTCCAACAACCCAAACTTACGATGATAAAAATCCAGTAAGCGGGCTCCAGAGATTAAATCTAAATCGCGAAACGGTTGGAAGTCATCAAGCCATGAAGGCGCGCATTGCCTGTGAAATTGCGATTCATGGTGCTGGTCGACTTGGTACTACCTTGGGGTTATTGCTGGCGAGTTCGGGCTATCCGAACATCACGGTGCGCGATTCGCAATTAGTTCGGGAAGACGATCTCACTCCGTGGGGAGCATCAAGAGTAGACATTGGAAATCGACGCGATCACACTGCGCGAAATTTGATGGAGCGAATGATTCGCGGAGCATCTTCACATAAGAACTCATTACGCTTTCAAGCGCAACGTAGGGTTGAGATTTTGCTTCCTGATCAACGCGCAAATTTTCCTTGGATTGATGCCACCAGCGCTGATGCATTTGCCGCCAAGGATATCTCGTATCTATTCGCAGCAACCAGCTCGAGTGCGAGCCTTGTTAGTTCAATAATTACCCCCGGGCAACAGCCGTGCCTGCGATGCCTACATTTGCATCGCTGCGATCAAGACTGCGCTTGGCCACGGATCGAACTTCAAGTGGCTGCTCATAATGCTGTGGATACTGCGCCGATTGCACTCATCATCCGAACTGCGCTATTAATTCAAGCGGTCCTAAATCGCTGGATAGATGCAGACTTTGTAGATGCTATGCAAAATTCGGCTTCCAGTTTGACGCAACTAGGTTTGCTACCCAGCCAGGATGAGACCTATCCCACCTACTTTCACCCCGCCTGCGGATGCCGCTTGGACCTATCTGGCTGACAATTAGGGGTGAGTGAAATTTCCCAAAGTGGCATAAATCGCAGCGCCAGAATGGCCGCCCTTCCGTTAAGGCATGCGGGGCGTCGCGCCCTTGGACTTGGTCGGCGCCTTGGTGGCATGTCAGCGCAGGATGTCACAGCGTTAACGCAAGCAAAAACTGCGGAGCAAATCTTTAACGTTTTGGGCGAACTTAAAGGTGGCGCTATGAAGCTGGGTCAGGCGTTAAGTGTTTTTGAATCAGTTTTACCTGATGAAATGGCTGGACCTTATCGAGAGTCGCTAACGAAGTTACAAGACTCTGCGCCACCTATGGCAATTGAATCTGTACATCAAGTTTTGGCGGAAAACTTGGGTGAAAACTGGCGAGATCGATTCACTTCATTCGATGACGAGCCCGCTGCTGCTGCTTCTATTGGTCAAGTTCACCGAGCCATTTGGCATGACGGTCGCGAAGTTGCTGTCAAAGTGCAGTACCCCGGTGCATCCGGAGCGTTGCTTGCTGACTTACAACAACTCTCGCGGTTTGGAAGATTATTCGCTGGGTTCTTCCCTGGAATTGATGTTCGATCAATTTTGCGCGAACTGACTGACTGCGTTTCCGAAGAACTGGACTACCTGCATGAATCACAAATGCAGCGCAAATTTGCCGTTGGTTTTGACGGGGATCCCGATTACTTCGTACCGCACGTACTTGCAGCGGCGGAAAATGTGATCATCACCGAGTGGGTTGAGGGTAAGTCATTAGCCCGGTTAATTGAATCCGGTACCCAAAAAGAACGCGATCATTTTGGAAAAATGTATTTGCGGTTCTTACTATCTGCCCCAAGTCGGGTTGGCTTACTGCACGCTGATCCACACCCCGGAAATTTCAAAGTAATGCCGGATGGTCGATTGGCGATTCTAGACTTTGGGGCGACTGCGCTCTTGCCTGACGGCTTACCTGCTGCCATGGGCACATTACTCAAAATTGCCCTCGTAGGTGACGCCGAAACGGTAGTGGCAGGTTTGCGTGAAGAAGGTTTCATCCGCCCAGGAATTGAACTTGAAGCACAATCATTGCTGGATTACTTGGGCCCTTTCACTGAACCTGCACAAGTAGAAATTTTTAAGCACAGTCGCGATTGGATCCGGGAACAATTCCAGCGCACAAGTGATCCACGAAATGCCGATTGGTCAATTGGAACAAAAATTAATTTGCCCCCAAACTACGTTTTAATCCATCGGGTTTGGATGGGAAGTATCGGTGTTCTGTGCCAGCTGGAATCGGAATTTTCAGTGCGCGATGAATTTGCGCAATGGGTTCCAGGTTTTGCCGACAAAGTCTCTAACTAGAAATTTAAATCTCGAAGCAAAGTTGACTGCTCCCGGTATCCTTTTCCATCGGTATGTCGAGATTTGGACCAAGACAGCCGAAGCACAGTTTTTGCTCGCGTCATTGCCACATACAAAAGTCGGCGTTCTTCGTTAAATTCCGTTGGTGTGGTTGCGTGCGAGATTGGCAGTAGCCCCTCACTCAATCCGGCAACAAACACAGCCTCCCACTCCAGGCCTTTAGCTGAATGAATCGAAGCCAAAGTAATCGCATTTGCACTTGGCGCAAATTCCATTTCGTTTCGTAAATCCAGTGACTTAACAAAATCTGGCAATTGAGCTGTTGCGTCTTTGGCATGCAAATCATCAGCTAATTCAACAATTGTGTTTAACGATTCCCAAGTTTCGCGCGCTGATCTGCCACTATCTGGTTCCTTTGGTTTCCAGCCCAACGAACCCAGAATATCGCGCACGGTTTCAACAAACGGTCTATCCCCCGTGACATGAAGCCCAGCACGAAGGGTGAGTAAGGCATTCTTAACTTCGGGACGCTCAAAAAATCGCTCAGCTCCGCGTAAAGATACTGGAATTCCCAAGGCACCAAGTTCGGCTTCAAAAATTTCAGATTGACTATTTATCCGATAAAGCACTGCGATTTCTCGAGGACTAATTCCACTTGCTATCAACTCGGCAATCTGTTTCCCAATTTGCTTGGCTTCTTCTTCATCGCTGCTATACGCAGTTAACGTGGCATCTGGACCCTGACCCCTCTTGGACTTAAGGCGAATCGGACTAGTTGCATCTTTTGCCAAGACTTGATTCGCGAGGGAAACAATTGGCTCAGTACTTCGATAGGAGTGGGTGAGTTGAAAATCCTGGGTGCGCGCAAAGTGGGACGCAAAGTTAATGAGATATTTTGAAGTTGCGCCGGAAAATGAATAAATAGTTTGAGCTGGATCTCCCACCACACAAACATCGTCGCGGTCGCCTAACCATTGTGAGAGCAACTCGAACTGGACTGGGCTGACGTCCTGGAATTCATCCACCGTGAAATGTCGGTATTGCTTACGTACTGTGGTCGCCATTTCAGGATAATTTTCCAGCATTGCTGTGGTCAGCAACAAGACATCTTCGAAATCCATGGCATGCGCTTCGTCCATTCGCGACAGGTAGGCTTCAAAAACTTTTGAAACTTTTTCGACAGTTAATTCCCCACTTAAATCGCGACGCACTTCCACGGCCTTTTCGCGATAACTATCAGGTGAAAGTATGTTTACTTTGGCCCATTCAATTTCGGCAGACAAATCACGAATTGTGTCTTTGTCATTTGGAACACGGCACAACGTTGCGGCATCAGCTACAAATCGAAATTTACTCGGCATTAGATCTGGCAAGTTAGAATTAAAAAATTGTGGATAAAAGAAACGCAATTGACGAAGTGCTGCGCTGTGAAATGTTCGCACCTGGACACCGCCCACACCAAGCTGTCCAAGGCGATTTCGTAATTCACCAGCTGCGCGAGTTGTGAAAGTTACTGCCAAAGTTTGAGATGCATCATGCTCACCACTTGTTATGGCATGTGCGATTCGATGCGTAATAGTACGGGTCTTGCCAGTGCCTGCGCCAGCATAAATTGCAACGGGACCTGAAATGCACTGCGCCGCAGCCCGCTGCTGGTCGTCTAAGGAATCAAGAATCGCGGGCACCGAACCATTGTGCCAAGTAGCTCTGACACCGCGGTACTACGCCCCAGTTGCCTGTTAGCAAGGCAAGCCTGTTACAGCCCAAGTAGGGACTTAACTTCACCAATGCTTGGGTTTGTGCGAGTTGAGCCATCTGGGAAAAGCAGGGTTGGGACTACTGCATTCCCCGAATTCACTCCCATAACAAATTGCTCAGCAGCTGGATCTTGTTCGATATCAACTTCGTTGTATTCGATACCTTCGCGTCCCATTTGTGCCTTCAAGCGCTGACAGTAACCACACCACGGTGTGCTGTACATCGTTATTTTGTCACTCATTTTGTTCCACCATATCTCTGTGTGATCTCTCTAAATGATTGTAATAATTAAATTAATCTCGACACCACTTCAATGGTATGTCAGTGCCGTACCAAGATTGAATCAATCGAAATGCAATCGAAACTGGGCTGGGTAACTTTAAAGTTTCAGCGTCACAAGCAGTTTCTAATTCTGCGCGAGAAAACCATTGCACTTCAGTCATTTCATCGTCATGCATTTCGACTTGCGTACTAGTTGCAATAGCTCGGTAAGCCAACATGAGCGATGCTGGGAATGGCCAAGGCTGTGAGCCTAGATAGCGAAGTGATGACAGATCCACATGGATGCCGGACTCTTCGTAAACCTCTCGAATTACCGCAGCTTCGCAAGATTCCCCGGCCTCCACGAAGCCAGCTAAAGTCGAGAGCCAACCCTGGGGCCATTCCCTTCGCCGACCCAGCAAAATACGACCAGCAGTATCTTCGACCGCCACGATCATGGCTGGTTCAGTGCGCGGATACTGTTCAGTTTCGTGACTTGCACATTTGCGCGACCAGCCAGCCATTGCAATTGTGGTGCGCTGTCCGCAACTTGGACAAAAATTATGTCCTTCATGCCAAGTAGCTAATGCAACAGCTGAAGTTGCTAATCCAACATCAGTTGCACTTAACTGTGAACCGACATCGCGCAGACTTGCCCAATTCACATCGGCCAGTCCTACTTCATCTTTCATGATTGCGATGTAGGTATGTTCCGCATCAGCGCCCAAGAATAAGGCAGCTTCTTTGGCATCACTTGCTGACATCTTTAGCGACCAAGGTTTCACCCAAACAACGGACAATTCGGCTGTAATCGGAATTTTTCGTTCATGTAGTACTAAAACTCTGGTGGCTTGCGAAGCCCAAGCTTGCTCGAACCAAAGCGGATTGCTTCGCAATTGGGCAGCTCGATCAATGGTGAACCGGGCAAGGGGTAAGTCGCGCATTAAGTTCTCCACAAAAAGCGATCCTACGCGCTTGCGCGTAGTCTTTTGATATGAGAGTTGTTACTTGGAATTTATTGCATGGAATTGCATTAACTCAAAGCGAATCCAGGCCTGGATTAGCCGAAATTGCCGGCCAGATTTCTGCTGACATTATTGGGCTACAAGAAGTGGATCGCAACCAACCTCGAAGTGATTACGAGCATCAAACCGAAGTAGTGGCACAAGCCATGGGTTTACCCCACTGGATTTTCGCGCCCTCAGTTACTGGCACGCCCGGTGAATCTTGGGAGAGTGCGGACGATTCTCATGTCCACACCAATGATCATTTGTCAGACTCCCAAACGCAGCCACATTACGGTGTTGGATTAGCTTCGCGTTATCCAATGAAAAATGTTGAAGTTTTAAGATTCAAAGCTGCGCCACTTTCGCTGCCATTGCTTTTCCCAGGTAATCCAAGGCCCCGAATTATTAAAGTTGCAGATGAACCACGGCTAGCCATTATCGCCGATCTTGAAACACCTGCGGGAATAATAACCGTTGCAACTGCGCATTTGAGCTTTGTGCCAGGTTACAACGTGAAGCAAATTAGGACGCTTAGCAAGCACTTAGCTACGCGAAAAAATCCAGTTTTAATAATTGGAGATTTTAATTTGCCTGGGCAAATATCTGCGCGCGTGACCGGCTGGGATTCATTAGCAAAGCTTCCTACTTATCCAACTTTTAAGCCGCGCATTCAGTTTGATCACATGCTTGCTCGAGGATTGAGCGCAGAAAATGTCAAACTCGCCAAAGCAAGTGCGCATACTCTGGCTTTAGAAATTAGTGACCACTGTGCACTCGTAGTTGAAATTAGTATTTGAAAATTACGAAATAAGTTCTGCTAATTCAGGTATTGAAAGTAACTTCTTCGGTTTTTCAACAACTTGATCAGCCACATAATAGAAAACTGCTTCTACTTGGTCTGGGGATACTCCAAGAGATAGCGCTGCAGCCTGGCGGTAAATACTTAGTTGTAAATCATTAGCTGAGCCTGGCTTTCCCGTTTTCCAGTCCACAACTACCCAGCGATCTGGCGCATTTGGATCCTCGCTGGTGCCCTTAAACAAGCCATCTAGTCG
>CAMBGF010000015.1 GCA_945866135.1 Bifidobacterium breve
ATCTCGGGGGCGGGTTTATCCAACCCAAAATAACCTGATAATCTGGCGAAGCGATGAAGGCAAACGGAGCTAACTTCCCAACTCCCGAAGACACCCGTGCAACTGCGGATATGGCTTGGCGTTCAGTAAGCAACATAACTGCTGGTCTACTTCTATATGGCGGAATTGGTTGGTTGCTCGGACGTAAGTTCGGTCATCAAGATGCTTTCATGGCGGCTGGATTAATTTTCGGAATTGTTCTAGCGCTCTACCTCACCTACGCACGCGTTTCGGCAATGGATCGAAACACCACTACGAGTGAACGGAGGAACGATCAGCAATGAGTGCTGTTAAATTGAGCGCCGAAGTTCCTTGCCCCGTGGTTCCTCATCTGAATTCAGGTTGCGGCTTCCCGGCCCCAAATGCCGAAATCTTTTTTCTAGAGCCTTACGCCACGCTAAATGTTGCAGGTATGGATTTTTTAATTGGGAAAACTTCGATCATTGCTGCCTTAGTTTCGCTGATTGTTGCCGTGTTCTTTTTGGCAGCCGCTCGCCCGCGCAAAATGGTGCCAGGCAAATTGCAATCGATCGGTGAACAGGCTTACTTATTCGTTCGCGATCAAATCGCGCGCGAAGTTATTGGTAAAGACGGCGATCGTTTTGTGCCCTTCTTAGGTTCACTCTTCTTCTTCATTTGGATTTCTAACTTGATGGGTGTAATCCCGGGCGCACAATTTCCAATTATGTCTAGTTTGGCTTTCCCAGTTTCCTTAACTTTGATGGTTTACATCACCTATATGTATTTAGGCATGAAGCACCAAGGACCAGTTAAATTTTTCACGGGCGCAATGTTTCCGCCAGGTGTCCCAAAAGCAATGTACGGGTTACTTGCACCACTTGAATTACTACAGCTCGTAGTCACCCGGCCAGTAACTCAGGCAATTCGTTTGTTCGCAAACATGTTTGCTGGTCACTTACTGATTACGACTTTCACAGTAGGTGCGTATTACTTAATCTCCCCATCGATAGTTGGCGTGCTCGGTTCCGCAACTTCTTTTGGTGTGACCATTATTCTCACCGGATTTGAAATGTTTATCCAAGGTCTACAAGCGTTTATTTTCACTTTGTTAACCGCCGTCTACATTGGTGGATCACTGCACGCTGAACACTAAATCTTCTCAAGTGAGAAATCACTCGAGATTGAACTACCCGCAAGAAAGAAAGTAAACCTGAGTTACTGGACAACCCAGTGACTCTCGACAGAAGGAATAAGTTATGTCAGTACTAGCAGAATTAACTGGCTCGATCGGTTCAATCGGCTACGGCCTTGCCGCAATCGGTCCAGGCGTAGGTATCGGAATCATCTTCGGTAACGGTGTGCAAGCAATCGCACGTCAGCCAGAGGCTTACGGCGTTATTCGCCAGAATATGATTCTTGGTTTCGCGCTTACTGAAGCCCTTGCGCTAATCGGTTTCGTAGTCCCATTCGTTTTCGGCACCTAATTCAACAAAAGGATTAAATTTCCGTGTTTAATATCATTGCTTCAGGCGAAGAAACTAACATCCTTCGGCTGCCAATTTACGAAGTTATTATTGGCGCAATTGCCTTTGGTATTGTCTTTTTCGCACTTGCGAAATTCGCATTTCCAGCAATAAGCAAGACGCTGGAAGATCGCGCGGACGCAATTGAAGGCGGACTTGCTAGAGCGGAAAATTCCCAAGCAGAGGCTGCGGCCATGCTTGAGCAGTACCGCGCCCAGTTGGCTGATGCCCGCACTGAAGCTTCAAACATACGCGCGGAAGCGCAAGCTGAAAAAACAGTGATGATTGAAGCCGCACGCGGGGAAGCTGCAGCTGTTGCAGCAACTGTTACTGAGCGAGCACAAGCCCAGATTGAAGCGGAACGTTCCCAGGCAATGGCAACTCTTCGTCGCGATGTTAGTGAGCTCGCACTTACCCTTGCTGGCAAGGTAGTGGGGGAATCCTTAACGGAGGACGCTCGGGCACGTGCCAGCGTTGATCGTTTTATTGCAGACCTTGAGAGCGAGACAGCCAAGAAATGATCGGCGCATCCCGCAATAGTTTGGCATTAGTACAGGAGTCAATGCGCTCCCGTTCGAATCAGGGCGATCTGTCAGCCCTGAGTGCTGAGTTACTTGCGGCTGCCGATATTTTGGCTAGCGAGAAATCGCTTAGACAAAATCTTGCTGATAGCGGTCAGCCAGTTTCCGCTAGGACATCGCTGATTAAGGATTTGTTCGGTAAGAAAGTTAGTGCAAGCACCAGTGAATTCCTTAGTGAACTTGTAGCGGCTCGCTGGTCATCAGGCGAGGATTTAGTGGACGCTGTGGAACTTGTTGGTTTCCAGGCTGCCTTTGTTGTTGCCGACAAGGCAGGCTCTCTTGATCGAGTAGAAAACGAATTATTCCACTTTTCGCGTGCGGTCCAGGCTTCATCTGAGCTTCAGATGACACTAACTGATCCAGCTCTAAGCTCGTTAGCTAAGTCAGCCGTTGTCGGTGATTTGCTAGGAAGCAAAGTTGATGTAAGTACTTTGAACTTAAGCAAATACGTTGCCGGACACTTGCGTGGCCGACGCGTTGATTCGGTACTTGCAACTCTTGGCAACTTGGCTGCCGCGCAGCGCAATCAAGTTGTCGCAGAAGTGCGCTCTGTTATCGCCCTTGATACTGAACAAACTCGCAAGTTATCTGCAGCACTATCAAAACTTACAGGTAAAGATGTTCGGATTAATGTCGCCATTGATCCATCGGTTTTGGGCGGAATAACAGTAACCATTGGTGAAGAAGTCATCGATGGCTCTATTTCCGCCCGACTAGAAAGCGCCCGCAGAACTTTGTTGGCTTAAGCAAGCTAAGAAACTATTAACCAAGCACCAATAAGCACGAACTAACAAGAAGAAAGCAGGACACCATGACGGAACTCTCGATCCGCCCGGATGAGATCCGCGATGCAATCGCTCGCAATGTTGAGTCGTTTGCAGCTGGCACTTCGCGCGAAGAAGTTGGACAGGTAACGCAGACCGGTGACGGTATTGCGCGAGTTGAAGGTTTGCACTCGGCCATGACTAACGAACTTCTAGAGTTTGAAGGCGGACTTAAGGGTCTGGCATTAAACCTTGACGTTCGTGAAATTGGCGCCGTGCTTCTTGGCGACGGTTCCAAAGTCGCTGAAGGACAGAGCGTAAAGCGCACTGGCGAAATTCTTTCGGTTCCTGTTGGTGATGGCTTCCTTGGTCGCGTTGTCGATCCACTAGGCAATCCAATCGATGGCCTTGGCCCGATTGTTGCCGATGGTCGTCGCGCTCTTGAGACACAGGCGCCAACTGTTGTGCAGCGCCAACCAGTTAAGGAACCGATGTTAACTGGCCTAAAGGCTATTGACGCGATGACTGCTATTGGTCGCGGTCAACGTCAGCTAATCATTGGCGACCGCCAGACCGGTAAGACTGCCGTAGCAATCGACACAATCTTGAACCAACGCGAGAACTGGAAGTCTGGTGACAAAAAGAAGCAGGTTAAATGCATCTATGTTGCTATCGGCCAAAAGGGTTCAACGATTGCCGCAGTTAAAGGCGCGCTTGAAGAATTTGGTGCGATGGAATACACCACTATCGTTGCCGCTCCGGCCTCCGATCCTGCAGGTTTCAAATACTTAGCTCCTTACACCGGTTCTGCCATTGGCCAGTACTGGATGTACAAGGGCGAGCATGTTTTGATCGTCTTTGATGACCTTTCAAAGCAAGCTGAGGCTTATCGCGCAGTATCACTATTGCTTCGCCGTCCACCAGGTCGTGAAGCTTACCCAGGTGACGTTTTCTACTTACACTCCCGTTTGCTAGAGCGTTGCGCAAAGCTTTCTGACGAACTTGGCGCCGGGTCAATGACTGGACTTCCAATCATTGAAACAAAAGCCAACGACGTTTCGGCTTACATCCCAACCAACGTAATTTCGATTACAGATGGTCAGTGCTTCCTGGAGTCGGACTTGTTCAACTCAGGTATTCGCCCAGCTATCAACGTAGGTATTTCGGTATCCCGCGTAGGCGGCTCCGCGCAGCCTAAGTCGATGAAGAAGGTAGCCGGTCGCTTGCGTCTTGACTTAGCTCAGTACCGCGAACTTGAAGCCTTCGCTGCTTTCGGTTCCGATCTTGATGCTGCTTCTAAAGCGCAGTTAGCTCGTGGTTCCCGCCTTGTTGAATTACTAAAGCAGGGGCAATACCAGCCACAGTCAATGGAGCGCGAAGCAGTTTCCGTTTGGTCTGGAACTTCAGGAAATATTGATGATGTGCCAGTTGAAGACATTCGTCGTTTTGATGCTGAGTTCCTAGATCACGTTGATCGCAACCACAGCGCAATCTTTGAGTCCATTCGAAGCACAACTGATTTATCAGATGAGAACGTTAGCCAACTAGAAAAGGCAATCGGCGACTTCAAGAAGCAGTTCCGCACAACTTCTGGTCACTCACTTGTTAATGATGCACCTGTTGCAGCGATCGATGAAGATGACGTTGACATTGCTCAGATCGTGAAGGTCAAGGCCTAACATGGGTGCTCAACTACGGGTATATCGACGACGGATTAAGTCCGTTCAGTCGACTAAGAAGATTACGAAAGCCATGGAGCTTATTGCTTCTTCGCGTTTCGTAAAAGCGCAGCAACGCGTTGAAGCTTCTTTGCCATATACCCAGGAACTTCTGCGTGCTATTTCTGCTGCTGCCTCACACGGCAGCACCAAGGGCGCATTTGTTACCGAAGTTGAGAACCGTAAACGTGCGGCAGTAATTCTTATCACTGCCGATCGTGGCCTTGCTGGCGCTTATTCTTCAGCAATTATCAAAGAAGGTGAAGGCCTGAATTCATTACTTAAGGAACAGGGCGTAACACCAGAACATTTCTTAGTTGGTCGCAAGTCTGTTGGTTACTACAAATTCCGCGAGCGTAAAATCGCGCAATCGTGGACTGGATTTACAGATCAGCCAACTTACGAACATGCCAAGGCAATTGCAGCAACAGTTCTGGAAGCTTTTGATAAGCCAACAGCTGAAGGTGGCGTAGACGAAATTCATTTGGTCTATACCCACTTCGTAAATATGGCAGTCCAGCAAGTTCGGGTTCGCCGGATTCTTCCAGTTGAAATAATTGAAGCCACTAAGGAAGAAGCCGCTGAAAAACTCGGTTCAAAAGTCTTCCCACTTTATGATTTCGAGCCCAGCCCAGAAGCTGTACTCGAAGCTTTAATCCCTCGATACGTCGAGAACATGATCTACACCGCATTGTTACTGGCTGCAGCCAGTGAGCACGCCGCCCGTCGACGCGCTATGAAATCTGCATCTGATAACGCCGAAGAACTAATCCGCACACTTGCCCGTCAAGCCAACCAGGCTCGACAGGCAGAAATCACCCAGGAAATCAGTGAAATTGTCGGCGGCGCCGATGCACTGACGTCCGCATAACCAGGGAGTAAGTAGATATGACAACCACGACACAGACATCGCTCGGGCGCGTAGCACGCGTAACTGGCCCTGTTGTTGACGTTGAGTTTCCAGTAGAAGGCATGCCAGCGCTTTATAACGCGCTGGAAGTCGATGTGGATTTCGGCGATGGCGAAAAGCGATTGTTAACACTTGAGGTAGCCCTTCACATTGGCGACAACATGGTGCGAGCCATTGCGATGCAACCAACTGACGGACTTGTCCGTGGGGCGGATGTTCGCGACACCGGAGACTCGATCACTGTTCCCGTTGGCGATGTAACAAAGAGCCACGTGTGGAACACACTTGGCAAACCCCTTGACGTGCCAGAGGCATCCCTTGAAATTAAAGAGCGCTGGGGAATTCACCGTCCAGCTCCAACATTTGATCAACTGGAATCCAAGACTGAAGTTTTCTGGACTGGTATCAAAGTTATTGACTTACTAACTCCTTACGTAAAAGGTGGAAAAATCGGCCTCATGGGTGGCGCCGGTGTTGGTAAGACCGTTTTGATTCAGGAAATGATTACTCGCGTAGCCAAGAACTTCGGTGGTGTTTCGGTATTCGCCGGTGTTGGTGAGCGCACACGTGAGGGCAATGACCTCTTCCTTGAAATGACTGAGTCTGGCGTTATTGCTGATACCGCACTGGTATTCGGTCAGATGGATGAGCCACCAGGCACGCGTCTTCGCGTAGCACTTTCCGCGCTGACCATGGCTGAGTATTTCCGCGATGTTCAAAAGCAGGATGTGCTTCTTTTCATCGACAACATTTTCCGCTTCACTCAGGCAGGTTCCGAAGTTTCAACACTTCTTGGCCGCATGCCTTCAGCAGTGGGCTACCAGCCAACACTTGCTGATGAAATGGGTGTACTCCAAGAGCGCATCACTTCAACGCGTGGTCACTCGATTACTTCACTGCAGGCAATTTATGTTCCTGCGGATGACTTAACTGACCCGGCTCCAGCTGCGACGTTCGCCCACCTTGATGCAAACACCGTACTTAGCCGTCCGATTTCGGAAAAGGGTATTTACCCTGCTGTGGATCCACTTGATTCCAGTTCTCGAATTCTGGATGCGCGTTATGTTGGCGCCGAGCACTACGCAGTTGCTGCTGAAGTTAAGCGAATCCTGCAAAAGTCAAAGGAACTTCAGGACATCATTGCAATTCTTGGTATTGATGAACTTTCCGAAGAAGACAAGATCCTAGTAAACCGCGCTCGTCGTATTGAACGTTTCTTGTCACAGAATATGTTCGTTGCTGAAGCGTTCACTGGTCAAAAGGGATCCTTCGTTCCAGTGGAAGAAACTGTTGCATCATTCAAGAAGCTAACTGAAGGTGAATACGATCACCTGCCAGAGCAGGCCTTCTTTATGGCTGGCGGTATCGATGACGTTATCGAAAATGCCAAGAAGCTTCAGGGCTAATCATGTCTGAACTCAGCGTTTCTGTCGTAGCTGTGGACCGCAGTGTGTGGGTGGGCCAGGCTAAGTCGATCGTTGCCAAAACTCCAGAAGGCGAGATCGGCATTCTGCCAGGTCACGAACCAGTGCTTTCGTTATTGGTAAATGGTGTAGTTCGCATTGAACCAATCGATGGCGCAAAAGTTGCTATCGCAGTTCACGGCGGTTTCGTTGCCATGGATACTAATGAAGTTCGCATCCTGGCTGAAGTTGCCGAGTTAGCAAGCGACATTGACTTACCACGAGCCGAAGCAGCACTAGCTCGAGCCAAGGCGGCTGGCGAAGAATCGCCAGAGGCAGTTGCCGCAGCACATCGCGCCGAAACTCGAGTTAAAGCAGCGACTTCAAACACAGCCGCTGGCATACATTAAAAAAACTATTTAAAGACTTAAGGCCACTTTCCAAGAGGGAAGTGGCCTTAAGTATTTAGCTTTAAATCGAGGTAATTATTACTTGACCTTGAATGCGCTTGAAATATCTTTGCGGGATGGTCCTACGATTTGAATTCGGTAAGTGCCAGATCTACTCACCGTAATTTTCGACTTTGATTTTGAGGTCACTTTCTTGAGAGTTACCCATTTCGTACCAGATTTACGCTGAATCCAAGTTTTTGATCCGGCTGGGGAATCCACTGTCAAAGTAAATTTTCTCTTTACTACTTTCGATATTTTAATTGCCTCGGAAGCAACCGGTGCGGCCGCAACTGGAGCTGGCGCAGCTTCTGGAGCTGGCGCAGCTTCTGGCGCAGGAGCCGGAGCCGGAGCCGGAGCCTCAACTACGTCTGGAAGACTTGGAACCATTGGGGTTGATTGATCCACTACTGGGGGTGTGGCGGGTGGAGCTGGCGTAGCACAACTTCCAGCGCTGCAGCCTAAAGCTGCGTAAATATTTATCAATCCCGCACCGTACCGTGCGAGGGAGTAATCAGTTACGCCGTAACCACCCACATCATCCTTTAGGGCCGTGGTTTCAATTTGATTCTTAACTGCGGCAGGCGTAGAGAGTTCAGCAGAAAGAGTATTTTTCTGTAGCAGCAAAGCTGCTAGGCCAGCAACATGCGGCGCCGCCATTGAAGTACCAGAGATTCGCGCGTAGCCTGTGCCAGTTGGCCAACTAGAAAGAATGTCTGATCCAGGAGCAGCCACATCAACATAGCTTCCGCCGTTGGAATAACTTGCGATTGCCTTATCTGAAGTGGTAGCAGCTACCGCGATAACCTCGGGGTACGCGGCTGGGTAGCTCGGTGCGGCAGTGGCTCCAGAATTACCAGCTGCAGCAACAATAATTACTCCCGCGGTAGCTGCCCGAGTAACTGCATGTCGAATCAGTGAGAAATCGGCCGTTCCGCCCAAAGACATGTTGATGACTTTGGCGTTTTGTAAAACTGCGTAATCAATAGCGGCTGCGACGTCAGATAAGTAGCCGCTGCCATTAGCATCTAGCACTCGAAGCGGCAAAATCGTCACGTTAGGTGCGACTCCAGTCACACCTAAGTTGTCATTTTTCGCTGCAATAATTCCAGCTACGTGTGTGCCATGACCATTTTCATCATTCACACCAGTACCGGTGCATACGCTGGTTGAACTAGTTACCCAATCGCACCCATCTAGTACTTGACCCACACCATCTAATTCAAATCCAGTGCGGTTAACGCCCGAATCAATTACGGCAACCTTTATGCCGGTTCCAGTTAACGACGAATGTATTTCGCCCAATCTAAGAGCTGAATAATTCCATTGGGTATAGGCGACGGTCGGCGCAGCAGCGGCAACAAATGAGGTCATGGTTGGAGCTAATAAGGAAACTTTTTCATCAACTTGGACTGAAATTACTGATTCATCTCGGTTTATTGTCTTTAATGTGCCTTCAAGACTTTTCGCACTAGCGACGTTAATCACGGTGGCATCAGGCTGGCCAGCATCATCGCGAATCACGATCATTCTTAATTCGCCGTCAGCTACCTCAGCCTTTAACTCTGCTGGTGTCGCTGCTTCGGCAATTGCGTCAGCTTGCCACGAACCAGCTGCTGGCATTGGATCAGCCGCACTTGCTGGTGAAATCCCAAGACCAGAAAAGATCAAAGTGGCAGAAATTAATGAAATCAGTAATTTTGGTTGCCACGAACCCATGTTTGGCGCATTAAAGCTATTGCTAAACATAAAGACCCATTTCTATCAAGTTTTTTCATTTTACCCCAGTTTGAACATAGTAAACCCATGTTTATCTGCTATTTTTCCCAATTAACCAAAAGTTAACTGCCAACAACAAGTCCAAATCCTGCACCCCTAGGATCTTTCTATGACGCCAAGGATTGCAGTTATTGGAAGCATTAATGCTGATCTTGTAGTCCAAATGCCAAAACTGCCCGGCCGCGGGGAAACGGTCACAAGTTCCGAGCCGTTCTGGTTTCCTGGTGGAAAAGGCGCGAACCAAGCAGTGGCCGCAGCTCGCATGGGCGGGCAGGTCACGATGTATGGCGCAGTCGGACAGGATTCACCGGGGGAAATGTGTTTGGCTGCCTTGCAAGAAAGCAATGTGAACGTTTCTGCAATTGCAAAGGTAACTAGTGCAACCAGCACTGCGCTAGTTATGGTCGAGCATTCCGGGGAAAACCAAATAGTGGTAACAGATGGCGCCAATCAACATGTCTCCTTTGATTCAGCTGCGGTTGCTCTGGCGCAGGCCGTTGTTGTGCAATTTGAAATTCCAGAAGAAGTATTAATTCAAGCAGGTAAAGCGTCAACTGGAATTTTTTGCGTTAATGCGGCGCCAGTGCGCAAGATGTCAAATGAATTAGCGCAGTTGATTGACGTCCTGATTGTAAATGAAATTGAATTTGCTCAACTTGGCAAGCCAGAGCGTGGCTTAGTTATAGTCACTGCGGGCGCAAACGAAGTGATCGCGTATCAAGATGGCAAAATAGTTGCCAAGTGCACCCCACCAAAAGTTGAAGCAATAGATACTGTGGGCGCAGGCGATACTTTTGTTGGTGCATTCATAGTCGCCTTTGCTGATGGCGGCGATATTGCAACTTCCTTGCATCGGGCATGCGCAGCCTCTGCGTTATCCACGTTAAAACTTGGAGCCCAATCAGGTATGCCCACCGCAGCCCAAGTTGATAAATTCCTGCAAACTTATGTTCAGAAAACTTGAAAGGTAACAAATGACTCGCGCTTTACTTATTGATACGGACCCTGGCATTGACGATGCGGTTGCAATTGCGTTGGCACTTGGTTCGCCAGAAGTTAACGTGATTGGAATTTCCACTGTTGGTGGAAATTCTGGATTAGCAGCAACTACAAATAATGCGCTGCGGTTACTTGAGTTCTTCGGGCGAACGGATATTCCAGTTGCCTCGGGATATGACGAGCCATATCGACGAGCAAAAACAGAAACTGGCTATGAACCAGTTCATGGCCATGATGGCTTAGGCGGGGTTGACCTGCCAGCTCCAACAATCAAAGTTGTCTCTACCGATGCGCCAGCTTTCCTAGCTGACAAAATTCGTAATTCTCCAGATCCAGTAACCCTGGTCGCCATTGGCCCACTGACTAACATCGCGCATCTCGTTGATCAACATCCCGATGTAATTCCGATGATAGATCGCTTTGTAATAATGGGGGGCGCTGCGCGAACTGGCAATGTAACTCCGGTTGCTGAATTTAATATTTGGCATGATCCAGAAGCAGCCAAGCGCGTGTTTGCAAGCGGACTTGTCACCGTCATGGTGGGACTTGATGTAACACACTCAGTCAAAACGCATGAGTCGCTTTGGAATTGGCTCAAGGACTGCAGCAAGTTTGGCAAAGTCTTTGATCACATTTTGACTTCATACACAAACACTTATGAAACATTTTATGGTGAACGTATGACCCATCAACATGATGCGCTGGCAATGGCAGAAGCAATCTGGCCAAACTTGATGGTGCTCGAGCCTGCTCACATTGATGTGGAGTGCAGTGGCGAACTTACAACTGGGATGACCGTAACGGATACTCGATTACGAAACGGCGTAAAATCTAATGGTTTTGTTGCTTGGACCATTGATGGTGATGATTTTCATGCAAAGTTAATGTCGAGGCTCTCCGCATTAGCGAAATCTCTCGGTTAACTAAAAAATTATCGAGTACTTCCTGGTTGCCACAAGACATCGCCAACTTCTTTGTTCGCGACACGAGAAAGAATGAATAACAAATCTGACAGTCGATTTAAGTAAGTAGCTGCCAAGGTATTCATGCCGCCGTGATACATATCAATAGCCGCCCAAGTGCTGCGCTCAGCACGACGAGAAACAGTTCGCGCAATATGCAAGTGAGCTGCGCCAACGCAGCCGCCAGGCAAAATAAAGGAGCGCAGCGGTTCCACTTCCTCGTTAAAGGTGTCACAAGCCTTTTCTAGGCGATCAATATAGTCAGCAGTGACTCGAAGTGGTTCGTGCTCTGGATTATCAATTACTGGCGTGCAAAGATCAGCGCCGACATCGAAAAGTTCATTCTGAATTTTTGTCAGCAAGTCAACTATGTCGGTTCGCAAATTTCCCGCGGCAATGGCCAGGCCAATTGAACTGTTTGCTTCATCAACGTCAGCGTAAGCCTTCAAGCGCGGATCGTTCTTGCCAGTTCTACTCATGTCACCAAGACTTGTGGTGCCGTCATCGCCAGTGCGGGTGTAAATTCTCGTTAAATTAACCATGTCCTTAGCCTACGGCGCCTTTGGTTTATCTGCCTTTTAGCCCAACTAAATTGATTAAGCGAAAAGCACGTTATTCTGCTTTAACATGGAAGTTTTTCGAATTCAGGGTGGTGCCCGGCTGGCCGGCCAGGTACAAATCACTGGTGCTAAAAATAGCAGCCTGAAATTAATGGCAGCGGCTTTACTTGCACCAGGAAAAACTGTTATCCATGCGGTGCCCAATATTTTGGATGTAACTATCATGGCTGAGTTACTTCGCCGTCTTGGCTGCAAAGTTGAATACGACGAGGCAAAGCAAGCAGTCAGCATTGAAGTCCCACAAACGATTGAGCATCGAGCTGACTATGACTTAGTCCGGCGCATGCGGGCATCAATTGCGGTACTTGGTCCCTTAGTTGCTCGAACTGGCGAAGCAGATGTCGCGCTTCCTGGCGGCGATGCAATTGGTTCGCGTGGTTTGGATATGCACACTGCTGGACTTGAACGCATGGGCGCAGTCGTGACAAATGAACACGGTTATTTAGTTGTGCACGCACCAACTGGCGGTTTAGTCGGAACTGCGCTCTATTTAGATTTCCCAAGCGTTGGAGCAACAGAAACACTTTTGATGGCTGGAGTTACCGCAAACGGAGTCACTGTGATTGATAATGCTGCGCGGGAACCGGAGATTGTAGATATTTGCAACATGTTAGTTGCCATGGGAGCTGCGATATCTGGAATCGGTGGTTCACTACTCACAGTAACTGGCGTTGATTCATTGCATGCTGTCGAATACACAACGGTTTCAGATCGAATTGTGGCTGGAACCTGGGCGGTTGCTGCAGCAATCACGCAGGGTGACATAACAGTTAACAATGTAAATCCAAGTCACCTTTCAATCGTGTTAGAAAAACTAGCAACAGCTGGCGCAACTGTTGAAGTATTTGAAAATAGTTTTCGAGTGCAGATGGATCGCCGGCCAACAGCGGTAGACATTGTCACCTTGCCGTATCCAGGCTTCCCGACAGATTTACAGCCGCAATTCATAGCACTAAATTCCATTGCTGAGGGATCTGCCATGGTCACGGAAAACTTATTTGAAGCAAGATTTCGTTTTGTCCAAGAACTAACTCGCCTGGGCGCTGAAGTTCGAACAGATGGCCATCACGCGCTAATTCGCGGCAGGTCCAAACTTTCCGGCGCCCCAGTAGAAGCAACTGACATTCGGGCAGGTGCGGGGTTAGTTTTGGCTGGCTTAGTCGCAGATGGCGAAACAACCGTGCATGCTGTGGAACACATTGATCGGGGTTACGTGAATTTTGAAAAGGAGTTAGTGGAATTAGGCGCAACTGTGGTTCGGGAAACTAGCACTTAATCGAAAGAGCTGGAAGCCAATTATTGCTTTCCTTGTTTCAGAATCATTTTTGCTTGGACTTCATCTTTAGGCCAGACCATAATTCTTGGCCCATCATTTGTTTGCGCCAAGCTGGCTCTAATCCCAGAATTAACTAAACTCTGGCGCAGAATTTCTCCCTCAATGTAATTATTCGGTGTGGCAATCGGCACCAGCATTCCGTATTCATCAGGATTTCCAGGCTTGGCAGGACGTTCCACGAGCGAGCCACCATGAGCAAAGCCCCAACGCAGCACTAAAACCATTAAGCCGATGCCAGTAAAAGCAACAATCGGTCCAAAGAAATATGAAAATGAATTCCATGCCTGCACGCTTTGATTCTGCCGTAATCAGCACATCAGCGCTAGGTCAATGACCGCAAATTCGTTACCCTCTTGGGCAATCTGCGAGAATAGCCATATGAGTTTTTCAAAAGTAGGTGTTGTTGGCCTTGGAATTATGGGCGCTGGAATTGTTGAAGTATTTGCTCGCGCTGGCTACGAAGTAACGGGAGTAGCGGAATCAATTCCGGCTGTTGATGCTGGGCAAGCAAATCTTGCGAAGTCACTTAGTCGGGCAGTGTCAAAGGGCAAGTTGTCGCAAGAAGAAAGTGATGCAATAACTGCTCGTGTAATTTTTGGAAGCGAGTTCAAGTTACTGGCTGAATGTGACTTGGTAATTGAAGCAGCACCAGAAATTTTGTCACTAAAAACTGAGATTTTTTCCCAACTCGATTCAGTTGTTAAGCCGTCAGGAATTTTGGCAACAAATACCTCAAGCCTTTCAGTTACTGAAATAGCCCACGCAACAAAGCGCCCAGCTCAAGTAATTGGAATGCATTTTTTCAATCCAGCTCCAGTTCAAAAATTTGTCGAGGTAATTTCCACTTCTGAATCTGATCCAAAAACTGTTGCCCAAATCGTTGAATTAGGAAACTCACTAGGCAAGCACTTGGCACAAATTTCTGATCAACCAGGTTTCATAGTCAACAAGTTGCTGCTGCGCTATTTAAATCATGCCGTACAAATTTTGGATTCTGGCCAAGCGTCTCGGGAACAACTTGATTCTGCAATGCGGGAGTTATCCAACTATCCAATGGGACCGTGTGAGTTGCTGGACTTAATTGGTATCGATACTTGTGTGGAAATTCTTAAGACAATTTATGCAGACACTGGACTTGAAATTGATCAGCCAGCAACGGGCATGGTTCAACTGGTGAAAGCGGGTAACACGGGACGTAAGTCAGGCTCTGGTTTTTACGATTATGCCGATGCACATCAAGTGCCAACTGATGCAAATGACGAAATCAAAACACAGGTACACAATGATTTATTGATTGCCTACTTAGGAGATTGCATTGCGATGGAGGCCACCGGCTATGCGACTAAGGCAGACATTGATTCGGGCATGAAACTCGGTTGCGGGTTGCCAGAGGGACCCTTTGAAGTGATATCACGTTTGGGGCTTGCAAAGGTTCGAGTTGCGCAAGCAGAACTTGCTACCCGCACTGGTGTCGTTGCCTACCAACCATTAGCGCTGTAATTCGAAACTAGTTAGAACTTAGACTAAGCAAATGGGACGCCGTAATCGCAGAGAACCAAGTGAAGAGCCAACTGAGCTAAAACTAGGAAGTTTTGCGCGCACTGAAAATCATTCTGACGGGGAATGGAAAGTCACATCATTAACGGGAGAAACATCGATCAAGGTTTATCGTTGTCCTGGCTGCCAAGGCGAGATTCAACCAGGAACCCCTCACATTGTTGCTTGGAATGTGGATTACTCGGCGGATGATCGTCGACACTGGCATACCGCATGCTGGAAGCGCCGAACTCCGAGCAGGTTCTAGTGACCGAGTTAGTTTCAAATAGCGTGCTTCCGGCAAATCGAGAAGCAATCGAACTGACCACATCAGATGGTTTGAAATTGGTAGGGGAGTTGGCGTTACCAATTAACGCTCGCCCAAAAGCAACTCTGCTATTACTTCATCCAAATCCAACAGGTGGCGGAATGATGGATAGTCATTTGTTTAAAAAAGCTGCCTGGCGCCTTCCAGCATTGGCTGATGTTGCAATTTTGCGCTGGAACACCCGTGGAGCTTGCAGCGCCGCCGGAAGAAGTGAAGGTGAATACGATAAGGGCAATGCCGAAGGGCTGGACTTAGCCGCCGCTTTGGAATTTGCAAAATCCCGCTCACTTGAAAACATCTGGCTTGTTGGCTGGTCATTTGGCACTGACGTTACTTTGATGCATGGAAATGTTGATCCTGTGCAAGGCGCTGTTTTATTTAGTCCGCCATTAATGTGGAGCAAACCAGAGCACTTACAAACTTGGGCAGATTCAGGGCGCCCGCTCACCGCTCTAGTTCCGCAACTTGATGATTATCTAAAACCACCAGAAGCATTAGAAAGATTTGCTTTAGTGCCACAGTGTGAAGTTGTTGCCATACCCGAATGTCGACACTTATGGGTTGGCGAAAAGTTTGTTCGCATTGCCTGGAACGAAGCGCTTAAGCGCATCCGACCCGAAATGCAAGAACTTAGTTGGACTTGGGACGGTCCGATGGATCGCTGGAATGATTTAACTGGTGGGGTTTCACCAAGTAATAAAACTTAGCTATCTTCCTTAAGTTGCACTAGTTCAACTAGTACGCCACCAGTATCTTTTGGATGCACAAAGTTAATCGCTGATCCGGCAGTGCCGATTCGTGATTCTGGGTAAATCAAACGCATTCCAGCACTTATTACAGCGGCCATGGCGTCATCGATATTTGTAACTCGAAAAGCAAGTTGCTGGATTCCTTCGCCATTTCTTTCCAAAAACTTGGCAATGGTGGACTGCGAATCCAATGGTGCCAAAAGTTGAATTCGAGAACCATCAGCTAAATCCAACATGGCTTCTTCAATTCCTTGTGATTCATTAATTTCGCGATGCGAAACGACTAAGCCAAAAGTTTGGGACCAACGATCAATGGCTGCATCTAAGTCAGGCACCGCTAGCCCAACGTGGTCGATACCTAACAGCGTTCCGCCCAAAGCCTGGCTTAGTGTGGCCATGAATTTCCTCGCGATCCTTGGGTGGATTCTTACTCCCTTGAGAATATCGCTAAAGTGGCAGTAAGGGAATTTTGCGATTTAAGTCCATCTTTCCTGTCATTATTCAATCTGAAAGGCCAGACATGTCCGTCATAGTTGGTGGAGCTCGCACTGGAATCGGTCGGCTGCTGGGGTCTCTTAAAGATGTTTCCGCAGTCGAACTAGGTGCTACTGCGATTCGCGGCGCATTAGAAAAATCAGGCGTGGCAGCATCGCAAGTTGATTATGTGATTTTAGGACATGTTCTGCAAGCGGGCACCGGTCAAATGCCAGCGCGCCAGGCGGCAATTAAAGCGGGTATCGCATTAGATGTTCCAGCAATTAGCATCAACAAAGTTTGCCTTTCTGGACTTAACGCCATTGCGATGGCTGATCTCCTGATCCGATCTGGCGAAGCTGATGTAGTTGTTGCCGGCGGCATGGAAAGCATGACGAATGCACCTCATGTTTTAGTTGGTAGTCGCGAAGGTATGAAGTATGGCGACTGGGTAATGAAGGACACTATGGCCTTTGACGGTTTATTTTGTGCAATCGACAACCTAGGTATGGGCGAAGCTACTGATAGTTACACCGCAAAAGCAAAAGTTTCTCGCGAACGCCAAGATGAATTCTCAGCAAAGTCGCATCAACGCGCTGCTGCTGCGCAGGCAGCAGGAATTTTTGCTGATGAAATTGTGCCAGTAGCTATTCCTACCCGCAAAGGTGATCCCATCATGTTTGCTACGGATGAAGGAATACGCGGGGAGACCACAGTTGAAACACTTGGAAAACTTCGTCCGGCATTTGATCCAAACGGAACTATCACTGCGGGTTCTGCTTCGCAGATCAGTGACGGAGCTGCAGTAGTAATTGTGATGAGTGAGAAAAAAGCTGCTGAACTAGGAGTAACGGTGCTAGCAGAAATACTTTCGCACGGGATGGTTGCCGGCCCAGATGCATCACTGGTTGCGCAACCTGCACGGGCGATTAAAAAAGCTGCCGAAAAAGCGGGACTTGATCCTGCAAAATTAGATCTTTATGAGATGAATGAAGCTTTTGCATCTGTGGCTCTGGTAAGCATGGACCAACTTGGAATAGATGACTCAAAAGTAAATGTTAATGGTGGCGCAATTGCACTCGGTCATCCAATTGGAATGTCAGGTGCCCGCATAGTGCTGCACTTAGCAAACGAATTGAAACGTCGTGGCGGTGGCACTGGCGCAGCTGCATTATGTGGTGGTGGCGGCCAAGGCGATGCCCTCATCATCCGAGTTCCTTAAGCCAGATTTTCATGCATGAATTAATCGAAAGCGCGATTGCAGGTGATGTGCGCGCACTTGGTAAAGCGTTAAGCGTTATTGAAGATGAAACTGCTGAAGTGACGCAACTCTTAGCTGGATTACCTAATGCGGGCAAAGCGCAAGTCATAGGAATCACCGGTCCACCAGGAGTGGGTAAGTCGACCACGACAGGGGCATTAATTAGTGAGTACCGAAAACAAAATTTACGGGTAGCCGTATTAGCTGTTGACCCATCCTCACCAGTAACTGGCGGAGCATTACTTGGCGATCGGATTCGAATGCAAGAGCATGCGCTAGACGAAGGAGTATTTATTCGTTCCATGTCATCCCGCGGGCAACTTGGGGGACTATCGAGTGCGACGCAAGCAGCTTCCAGAATTCTGGACGCCGTTGGGTTCGATGTGGTGATTGTAGAAACTGTTGGCGTCGGGCAATCTGAAGTTGACGTTGTAAATGCAGTTGACACGGTAGTTCTAGTTTTGGCTCCAGGTGCTGGCGACGGAGTGCAGGCAGCAAAAGCTGGAATTCTTGAAATTGCTGACATCTATGTTGTCAATAAAGCAGATCGTGATGGCGCTGAAGGTGTTGTGCGGGAGTTACGTTCCATGATTGGCTTGGGCTCTAGCTCGGCAAGTTCCTGGACCCCAACAATAATGACGACAACAGCCACAACCGGGCAAGGTTTACCTGAGCTTGTAACTGCAATAACAGCACATCAAAAATGGGCAACTGAATCAGGCGATCGAGTGGCTCGCGCCATAACTCGCGCGAATCTAAATTTACGTCGCGCCGTACTAACTTCGATTTCTGAGAGTCTAGATTTAAATCAACAACGCTTAGAGCAATTAAGTATCCAAGTTGCGCAGGGCAGTATGACAACTGCCGCTGCAGTGACTTTTCTGCTACAAGAAATCGTGCCTAGCACCGAGAATTCCTAGGGCACAATAGAGTCGTGACTCCATCAAATATGAACTTGCAAGGCGCCGTTGATTTAGGCGCTGTTGCCGCTGCGCGGGAAGCACAAGCAAAAGCAGTCCAAGCCGCAGCAGATCGAGCTGCGAATCCAGGCGCAGAAATGTTAATTATTGATGTCACTACGGCAAGTTTCGAACAAGATGTAATCGCAAAGTCAATGACGGTTCCAGTTGTTGTTGATTTATGGGCAACTTGGTGTGAACCGTGTAAAAAACTTTCACCAATTTTAGAAAAACTTGCTCTTGAATATGATGGCCGCTGGATTTTGGCAAAAGTAGACGTGGATGCACAGCCACAAATTTCTGCAGCTTTCCAAGTGCAATCCATTCCAGCTGTGTTTGTCGTAATGGGTGGGCAAGTGGCCCCAATGTTCCAAGGCGTAGTGCCAGAGTCGCAAGCCCGCCAAGTCATTGAGGCAGTACTTGCCGAGGCAGCAAAAGCTGGCATCGGCGCAAATTCCGGCGATGGAGCGCAAGTTGAAGGCGCCGCGAATGAAGTTCCAAGTGATCCACGATTTGATGCTGCTGAATCTGCGCTGGAAGCTGGTGATTGGGACGCTGCGGTAATTGCCTACCAAGAAATTTTGTCAACAACCCCAGCTGACCCAAGCGCAAAAATTGGTTTATTAAATGTGAAATTGTTAAAGCGTACTGATGGTCGTGACTTGGACGCGGACATTAACGCCTTGACTCTAGAAACGGAATCTGTGTTGTGCGCTGCAGATGCGACTTTCTTGATGGGCGAATTTGCGGATGCCTTTGCATTACTAATAGAACACATAAAGAATTGCGCAGGAGCGGATCGCGATCGAACTCGGGAGCGAACACTCGAGCTATTCGACATAGCAGGACCAGCAGACCCAGCTGTTATTAAAGGTAGAAGCGCACTAACTAACGCACTTTTTTAATTGAATTAAAGAAATGTTTTGCTGTGAGCAAGGCGTTGGATAGTCTAGAGGCGTGTATGAATTTATCCGCGTTGAACGCCAAGAGCGCATTGCTGTTATTTACTTAGATCGTCCAAAAATGAACGTGCTAAACCGCGCGATGCAAGAAGAAATTAAAGCAGTAGCTCTCGAAGTGTCCAGTAGTGACGATGTTCGGGCGGTTGTTATTTATGGTGGTGAGCGCACTTTTGCAGCCGGCGCTGACATCAAGGAAATGATTGACTGGGATGGTCAAATCGCACATCGCGAAACCCCTGGGCTACAAGCATGCTTCAATGCAGTGGGCGATATTCCAGTTCCTACGATTGCCGCGATCACGGGATATGCTCTCGGCGGCGGTCTCGAGCTGGCACTGAGTTGTGATTTTCGCATTGCTGCTTCTAATTCTGTAATGGGTCAGCCTGAAATTTTGCTGGGAATCATCCCTGGCGGTGGCGGTACCCAACGTCTAGCGCGCTTGATTGGCCCATCGCGAGCCAAAGATTTAATTTTCACTGGTCGCCGCGTCAATGCGGATGAAGCTTTGACACTTGGCTTGGTAAATGAAGTCGTTGACTCAAGTGATGTCTTGAAGCGAGCAATGGAACGCGCAAATCTATTTGCCTCTGGACCCGTAACTGCAATCAAGGCAGCTAAGCGAGCCATCGATAAGGGTGGCGAGCAGCTGCTGGCCAACGGTCTTGTCATGGAGCAAGAGTTATTTGCTGGCCAATTCGACACGAATGATCAAAAAGTTGGCATGAAGTCCTTCGTCGAAAATGGTCCAGGCAAGGCAGACTTTTCTTAATTCCCTTGCTTTTAGGCAGATTCGATCCCCCCGTCGAGCGTTAATTCAAATAGGTATTAGGCTGGTTTTAACGGATTGTATCCAATCTCACAACGAATTTGATTGCGGGAAATGGTGGCTAATGCGAGGCTCTTTCCTAAGTAACTAAGGAGTGCACGTGAAAATATGTGTTTGCGTAAAGCAAGTTCCAGATAGCTGGGCAGAAAAGAAGCTCAACTCTGGAGATAGCACTTTGGATCGGGCGAGCGCTGATCGAGTTGTAAATGAATTAGATGAGTACGCAGTAGAAGAGGCCCTTCGAATTGTTGAAGCCGGCGAAGGCGAAGTCACCATTTTGTCAATGGGACCTGATGAGGCAGCAGATAGTGTGCGCAAAGCAATTTCTATGGGTGCCCATGCTGGAATTCATATCAGCGACCCAGCACTACATGGTTCTGATGCACTTGCGACATCACTTGTTCTTGCCAAGGCAATTGAAGGCCGCGGTTTTGACTTAATTATTTTCGGTTCAGAATCAACAGATGCTCGCATGAGTGTTGTACCAGCAATGGTTGCAGCTCGTCTAGGACTTCCACAAATGACATTTGCAAACAAAGTCGAAGTTAGTGGATCGAAGTTAACAATTCATCGCGTGACCGATTACGGTTATGACGAAGTTGAGTCCTCACTTCCAGCAGTAGTTTCAGTTGTTGAAAAAACTAACGAACCGCGCTACCCATCATTTAAAAACATTATGGCTGCAAAGAAAGCCCCGATGGAAACACTGACGCTTGCTGACATCGGTTTGGATGCCAGCACAGTGGGACTAGCAAATGCTTGGAGTCAAGTGAACGATTTCGCAGAGCGGGCCGCAAAAGCCAAAGGCACAATCATCACAGATGATGGCCATGGCGCCGAAAAAATTGAAGAATTCCTCGTCACTCAGAAATTCATCTAGGAGTAGCCATGACTGAAGTATTAGTTTTAATTGATCACACCGAAGGTGCAATCAAAAAAGTATCTCTTGAATTACTTGCGATGGCAGCCGGTATTGGCGAACCAAGTGCGGTTTTCATTGGTCCTGGCGCAGATGCCGCTATTGCCACACTGGGTGAGCACGGCGCAAAAATTGTTTACGTTGCTGATGGCCAAGCGATGCTGGATCACGTAGTGATTCCGAAAGTTGAAGTACTGACAAAGCTTGTTGCAGAAAAATCTCCGGCCGCAGTTTTAATTCCTTCCTCAGCTGATGGCAAAGAGATTGCTGGCCGTCTGGCAATCGCCGTGGACTCAGGTGTAATTACTGACGCCGTTGCCGTCTCGGCTGATGTTGTTGCAACCCAAAATGTTTTTGGTGGCGCAACTATTGTTCACTCCAAGGTTTCTAAGGGCACCCCAATCATCACAGTTCGCACAAACTCCATTGCGCCAGTGCAATCAGGAGGCACCGCAACTCGAGTTGATGTTGCTGCCGACATAAGTGCCAGCGCGAGTGCGACCAAAGTT
>CAMBGF010000016.1 GCA_945866135.1 Bifidobacterium breve
ATTGCATGTGCGGCTGCCTCTGCGCCAGTAAGTCCGTCATGAGCAGGGTAGGACATTGGCATGCGATAAATTTCAGGAGCGAACGGTCCAAAACCTTGCTTGTAAGGAATAACTTTTGCAGTCATTCCCATCGTTAGATTTGTGCGACCGTGGTAACCATGCTCAAAAACAACAACAGCCTGGCGCTTGGTAAAGACGCGCGCGATTTTCACAGCATTTTCAACAGCTTCGGCGCCCGAGTTAAATAGTGCCGAGCGCTTTTCATGATCACCAGGGGTTAGTCGATTTAATGCTTCGCAAACTTCCACATAACCTTCGTAATGTGTAACGGTAAAACAAGTGTGAGTAAATTTAGCGACTTGCTCCTGTACGCGAGCAACTACTTCTTCTGCTGCATTACCAACACCAGTTACGGCGATACCTGATCCCATGTCGATTAAGGAGTTGCCATCAATATCAACGACAATTCCGCCGCCGGCGCGTTCTATATAGATAGGTAGCGTGGAGCCAACACCGGCGCTTACTGCGGCTGTTCGGCGCTGCGCCATTGCAAGGGATTTTGGTCCAGGTACTGCGGTGACCAAGTTTCGCTCTTGCGCTATGCCATTTACAGGGGACGAGATGTTCATTGTTGTCATGTCACAATGCTAGGCCTGCCTGAAAATCAGGCAAATCGAGACTCCCAGTACTGGAATCTCACGCCACCAGCGTTAGATACTCGCCCTAGTAGGGCGTAACCTATGGGGTTATGAGCGCTATTTACCCATTTTGGATTGCTGGAAAACCCGTTACCAGCGACACAGTTGCTGACGTGGTGCATCCAGGTGATGGAAAAGTTATTGGCCAGTACTACGTTCCCAGCGCAGCACATGTGGAACAAGCCGTAGCTGGCGCTTGGGAATCACGGCATGCAGCTCGCCGCACTAGCGCAGCGCAGCGCGCCGAGGCACTTATGTTCATATCAAAGCGTCTTACAGAGCGCGCCGAAGAAATCGCGCAACTGATTCTGGATGAGAACGGTAAGCCGTTAATGTGGGCGCGCGCAGAAGCCGGTCGAGCTGGCTTAGTTTTCCGGTGGGCTGCCGAAGAAGTGCGCAGATTTTCCGGCGAACTACAACGGCTAGACACTGAAGCAGCAACTGCTGGTCGGATGGCAATCATTCGCAGATTTCCCCATGGTCCAGTACTTGGCATTTCGCCATTTAACTTTCCGATGAATCTTGTGGCCCATAAAGTTGCGCCCGCAATTGCAGTTGGTGCGCCGATAGTTGTTAAGCCCGCTCCAAGTACGCCGCTTAGCGCATTACTACTCGGCGAGATAATGGCGCAAGCGGATTTACCTATTGGTTCATGGTCGGTAATTCCAGTTGGCAACGAAGCAGCACCTGCCTTAGTTGCAGACGTGCGACTTCCTGTTGTGTCTTTCACTGGCTCTGACAAAGTTGGCTTTGAAATTCAAAAAGCAGTCCCAAGTAAGCACATCACTCTTGAACTTGGTGGTAACGCAGCTGCAGTTGTATTAGAGGACTGGAATAGCGAGAAAGATTTGAGCTGGGCTGCAACGCGCATCGCAACATTTGCAAATTACCAGGCAGGTCAATCTTGTATTTCAGTACAGCGGGTATTGATACACGAATCATTATTTGAAGATTTGAAAAATCGAATTGTTACGGCAGTTGCTGCCCTACCAAATGGCGATCCACGGGATGAAAAAACTGTTGTTGGCCCGATGATTAATGAAGCCGCTGCGATTAGAGTCCAGGAGTGGGTCGATGAAGCAGTCGCTGCTGGCGCAAAAGTTCTCACAGGTGGCAAGCGAAATGGCTCATTTTACGAACCAACAGTTTTAATCGACGTGCCAATCGATGCAAAAGTTTCTTGCAACGAGGTTTTTGGACCTGTCATGTTGCTTAATTCGATTGCAACTACCCAAGAGGGCTTCAACATAGTCAATGATTCACCATTTGGACTGCAAGCCGGAGTCTTCACTCACAATCTACAAACTGCATTCCTAGCTCACACTGAATTAGAAGTGGGCGGGGTGATCATCGGCGACGTGCCAACATTTAGATCTGACCAAATGCCTTACGGCGGCGTTAAAGCATCTGGTGTTGGTAAAGAGGGTCTTCGTCATGCGATGCAAGATCTAACACATGAGCGCATTATGGTTCTCAGCGACTTAGCTCTGTAATTACTTATGACAGCTAAGCGGGCACGTCGCGTTATTATTTTGGGTTCCACGGGAAGTATTGGAACTCAAACTCTTGACATCATTCGGGCAAATCCGCAGGACTTTCAGGTAGTTGGAATAAGTGCCGGTGGAAGTAACCCAAGTTTGCTCGCACAACAAGCGCTGGAATTTAGTGTCGAATATTTAGCAATCGCCACTGCAACCGCTGCCCAAGATGTGCAACTTGCCCTTTATGCACATGCGAAAAAATTAGGTTTTTCCGAAGGAAATTTCACACTTCCTAAACTGTTGATCGGCCCGGATGCCGCAACGCAGTTAGCGCAAGTTGCTGTTGATGTATTGGTTAACGCAATCACTGGGGCAGTCGGGCTATTGCCAACGGTGGCAGCTCTAAAAGCTGGTTCAACCCTGGCATTAGCAAATAAGGAATCGCTAGTTATTGGTGGCGCCGCAGTGATGAAACTTGCTAAGCCTGGACAAATTGTTCCAGTTGATAGTGAGCATTCCGCCATCGCGCAATGCTTATTGGGCCAACAAGGCCAACAAATTCGAAAGCTGATTCTAACTGCAAGTGGTGGACCATTTCGCGGCATGGACTTGGCGCAATTAAGTGATGTAACGGTCGAACAAGCGCTGAATCATCCAACTTGGTCTATGGGTCCCGTTGTCACAATTAATTCCGCAACCATGATGAATAAGGGCTTGGAAGTTATTGAAGCCCACTTATTATTTGACGTAGATTTTGAAAACATTGAAGTAGTCGTGCATCCACAATCAGTTGTACATTCCATGGTCGAATTTATTGATGGCTCAACCATTGCCCAAGCGAGCCCACCTGATATGCATTTGCCAATATCTTTAGGCTTAAATTGGCCACATCGCATTGCGAATTCCTCACCAGCGTGCGATTGGACGGCGCAAACATCTTGGACCTTCCAGTCTCTTGATGAAGTTAACTTCCCGGCAGTTGCGCTGGCAAAACGAGCCGGCACATTAGCAGGAACCGCGCCAGCGGTGCTTAATGGTGCAAATGAAGTTGCCGTGGCAGCGTTCTTGGCGGGAAATTTGGGCTTTATAAAAATCGTTGACTTTGTATCGCAAGTACTTGATGTCCACATTAATACCAATTTTGTTGCTAACGATGCTTTGACCATCGAAGAAGTTTTAAAAGCTGCGCAGTGGGCACAACAATATAGTCAAGAGTTACTTGGCGCTAATAATGATTTCAGTGCGTAGGGATTTACTTTGTTGACTTTGCTTGGCGTTTTAGTTTTTTCACTTGGCCTATTGGGATCAATTGCGCTGCATGAAATTGGTCACCTCCTTCCTGCTAAGAAATTCGGAGTTAAAGTTCCGCAGTACATGGTTGGCTTTGGTCCAACTTTGTGGTCTCGCAAAAAGGGTGACACCGAATATGGCATCAAAGCCATTCCACTTGGTGGATATATTCGAATGATAGGAATGTTCCCACCTAATCCAGCCGGGGTTCAAGACAAAGAACACTTAGGTCGAGTTGGATTAATGATTGAGTCAGCACGCGAGGAAGTCTTGGCGGAAATCTCACCAATTGATGAGCCACGAACTTTTTACCGCTTGAGTGTTCCAAAGAAGCTTGCGGTCATGTTCGGTGGCCCTGTTATGAATCTCATAATTGCCGCTATCTTGTTCACAATTTCGCTTAGCGTAATTGGCAGACCAGAAGTGACGACAACTATTAGTGAAGTTGTGGCCTGCGTACCTACGCCAGCCAATCCAAACGGAATTACCTCAACAAATAGTGAATGCGTCGGCAGTGCGCAAACACCAGCAGCAGCAATCGGGCTAAAAGCGAAGGACACTTTACTTTCAATAGATGGCATAGAAATTGTGACTTGGGATGATCTGGGAACTGCACTTGCAACCAAGGCTGGACAAACAGTTCAAGTTGTATACAGAACAGCGCAAGGCGATGTCATAACCAAATCGGTCGAAGTTGCCACCTACGAAGCTGCGATATTGGATTCAGCAGGAAACGAAACAGGGGAGTATTCAAATCGTGGTTTCCTCGGTATATCGCCAGCGTTTGATTTAGTTCCCACACCAGTTTCGCAAGTTCCAAACTTTATGGCGACTCTGACCGTGGCAAGTGCCAGTGCATTACTTGACTTTCCAGCTCGGGTTTTTGGCTTAGCCGGTGACCTGTTTACTGAAGTACCCCGTGATCCGCAAAGTCCAGTGAGCGTGATTGGGATAGGTCGTATCAGCGGGCAGATAGCGGGAAGCGAAGGAATTCCAGGTATTTACAAAGTAGCTGACTTAATTAATTTGCTGGCATCAGTGAATCTATTTTTGTTCGTTTTCAACATGGTCCCAATTTTGCCGCTCGATGGTGGCCACATAGCTGGAGCACTTTATGAAGGCATGCGCCGGCAAGTTGCCCGGCTCCGACGAAAGCCACTTCCTGGTCCAGTTGACACTGCGAAAATGTTGCCAGTTGCGTATGCGATGTCACTGGCATTATTGGCCATGTCGGTTGTCGTAATTTTGGCTGACATCATCAAACCGCTGGCCTTTTAAGCAATAACTGCAAACATGACAGATAATGGGAACATGACGATCAATCTTGGACTTCCAGAAATGCCACCTCCGGTAATTACGCAGCGCCGCAAAAGTCGTCAGATTACCCTGCGCCACAGCACACATCCAATTTCGGTGGGTGGAGATGCGCCAATAAGCATTCAGTCAATGGCAACCACGCTAACTGCAGATGTGAATAGCACATTGCAGCAAATTGCGGAATTAACGACATCTGGTTGTCAAATAGTTCGAGTGGCGGTACCGAGTCAAGATGATGCAGATGCGCTGGCCCAAATCGCCAAGAAGTCAAGCATTCCTGTCATCGCCGACATTCACTTTCAGCCAAAGTATGTATTTGCCGCAATTGCTGCAGGAGTTGCTGGTGTGCGAGTTAATCCAGGCAACATTAAACAGTTTGATGACAAAGTTAAAGAGATTGCAAAAGCAGCTGGTGATGCGGGGATTCCGATTCGCATTGGAGTTAACGCTGGATCACTAGATAAGCGATTAATGGAAAAATATGGCAAAGCAACGCCAGAGGCTTTAGTTGAGTCAGCCCTTTGGGAAGCTTCACTATTCGAAGAACATGGTTTTGGCGACATCAAGATTTCAGTAAAGCATCATGATCCAGTTGTTATGGTGCAGGCTTACCGATTACTTGCAGCTAAATGTGATTACCCACTTCACTTAGGTGTTACTGAAGCTGGTCCGTTATTCCAGGGAACGATTAAATCAGCAGTTGCATTTGGCTCCCTACTCTCAGATGGCATCGGAGATACGATTCGAGTCTCGCTATCAGCCCCACCAGTTGAAGAAATTAAAGTAGCAACCCAAATTTTAGAATCTTTAAATTTGAAACAGCGCAGACTTGAAATTGTGAGTTGCCCATCGTGTGGTCGAGCGCAAGTTGATGTTTACACTCTTGCTGAGCAAGTTACTGCCGGATTAGAAGGACTTGAAGTTCCATTACGAGTTGCTGTTATGGGATGTGTAGTCAACGGACCAGGTGAAGCCCGCGAAGCTGACCTCGGAGTTGCAAGTGGCAACGGTAAAGGACAGATTTTTGTAAAAGGTGTAGTGATTAAAACCGTACCTGAAGCTCAGATCGTAGAAACTTTGATTGAAGAAGCTATGAAGCTCGCCGAACAAATGGAAGCTGCAGGCGCACCTATTGTTACGGTGAGCTAACTTGGCTCACAAATATGCGGGGTGAGTTAATTTGGCTCACGAAGTTCGCGCGATTGATGCGCAGTCAATTTCACAATTGCAATCCCTAATAGCGCAGGACCCAATCCGTCATTGCCTGTTGGCTGCTCGTGTTGAGAGTGGAAGTGGCGGCTATCGAAATAGTTTTTCAGATTTACTTGGATATTTTGATGACGGCAAACTTAAATCTGCCTTGCTCTGTGGTGCCAATGTAGTTCCAGTTAACACCTCGCTGATTGCCCGCCAAGAGTTTGCTAGCGTTTTGTCTCGTAGCGGTAGGCGAAGCTCCTCTATCGTTGGCCCAGCATCTGAAGTCTTAGATCTTTGGTCTCGCTTGTCATTTAGTTGGGGAAGTGCCCGTGAAGTGCGCGAGAATCAACCCGTGCTTGCTATGCGTGAGCCATCAGGGGTGACTATTGATGACGAAGTGCGATATTCCACATTGGCAGATCTAGATGAATTAGTCCCAGCATGTGTGGCAATGTTCACGGAAGAAGTTGGAGTTAGTCCTAACTCGGGCGGCGGCGCAAGTGCATATCGAAACCGCGTCGCAGAGTTGGTCTCAGCGCGCAAATCCTTTGTTCGCTACCTCGGGGATGAACTCGTATTTAAAGCTGAAGTTGGCACCGTCGGATCTGAGGTGGCTCAAGTTCAAGGTGTATGGGTTAAACCTGAATATCGGGGCAAGGGCATCTCGGTTCCAGCGATGGCGGCAGTCGTTAAGTATGTATTGGCCGACATCGCGCCGGTGGTGTCGCTTTATGTCAATAATTTCAACACGCCCGCACTGGCAACATACCGAAACGTTGGATTCGAGCAAGTGGACACGTTCGCAACTGTGCTGTTTTGAGACATCGCGAGTGAACGCAAGGCTCGCTGGTTCCTGAAGTACCATTGGAACATTCAATAATCGCCCTTTAGGAGTTAAATTGCTGCGCATGTCAACCCTGTTCTTGCGGACTCTGCGCGAGGATCCAGCGGATGCTGAGGTGCCCAGTCATCGACTTCTGGTTCGCGGTGGATATGTCAGGCGAATAGGGCCTGGAATTTGGTCTTGGTTACCGCTGGGGTATTTGGTTTATCGCAATGTAGAGCGCATAGTTCGAGAAGAAATGGATGAGGCCGGCTTCCAAGAAGTTCATTTTCCAGCATTGTTACCACGCGAACCATTTGAAAAAACTGGCCGCTGGGATGAGTATGGCGACAATTTATTTAGACTTCAGGATCGTAAAAAAGCAGATTACTTGCTGGGGCCAACTCATGAAGAAATGTTTACTTTGATGGTCAAGGGTGAATATTCTTCCTACAAAGATTTGCCGTTATGTATTTACCACATTCAAATTAAATATCGCGATGAAGCCCGGCCACGTGCCGGTATTTTGCGCGCTCGTGAGTTCGTAATGAAGGATTCCTATTCCTTCGATATTGATGACGCCGGACTTGAAGTCTCATACCAAAATCATCGTGCGGCATACATTAAAACTTTTGATCGACTTGGGCTAAATTACGAAATAGTTTCAGCGATGTCCGGCGCTATGGGTGGTTCTAAGAGTGAAGAATTTTTGGCAACCTGCGAAAGTGGCGAAGACACTTACGTAAAGTGTCCGAAATGTGGCCTGGCTGCAAATGTTGAGGCGATTATTACTCGAGTACCAAATGAAATCGATGCCTCGGGAATTCCTGCCGCTCACGTAGAAGATACCCCTGACACCCCAACTATTGCCTCGCTGGTAGAAATTTCAAATAGCAGAGCAGAACTGCGACGAACAGATCGTGATTGGGAAGCGGCTGACACACTCAAGAATGTTGTTGTCATGCAAGTTTCACTTGATGGCAAGCGGGAGCCGTTAATTATTGGATTACCGGGTGATCGAGAAGTCGATCTCAAGCGAGTTGAAGCTGCGCTCCACCCAGTTTCAATTGAAGCTTTTGAAGAAGAAGATTTCAAAAAGTATCCAGTGCTGGTCAAAGGATATATCGGACCACAGGTACTTGGCTTATCCTCAGCATCTGGAATCAAATACTTAGTCGATCCAAGAGTTGTGGCAGGTACCCGTTGGATTACTGGCGCGAATGTTCGTGGAAACCACGTTTACGATTTAGTCGCTGGCCGAGATTTCACTTGGGATGGCGTGGTTGAGGCGGCGCAGGTCCGACAAGGAGATGGCTGTTCCAATTGCGAAAGTGAAGTTAACATTGCTCGTGGCATTGAGATCGGACACATATTTCAATTAGGTCGTAAATACGCGCAAGCCCTAGACCTTAAAGTCCTTGACGAAAACGGTGAACTTATAACTGTCACCATGGGTTCATACGGAATCGGCGTTTCGCGCGCAGTAGCTACTATCGCTGAACAGTCGCATGATGAAAAGGGACTCATCTGGCCGCGCGAAGTATCGCCTGCTGACATCCACATCATTGCAACTGGCAAAGAGGATGAACCATTCGAGGTCGCCGCTAAAGTCTCCGAAGAGCTTGAGAAATCTGGTGTTCGAGTTTTGTTTGATGATCGCCGGGGCGTTTCGCCAGGGGTTAAATTCAACGACTCCGAACTTTTAGGAATTCCCACAATTGCAGTTGTTGGTAAGGGTCTTGCAGATGGTGTCATCGAACTGCGAGATCGCAAAACTGGAGAACAAACCTTAGTTCCAATAAATGATTTCGTTGCAAGTGTTGTAGCTCTGGTAACGAACTAACATCGTGGCTATTAAGGCAGTAATTTTTGACTGGGGCGGAACTTTAACTCCCTGGCATAACGTTGACTTAAAGCAGTTGTGGTTGGGATACGCGAGCATTTACGATCCAACAAATGCCGATTCCCTCGCTGAAAAACTAAATGACGCTGAAGCTTCGCGCTGGCTCCGGCAATTTGATACCAATGGCGAGATTGGCACAGGAATTCTAGATGAACTCTTTCACGAGGCAGGCGTTGACACTTCTTCGGCCGCGCATCACAAGGCGTTAATAAACTATTTCCTTGGCTGGGAGCCTCACACGTATACCGATCCTGACGCCGTTGCATTACTTGAAGCACTTCGTGGATATGGAATTAAGACTGCAGTACTTTCAAATACCATGTGGCCACGCAGCCATCATGAATCCGTGCTCGAGCGCGATGGGGTACTACATCTCTTCGATTATTCGCTGTTCACCAGTGAACTAGCCACTGGAAAACCGCATCAAAGCGTATTTGCGCACGTGTTATACAACTTAGATGTGAGCGCGCAGGAAGCAGCGTTTGTTGGTGATCGGTTATTTGATGACATCCATGGCGCCCAATCGGTTGGAATGCGCGGAATTTGGATTCCGCATTCCAAAATCCCAGCATCGCAATCCTCTGACTTAGGAATCACGCCAGCAGCAACGGTGCAAAAACTCGGCGAGGTTCTCGATGTGGTAACTAATTGGAATAACGAAGACTCATGACTTCGCTGTTAGCCGAGATCACTATGTGGACGCTGATTTTTTGCGTGACAGCAGCGTTTATCGCGGGCTTTGTTGATGCTGTTGCTGGCGGTGGCGGCTTAATTCAATTACCGGTTTTGCTCTGGTCATTTCCGGTAGCGCCACTTGCCAGCGTCCTGGGTACAAATAAGGCTGTCTCAGTTGTTGGCACGAGCGCCGCTGCCGCAACTTACCGGCAAAAAATTGCTATTAATACCCAAGTCCTCATCCCAATGTTGGTTACGGCTTTCGCTGGATCTGTTCTGGGCGCGATACTTGCCACGAGAGTTGAGCGCGAGTGGTTTGAGCCCATAATGTTGGCAGTTCTTATCGGGGTCGGACTTGTTACGATTTTTCGGCCAGAATTTGGCAAGACTCAGTTACAAGTTCGCAATCCTTCCCCAATTCTTGCTCCACTACTTGGATTAGGAATCGGTTTTTACGATGGCTTAATTGGACCAGGTACCGGAATGTTCTTGGTATTTGGCTTAGTAAGTTTGCTCCAAAATAGTTTTCTAAGTGCATCTGCGCTCGCAAAGTTTGTCAACATCGCAACTAATTTAGCTGCGCTTGTCATTTTCATCCCAGGTGGTCACGTGATGTGGCTCGTTGCCGCGTTAATGGCACCAGCGAATTTACTTGGTGGTTTCATTGGGGCTCGAACTGCGCTAAATCGCGGAAGTGCATTCGTACGTGTTATTTTTTTGGTGATGCTAGGCGTCTTAATTGCTCGTTTGTTGGCAACAATTTAGAAATTTACGCAGAACTAAAAGCTTTGACAATGCCAGACCACTTAAACGAACTAATGGCACAACTCTGCAAGAACTTTGCTTCCGAGGCCGCAACTTTCTTGGGAAGGTAGTTAAGAGCAGCGGCCCAATGAGCACAGGCGCTTTCCTCAAGCAAAGCTGCTGCGGCTTTTGCAGAGGCGTCATCTGTGATGGATGACGATAACTCGTATGCCGCGCGAGCGGGAGGCGGCGTGATACTTAGTTCGGCGCAGAGCGCAATTAGTTCATTACGCTTAACTCGATAACGCGAAATCGCATCTAGCGCATCATCTACTTGGGTTAATTGTGAAGCGATCACACCATATGCGTAAATTGCGCCATGGCAACTCGAAACCAAATCCACAAGTGCAGACTCGGTATCGAAAATAGATTGGGTTTTCATAATTGAATCGAATTCAAGAATGCATGATGCATGATTTCTGATCCTGCAATTAAACCTAATGTGCGAGAAAGCTCAGCTGAAATTCCAGAGCAGGCAAACTCAAGATGACTATTTGAAAACACAGCACATTGAGCTGAAAGTTTGCCCAGAGTCAATCCAACTTCTGGTATCGCACTTGCGCTAGCTTCAGGCGCAGCAAGAGATGCAAACTTAGTCAGGGCTGCGACATGCAGCGCGTTATGTTCTGCAACTATCTGCAAAGCTGGAGCGTAAATCGGATTGGAGGCCGCAAAGGCATTAGCCGCGAGTATGAATCGAGTTTTTTCCGAGATTATGGTTTGCAGGCCGACTTCTTGAGCAGAAATTTCAGGTTCTTGAGCCACTTTTCCGCAAGCTGCAACAAGGAATCCAGTGCAACTTAGAAGTGCAAGAAATGAGCGTCGGGGGAGGTCTTTCTGCAAATTAGTCACATAAGTATTGTTCATGTTTGCTGTCAAGATATTGGGATCTCTCGGATAGAAATTCAGGGATGTCTTTTGAGATGCTCCCGCGCTAACATTGGGGAACAACTGCTCGACCAAATTGAAAAGGCTTAAAAATGGTGACTGCCAGCGAACTCATCGAACTACTTACGCCAGTTGTTAATGCCTTTTCATTAGACCTTGATGACGTATCAATTTCAAAATCAGGAAACCAACGCGTAGTTGATGTCACAGTTGATGGTGATGCTGGCGTGAACCTAGATGAAGTCGCTGCGGTATCTCGCGCTATTTCTGAATTCTTAGATACCAGCGACATCATGGGCGAGGCTCCTTACCTACTTGAAGTGGGAACTCGGGGAGTCAGTTCGCCTCTGACAAAACCAGCGCACTGGGCTCGAAACATTGGTCGATTAGTTAGTGTCGCTGGCGATGCAATTAATGTAACCGGGCGAATCACTGCATTTGAAAACCCTAATGTCACACTTTCGGTAAACGATAAAGATCGAATCGTTAACATCGCGGATCTCTCAAGAGCTCACATTGAAGTTGAGTTTAAGAAAATGCCCAAAGAATTCAGCAACGATGATTTACCAGAAACTGACTAGGACGCGATTATATGGACATTGATATAGTTGCCCTCAAAAACTTAACGCGGGAACGCGGATTAGCACTGGACTACGTAGTTGAATCAATTGAGCAGGCACTACTTGTTGCCTACTTACATTCAGCTGGTGCGCACGAAAGTGCCCGAGTGGCACTGGATCGTACCAATGGACACGTTGTTGTGACTGCGGATGAACTCGACGATGACGGAAACAAAATTGGGGAATTTGATGCCACACCTGCGGGCTTTGGTCGCGTTGCCGCTTCACTTGCCCGTGGTGTCATCGCGCAGCGTCTAAAAGCTGCCGATGATGATGCCACAGTAATCGAATTTCAAGCAAGAGAAGGTGACATCGTCTCTGGGGTAATTCAACAAGGCAGTGATCGACAACTTGTATTTGTTAATCTCGGAAAAGTTGAAGGTGTGTTGCCGCCAGAAGAAAGTGTTCCTGGCGAGGATTATTCCCACGGCACCAGAATTCGTTGTTACGTCGTAGCTGTAAAAATGGGTCCAAAAGGTCCGGTCATTACGCTGTCGCGAAGCCATCCAAAATTAGTTGAAGAGTTATTCAAATTTGAAGTACCAGAAATTGCAGATGGCACCGTCGTCATTGAAGGACTGGCGCGAGAAGCAGGCCATCGATCTAAGCTTGCGGTCTCCACAAAATCTCCAAGCGTAAATCCAAAGGGTGCCTGCATTGGCCCACTTGGTGGTCGAGTGCGGGCAGTCATGAGCGAACTGGGTGGGGAAAAAATTGACATTGTTGATTACAGCGATGACTTGGCGGAATATGTTAAGCACGCATTGTCACCAGCCAAGGTAATTTCCTCAACCTTAATTGATGAGCAAAATCGGATAGTTCGTGTGGTTGTTCCAGATTTTCAATTAAGTTTGGCAATCGGGCGCGAAGGCCAAAACGCCCGCCTGGCTGCTCGCTTAACTGGAGCGAAAATCGACATTAAATCAGATGCAGTCCAAGCAGATTAAGTAAGAAACCCATTGTTTTCGGGGTTCTGCAATTTGGGCTACACTAAGTGAGGCAATTAACGAAGAAATTCTCATTTAACCGCACGACAAAGCGTTACTTGCCAATAATTACCCGCAAGACACTTACTTGAAATATCCGCAACTAGCGCTGAAACCGGGAGTATTCATGGCAAACCACAAGTTCGCTCTCAATATTTTAACGCAATCAAGGTCTGCGTCTTAATTATGCAAGCCAAAAATAATTGCGCTGAAGTTTGCAGCACAACTAAAAAAGAAGCTCAAGGTTTGAGCTTCAAGAAGATGAGTGCTCAGAAATGAGTGCGAGAAAACAAGAGAAGGTTCGAACCGACTAAATAGTCCTCGGGCCAGACTGGAGAATCGTGTCCAAGGTCCGAGTTTATGAACTTGCGAAGGCGCTAGGCGTCGACAGCAAAGATATCATTTCAAAGCTTGAAGAAGTCGGAGAGTACGTTAAGTCTGCCTCTTCAACTGTCGAAGCTCCCGTGATTCGCCGGTTACATGACAAATTTCCAGAATTAAAGGCAGCTGCAGCAAAGGCGCCCGCGCCAGCAAAAAAGGCAGCAGCAAAGAAGTCAGTTGCGCCCGTTGCGGTCGATGTTGCACACGATGTTGTGGCACCTGCGCCAGCGCAAACTGTCGCGAGCCCAGCCCAGCCAACCCAGTTAGCGCAAGTTGACCCACCAGAAACACCAAGTGCGGCAAACCCAGGCGCAGTTCCTGGCGCCACACCTGGCCCAAGACCTGGTGGTCCTCGCCCAGGCAACAACCCATTTACTTCCGCGCCGCGGCCACCGCGAACTGGAAACAATCCATTTTCCTCTGGTGGCGCAGGCGCGCGGCCAGGTGGCAGCAGCGTAACTGGCGCGCCTCGTCCCGCAGGTGCGCGGCCGAGCGGACCAGGTAGACCGGCTGGAGATCGCGGCGAACGTCCAGCTGGATTTGGTGGACCTCGCCCAGGTGGACCAGGCGGCGCAGGCGCGCGGCCAAGTGGATTTGGTGGACCTCGTCCGGCCGGAGATCGTCCAGGCGGATTTGGTGGACCTCGTCCCTCCGGAGATCGTCCAGGCGGATTTGCTGGCGCGGGAGCAGGCGCTCCAGGAGCACCCGGGGCCCCAGGTGGACGTCCAGGTGGTCGTCCAAATTCACCGGGTGGTCGCGGCACTGCAGCAGGAGCTTTTGGTAAGTCAGGTGGCCGGCCATCAAAGGGTCGTAAGTCAAAGCGCGCAAAGCGTCAAGAGTACGACAACATGATGGCGCCAGTAACTGGTGGCTCTGCAGTTGCGATGGGACGAGGCGATGTACTTCGCTTAGCTCGCGGTTGCTCATTGAGTGATTTCGCAGACAAAATAAATGCTGAACCAGCTTCATTAGTGCAGATTCTTTTCAAGATGGGTGAAATGGTCACCGCTACTCAATCAGTAAATGAAGAGACATTGATGCTGCTTGGTGCGGAACTCAATTACGAAATTCAAATCATTTCTCCAGAAGATGAAGACCGCGAACTTTTGGAATCATATGACCTTGAGTTTGGTGACGAAGGTGACGACGATGACTTAGTTATCAGGCCGCCAGTTGTTACCGTAATGGGTCACGTCGATCACGGTAAGACTCGACTTCTTGATGCGATTCGCCAAACTAATGTAATTGAGCGCGAAGCCGGAGGCATTACCCAACACATCGGCGCCTACCAAATTCATCACACCCACGATGGAATTGAACGAGCAATTACGTTCATTGATACGCCAGGACATGAGGCGTTTACCGCCATGCGTGCTCGTGGCGCGCAAGTAACTGATATTGCAGTACTTGTGGTCGCAGCTGATGATGGAGTCAAGCCGCAAACTATTGAAGCACTTAACCACGCGCAAGCTGCGGGTGTTCCAATTGTGGTAGCTGTAAATAAGATCGACAAAGAAGGATCAGATCCAACTAAGGTACGTGGCCAATTAACGGAATACGGTCTAGTTCCAGAAGAATATGGCGGCGACACAATATTTGTTGATGTCTCAGCAAAGACAAACCTAAACATCACTGAATTGATCGACTCAATCCTGCTCACCGCTGATGCTGGACTTGATCTTCGGGCCAACCCGGTCCAAGACGCGCAAGGTGTCGCAATTGAAGCCAACCTCGATCGAGGCCGTGGACCAGTTGCCACCGTATTGGTGCAGCGTGGCACGCTTCGCCCTGGAGATTCCATTGTTGTGGGCGACGCATTTGGTCGAGTCCGCGCGATGATGGATGAAAATGGCGACGTAGTTACGCAAGCTGGCCCAGCTCGCGCTGTCCAAGTTTTGGGTCTGACTTCGGTTCCAAGTGCGGGCGATAGTTTCTTGGTTGTTGCCGAAGACCGCATTGCTCGACAGATCGCGCAATCACGCGGTGCTCGCGAACGTAATGCTGAACTTGCTGCTCGTCGTGGCCGTCACACCCTCGAAGATGTCCTTAAGGCATTAGAGAAGGGTGAAGTGGTTGAACTCAAGATCATCATCAAGGGCGATGTCTCTGGTTCTGTTGAAGCGTTGGAAGACGCCTTACTTAACATTGATGTTGATGATGAAAATGTAATTCTGCGCGTTATTCACCGCGGAGTTGGCGCAATCACTGAAAATGACGTCTCACTCGCTGCGGCTTCAGATGCCATGATCATTGGCTTCAACGTTCGACCAGAAGGTAAGTCACGCGACTTAGCTGATCGAGAAAATGTTGAAATTCGTTATTACAACGTCATTTATGGCGTGATTGACGACATTGAATCTGCCCTCAAAGGCATGCGCAAGGCTGAGTTCGAAGAAGCTGAACTTGGTTCAGCTGAAGTACGTGACGTATTCCGCTCGAGCAAGTTCGGAAATATCGCAGGTTGTATGGTCCTTAATGGCGAAATCAAGCGCAAGGCAAAAGCTCGATTAGTTCGCGATGGCGCAGTAGTGCAAGCAGATCTATCTATTGATACCTTGCGTCGATTCAAGGATGATGCCTCTGAAGTTCGCGAGGGATTTGAGTGCGGTATCGGGCTTGGGTCATTCAACGACATCAAGGTTGGCGACATTATCGAAACATTTGAGATGCGCGAGATAGTTCGCGCTTAGTAGCGTGCACTTTTCAAGTATCTACTTTTCGTTCTAGGAGTTAAGGAGTTAACCATGGCTGATGCAGCCCGGGCACGAAAACTCGGCGAACGTTTTCAGGAGATTGTGGCAGAAACGATCGAACTTAAAGTCAAAGATCCGCGACTTGGTTTTGTAACTGTTACCAGTGTTCGGGTTTCACCTGACCTTCGAGAAGCAACCGTTTTTTATACGGTCTTTGGTGATGAAGCTGAAGCATTGGATTCTGCGGCAGCTTTAGATTCCAGTAGGGGACTCGTGCGCAGCGAAATTGGAAAACGAACTGGAATAAAGTTCACTCCGACCGTTGAATTTATTCGAGATGCATTGCCTGAGAATGTTCGAGTCATTGACGACTTACTTCAAGAGGCGGCGCTTGCTGATAAAGCAGTTCAGGAGCAGGCAGCTAAAGCGAGATACTCCGGTGAAGCGCAGCCGTACCGAACCGACGAAGTAGCTAAGTAACTTTTGTGACTAATTTCCTGGCACAACCCGAGTGGGATAAAGCGCTTGCCGCAGTGTCCGATTGCACCAGCGTTTTACTTCTGGCTCACGTAACTCCGGATGCTGACGCACTTGGATCCGCACTGGGTTTGGGTTTAGCTTTGCAATCACTTGGTAAAAAAGTCCAAGTTACTGTTGGTGAAGAAAATTTCGTCGTCCCAAGTTCACTAAGTTTTCTGCCAGGGGTAGAACTTATTCACTCGCCAGAGGCGCTAACTTCTGCTGACTTAGTGATTTCCTGTGATGTGTCATCAGATGCAAGATTGGGAACCACACTTGAACTTTTGCAGGCTGCCAAAGTTTCTATCGCTATTGATCATCACTCTTCCTTTACTGGATTTGGAACAATTCACTTGGTTGACCCGGGCGCCGCGGCAACTGCGGAGCTAGTTCTGGAATTTATCGATCGGCTAGAAGTCGCACTTACCCCCGAAATTGCCGGTGCAATCTACGCCGGGCTAACAACTGATACTGGTTCATTTAAATTTCAATCCACCACCTCTCATACTTTGCGCACTGCAGCGCGCTTAGTAGATGCTGGCATCGACAATTCAAAACTCTCGAGATTGTTATTTGATGATGAGCCGTTAGCGGCTCTAGTCATGATGGGTGAAGCAGTAAGTAGAGCAAAGTTGTTGCCGGAAGCAGCAAACGGCGCCGGACTTGTTTACGCATCAGTAACTCGGGAGCAACGAAATGGACTGCCTGAGCTTGCTGCCGAACGAGTTATCGAAGCGCTTCGTCGAACTTCGGAAGCAGAAGTAGCTGCCGTATTTAAGCAAGCAGATGACGGGCACTGGAACGGTTCGCTACGAAGTAAATCATCCGTAGATGTCGGCGCTGTTGCTATGGCTCTGGGTGGCGGCGGACATAAGTACGCAGCGGGCTTTAGTTCAACTCTGGATCTCTCAGCAACTATTGATTTACTCATTGAAAAACTTGCGATCACCGCTTAGTAAAGCGATAACTTTATGACGATTGAAGGCATAGTTTTAGTTGATAAACCAAGTGGTCCCACATCACACGACGTTGTGGCAAAAATGCGCAAACTTTTCAACACTCGCAAAGTTGGCCATGCTGGCACGTTAGATCCGATGGCAACGGGAATGTTAGTGATTGGCGTTGGCAGAGCAACTCGGTTACTAGGGTTTTTCACAGCTCATGAAAAGGAATACTTAGGCACAGTGTGCTTAGGCGTCACAACTACAACGGATGACGCGCAAGGTGAAGTTCTAACAACAACTTCGACAGCGCAAATTACTCAGTCAATGATTCTGGAAGCCGTGCGAGAGTTTCGCGGTCCGATAATGCAGCAACCGAGTGCGGTTAGCGCAATTAAAATCGATGGTAAGCGAGCGTATGCCCGAGTGCGAGCTGGCGAAGAAGTTGATATCCCACCTCGCAGCGTAATTATTCATGACCTGGAAATTCTTAACATAACGCGAAATGAGGCGGCAGATACCTTTGAAGTTGAACTGCGCGTTGTTTGTAGCGCAGGAACTTATATTCGGGCTTTAGCTCGAGACATTGGCAACAAGCTTGGAGTGGGTGGACACTTAACCGTGCTACGTCGCACCCGTTCCGGAGTATTCGAAAATATGACGCCAATGGAAAAACTCCAAGAAAGTCCGCAGTACTTAGATCTGTCGGACGCTGTTCGAACGGCGTTTCCGGTGCTGACTCTGAGTTTGGAAGATTCCAGCAAAGCTCGAAATGGGGTTCGGCTCCCAACTCCAATCGATGTGGAATCTGGAAATGTCGGGGTATTTGATTCCGAAGGATTTGCAATTGGCATCTTTGACAATTCAGACTCCGAATTAAAACCCTTGGTAGTATTTGCTTCAAATGAAAAATTCTAACGTCCCCGTTGTCGTCACCATTGGAGTTTTCGATGGTGTCCATGCTGGCCACAGACAAGTACTTGGCATTGCGAAAAGTATTGCAACAAGCATTGACGGCACATTAACAGCGGTAACTTTTGATCCACCTCCAAAAGCTTTTCTGCACCCGCAATCATTTAAAGGGCTCCTCATGTTGCCGCAGCGAAAGTCAGCGTTGCTTATGCAAAATGGCATTGATCACGTTGAGACCTTGAAATTCACTGACGAAATGGCGCACATGTCCAGTGAAGAATTTGTTAAAGAGATTTTGGTGACTGGGCTAAATGCGCAAGTAGTAATTGTTGGAAGAAATTTCAGGTTTGGGCACAAAGCAAGTGGAACGGTTGAGACGCTGCAAGAGTTAGCCAAAAAATATGACTTTGAAGTTCGCATTGTTGATTTAGTTGGTGACTCAAGTGCTTGGTCATCAACTCGAATTCGAGGCGCAATATCCAGCGGTAACGTTGAGAATGCTCGTGCGTTACTTGGCCGCCCCCATCGCGTTTCGGGAGTGGTGGTCCATGGTGACCATAGGGGCCGCGAAATTGGGTACCCAACTGCCAACATTGACGTACAAGGTGGCTTATTAGTTCCTGCGGATGGTGTTTATTCAGGGCTACTTTGGATTGCTGGAGTGGCTCACGAAAGTGCCATCAGCGTTGGAACTAACCCAACATTTAACGATGTCACCACTCGTCGCGTGGAAGCATATGTAATTGGTAGAAATAACCTCGAGCTTTATGGGCAAAATGTGGACTTGGACTTCGTAAGTCACATCCGAGATATGGTTAGTTTCGCTGGAATTCCTGAACTAATTGAGGCAATGGCCAATGATGTAGAAGCTGCGCAGGCGACTTTAAAGACTTTTCTGACGAAATCCTGACAGTTCAGTGCTAATTCTTGGATTTCGCAGGGATAGAAATCGCTGTTAGCCTAGGCATAAGACGAATGCGGGGCGGGCGCCCCACATCTCGTGTCACATTTAACGATCTTCGGATCATCACGCGCCCGAGAGGAAAAAAATATATGCCATTGGAATCTGCAGTAAAGCAGGCCATCATCGCAGAACACGGCACTAAGCCAGGCGATACTGGAAGCCCGGAAGTTCAAATCGCTTTGATGACACAGCGCATCAACGATTTAACTGGACACTTAAGAACCCACAAACATGATCACCACAGCCGTCGCGGTTTGCTTCTGCTGGTTGGACAACGTCGTCGTCTACTTGATTACTTAACCAAGACTGACATCAATCGATACCGCGCGATTATCGAAAAGCTCGGTATCCGCAGATAGTTTTCGTGCGCTTTTCAAAAATGAAAAGTGAGCCGTCTCGCCGTTTAATTGATGTAAATCGACTAAACAGATTCGGCAAGCACAAAGTAAGACTCGCTAATTAGCGAAAACCGCGGATAGCACTCACCTTCAAACTGTTTGGTCGGTCCTCGGTAGTGAAGTTCGGCTCGATGAGCCGCGCTTCTCGATCGAAGATCGACATGTGATTTGAATGCAATTCACTCGTGCGAAGTGCAGTGTTATCCCTTTATGAAGAGGGAGGTTACCCATGGAGGGAACCGAAGTACAGTCAAGCGTTGCTGTGATTGACAATGGGTCATTCGGAAAGCGCACAATAAAGTTCGAAACCGGACGTCTGGCACGCCAGGCAAATGGAACTGCATCAGTCTATTTAGACGATGAAACTATGTTGCTTTCTGCAACAACTGCAGGAAAATCACCAAAGGATCAATTTGATTTCTTCCCACTAACCGTAGATGTTGAAGAACGCATGTACGCAGCTGGTCGAATTCCAGGATCATTTTTCCGTCGCGAAGGTCGCCCAACAGAGGATGCAATTCTTACTTGCCGCCTAATTGACCGTCCATTGCGGCCGTCATTCGTTAAGGGTCTTCGTAACGAAGTTCAGGTTGTAGTTACCGTAATGGCCCTTAACCCAGATGAGCTTTATGACGTAATCGCAATCAACGCCTCATCAATGTCAACACAACTTGCTGGCCTACCTTTCTCTGGTCCAATCGGTGGCGTTCGCGTTGCATTGATTAACGGACAATGGGTGGCTTTCCCAACACACACTCAGCTCGAAGATGCCGTATTTGACATGGTCGTAGCCGGTCGCGTAGTTGATAACGATGTTGCAATCATGATGGTGGAAGCCGAAGCAACAGTGAACACCATTGCGCTAATAAAGAGTGGTGCAAAAGCGCCTTCTGAAGACATAGTTTCCGAAGGTCTAGAAGCCGCAAAGCCATTCATCGCAGAATTGTGTCGCGCCCAATCAGCACTTGCAGCTGTTGCTGCTAAGCCAACTGGAGACTTCCCAGTTTTCTTAGAGTATGAAGCTGATGTGTTTGCAGCCGTAGAAAAAGCTGTAACTGATGAACTT
>CAMBGF010000017.1 GCA_945866135.1 Bifidobacterium breve
TCTATTCATGTCCAATGCCCCACTGTAAATTCCATAATTATTTGCTTGCCCAGTGTGGGAGTATTGCCAGAATGTCCAAGCAAGTTGGCAGTTACTAGAAGTCCAAACGGTCACAAGGCAAGTGCCGTTTGTTAGCGCACCTGGGTTATTACTACTCGTTAAGTTCGCAACCCAGAGTGGATAATTTCTTAATGCCGGGTCCTTCAAGTATGAGGCAAGAAAACTTAAGTTTGAGTAAATGACCGGTGCTCTACCAGATTGTGCGCTTGCTGTTGAAACAAAGCCATTTGTAAATGCAGTGACGACTGCTGAAGGTGTACTCGCTCCCCCAGCCAAGCTGAAACTTTCGATATCAAGTGCGATAGGAAGTACACCAGGTTTATAGCCGCCAAGTGCGTTCAAGTTACTCACTGCGCGATTTGCTTGGGCCACACCTTGGTCATAAGCACTTTCAACCGTGCTGCCAGAAGCAATCAAAGCTACGTGATAGATCCCAGTTAAGATTCCAGCTTCGCGGGCTTTCGGGAAGTCAACACTCGTCCATCTGATCGCTTGCGCGTTAGGTGCCTCACCACCACTTGAGCCTTTTATATATAAGAATCTAATTCCAGCGTCATACATTTGCACGAAATTGATATCTCTATTTCCTGGGTGCTGCACATATGAAATGTCAGCGCCAAGGATGGATCCCGAATTTGGCAGTCCAGCCAAAACCAGGCGGCGAATTACTGCTTCTTTCTCATTCGCTAATGCTTGGACTTTAGCCACGTTATCTTTTGCAGCTTTTGTTTTAACTGCCAATTCAACGACTAGATCTTTTGCTTTATCACTTGTTATTTTTATGTCTTGGGCAATTTCAACACTTTCTTGAACTTTTAAATCTAGTTTTACTTTTTCTTCAAGTAAAGTCACTAACACTTGACCTGCATTATCCAAGGCAAAATTTAAGGACTGTAACTTAGTTGTGATATTGCTTTGGGAATCTGAACTTAAAATTACGTCTATAACAAGCCACTCTTTACTGACCCCCACTTTATACAAAGTCCGCACGATCTCATCCAGCTGTTGTTGGTCCTTAGCGATGTTTGCTGTGAGAACTTCCATTTCGCCCTGAATTATGGCAAGCGCAGCCTGAGCATCTTTTAATTGTGAATCAATTTTGGCTGCAGCCGCTCGCGCTGTGGCTAACTCCTTTTCCACAATAACTAGCTGACTTTTCGATTCTGCTAGCGCCTTCATAGTTTCAGCTAATTCGGCGCGGGCATTGGTCACTGCCTCATTTGCCCGGGCCGGCGGTGAAGCAACAAAAGTCAGAGCTAGACAGAGCAATAAAAATCCAATGACTACCGAAATCGGTAGCATTCGAAATGTTTTAATGGGACTTTGTTGCATAACTGAAGTTTAACTTACTTACTTCTTAAACACCTTAATTAAAGTTTGCAAGCGAGGCACACAGGCGAATCGCTGATTACAGTTTACGAATCACCTTGTGCTGAGCTGCCTGTGCAAGCGGGCGAATTACCATCAAGTCAATATTGAAGTGATGCGGCAACATAACGCTCCAACGAACGGCTTCAGCCACATCTTCTGCGGTCAAAGGTTCAGCAACACCTTCGTAAATTTTTGCCGCGCGATCTTTGTCGCCACCAAATCGCTTAACAGCAAATTCATCGGTCTTGACCATGCCAGGTGCTAACTCAACAACCCGAACTGGTTCACCTGCTAGTTCTAATCGCAAAGTTTCCGCCAACGCTGCAACGGCATGCTTGGCAGCGGTGTAGCTTCCACCATTTTCATAAACAATTCGTCCAGCTGTTGATCCCATCAAGACAATTGTTCCTTCGCCAGACTTTATCAATGCTGGGATAACGGCCTTAATGCTTCGCAATGCGCCAATGACATTGACGTCATACGCCTTAATCCAACTCTCCACATCAGCGTCAGCAACGCTGGTGCCATCAAAGGCACCGCCAGCATTTGCCACCAGAACGTTTACTTGTTTATCAGCCACGTGCGCAGCCAGTGCGTCAACGCTTTTCTGGTCAGTCACATCCAATTCCCAGGCGTGGATTCGATCGTCAGATTTTGCCAAATCCGCCAACATGTCAGTTCGCCTGGCTGCCGCGATTACCTGGTAACCCTCTTTAGCCAATGCTCGCGCGCTGGCTGCCCCAATCCCGCTGCTAGCACCGGTTACTACTGCATACCCAAGTTGATTCATTTCCCTATTGTTTCCTATCTAGCCCAGTTCGCAAGCAAGAACCCTAGGTAAAATGCAAAGCAAGCCCTACTTAAATTCAAGGAGATTGCAATGACGCGTGAGTCGATTGGCACAATGATGGGATCCCAACCAACTGGAACTTTCATGGGCATCCCGGCTGGCGAACTCTCTGAGGTATCTGGTGGCTCAGTGATTTTTGGAGCTCCATGCGCGACTCCGTATCCATCCGTTGGCGCTTATTGCAAGGATGCCCCAAACGCCATCCGAAGCGCAATAAGTATGTATCAAGCAAACATTTCCCACATGGATTTTGATTTAGGCGGACCTATATTTCCAAACGGAGTTAATGCCATTGATTTGGGAGACTTAGAATTTTCTGAATCCGACAGCGCTGGCAATCGCGAACGAATAAGAGCAACCACTGCAGGAATCATTGAACGTGGCGCAGTACCTATTGTTATTGGCGGCGACGATTCAATTCCAATCCCGATGATTGCTGCGTTTGCTGGAACTGGCGAATACACAGTTGTGCAAATAGATGCCCACATAGATTATCGAGATGAAGTTGGTGGCGAGAAACTTGGCCTTTCCTCTACTATGCGCCGGGCATTTGAAATGCCTCACATCACTGGCTTGATCCAAGTTGGACAGCGTGGAATTGGCTCGGCTCGGCCACAGGATTTTGCCGATGCAAAAGCGCATGGCGTTAAGTTTGTTTCGGCGCGTGAGGTTGCGGCAACCGGAATTCAACAAGTGATCGATCTTGTTCCCGCCGGAGCAAAAGTAATTATTGACTTAGATTGTGATGCCCTAGATCCATCCATAGTTCCGGGCGTGATTGGCCGGGCACCTGGCGGTCTAACTTATTGGAATGTCGTTGAGCTACTGCACGGCATTGCTGGCAAGGGGAAAATCGCTGGCTTTAACTTAGTTGAATTTATGCCAGCGAGTGACGTGGACGAAATTGGCGCGCTAAATAATGCCCGAATCATTTGCAATGTCTTGGGACTCATAGCTCGCCAAAACTAGTTAGCTATCCAGCAGGAATAGGATTTGAGTATGGGAAATCCAGTCATTGGTATAACTACTTATCTTGAGCCAGCTAAGTGGGGCGCTTGGGATATGCCAGCTGCGTTAATTCCCTGGAACTATGTCACAAAACTTCAACAAGCTGGCGCGTCAGTGGTGTTATTGCCACCTGATCCGCATTCCCATGATGCAATGTCTCGGTTAGATGGACTTGTTATGGTCGGAGGGGCCGACATTGAACCAGCGCGTTATGGCGCCCCGCACCAGGAGGGCACCGATAAACCCCGCACTGATCGCGACGCCAGCGAAATAGGTTTGTATTTAGCTGCGCGCGAAAAAGGCATTCCAGTCTTTGGCATTTGTCGCGGACTTCAAATTATGGCTGTCGCGCATGGTGGTTCACTGCATCAGCATCTACCTGATGTTGTGGGCAATACATTGCATCGAGATGCGCCAGGTACTTTTAATTTCCACGGCGCTACGTTTACACCTGGCAGCTTGATTTCTAAAATCGTCGGCGCTACACAAGTTAAAGTAAATTCCAGTCATCATCAGGCGGTTGACTCCCCCGGCGATCTCACTGTCACTGGCCTAGCAGAAGACGGCACGATTGAAGTTTGCGAGGTCCTAGAAGAGGCTTTTGTTTTGGGTGTGCAATGGCATCCAGAGTTCAGCGACGATGAATCTATCTCTGAGAATCTTTTCCGCGCCTTCGTACAGGCTTGCGCAAGTAACTAGTTAGCTAGTTCGCTCTTTATTGCAGCAACAAAATCTGTAACGTCCTGCGCTGTGGTATCCCACGAACACATCCAGCGCGCTTGATTGATCGTGTGATCCCAAACGTAGAACTTGGCAACTTGTTGAAGTGGCTCGATGCTCTTACCTGGCAAAATTGGAAACAGCGCATTTGCTTGTGGCGCTACAACTTCAACACCTGGAATGTCTTTAATCCCTTGATACAAAGTTTGCGCCATAGCATTTGCATGGTTAGCGTTACGCAACCAAAGGTCATCCTCAAACATGGCAACAAGTTGAATCGAAATAAACCTCATCTTGCTGGCTAACTGCATTCCAGATTTACGCAGGTACTTAATGGCTGGGACTAATTCTGGATTTAGGATCACGATTGCTTCTGCGCCCATGGCACCGTTTTTGGTACCACCCAGTGAAACTGCATCTACCCCAACATCAGTTGTAAAAGCTCGAAGCGAAGTTCCAAGGCAAGCGGCTGCATTTGAAATGCGCGCTCCGTCCAGGTGTAAGTACATTCCTAGGCCATGAGTGTGATCTACTAAAGCCTTTATTTCAGCGGCTGTGTAGACAGTGCCGTACTCAGTTGAGTTAGTGATCGAAACAACTTTTGGTTGAGCTCGATGTTCGTTACCAAAACCCCAGGCTTGCTTATCAACTAATTCAGGAGTGAGTTTTCCATCTGGTGTTTCAACTTGTAGCAACTTCAGGCCAGCAACTTTTTCCGGTGCGCCACCTTCATCAACATTGATGTGAGCACTCGTTGCACAAACTACAGCTTCCCAGGGTTTACACATAGCTTGCAATGTGACGACGTTTGCGCCAGTTCCGTTGAAAACTGGGAACACTTCGGCGTGATTACCAAACTTATTTTTAATGACACTAGTTAATTTTTCAGAATAGACGTCATCGCCATAGGCAACTTGGTGCCCATCATTAATCTGCGACATGGCAGCCAGAATCTCTGGGTGAATACCAGCGTAATTATCGCTAGCAAAACCGCGCCAGATTCCAGCCACCATGTTAAATCCCTTTGCTAATTGTTTTTGCCTTGACCTCTAGTTATAGCGGAGTTACGTAAGCTCCGCTGATTCCACCATCAACAAGGAAGTTTGAAGCAGTCATAAATGAAGAATCATCACTGACTAGGAATGCCACAGCAGCAGCCATCTCTTCTGGTTCGCCAAAGCGTCCCATTGGAATGTGTACTAACCGGCGCGCAGCACGCTCTGCATCTTTGGCAAAGAGTTCCTGCAGTAAAGGTGTATTAACTGGGCCAGGTGAGAGTGCATTGATTCGAATTCCTTCTCGCGCAAACTGAACACCAAGTTCGCGAGTCATCGCCAGCACGCCACCTTTTGAAGCGGTGTAAGAAATCTGGGAGGTTGCTGCTGCCATCGTCGCTACGAAGGATGCGGTGTTGACAATTACGCCTTTACCTTGACGTTGCATGTATGGAATTACTTCCTTGCAGCATAAGTAAACCGAAGTTAAGTTAACTTCTTGAACTCTGCGCCAAGCATCAATTCCAGTAGTCAAAATTGAATCATCATCGGGTGGCGAAATACCGGCATTGTTAAATGCGATATCAACCGAGCCGTAAGTGTCAAAAGCAATTTTGTACATATTCGCTACGTCTTCCGCGCTAGTCACATCTGCCCTAACAAAAATTCCACCAATTTGAGCGGCAACTTTTTCACCAGATACTGGATCTAGATCGGCAATCACAACTTTGGCGCCTTCTTCGGCTAGCCGAATTGCAGTTGCCTTACCGATACCGCTGGAGCCGCCAGTTATGACTGCTACTCGATCTTGTAGTCTCTTCACTTTTCCTACCTTCAGATTGGTTTTGCCATGAACTTCAAGGCCGGGTGCCTCTAGTTTAGTTACTGGCGAGCTTGCTTAATCTTGCGTATTAATAAACACGTTCTTAGTTTCCGTAAATGCCTCAAGCGCATTTGGGCCAAGTTCGCGGCCAATACCTGACTTTTTGAAGCCGCCAAACGGCGTCCAATAGCGCACTGCAGAATGAGAATTTATCGAGATCACACCGGATTCCACGCCACGTGCCATGCGCATAGCTCGGCCAACATCGCGAGTCCAAATCGAACCAGCTAATCCATAATCAGTTCCATTTGCCATCCGAATTGCATCTGCTTCATCATCAAATGGAATTACCACTGCAACCGGGCCAAAGATTTCTTGACTGTACTGGACATCTGATTCAGTTATGGGAGCTAGCACGGTGGGTGGGAACCAAAATCCTTTACCAGTTGGTGCTTCACCTTGAAAAAGAATCGGCGCGCCAGCTGGCACAAATGATTTAACGCGATCGCGCTGCACGGCGCTGATCAATGGTCCCATGTCAACGGATTCATCAGTGGGGTCACCAGTTCGCATAGCTTTAACTACAGGTTCCATGTATGCAAGAACTTGATCGTAAACACTTCGCTGCACCAAAATCCGAGACCGAGCGCAGCAATCTTGACCTGAGTTATCAAATACCGCGCCGGGCGCTGACATTGCAGCTTTTTCAATATCAGAATCAGCAAAAATTATGGTTGGACTTTTACCACCGAGTTCCAACGTGACACGCTTAAGTTGCGGAGCACCTGATTGCATGATGCTGGTACCAACTGCGGTGGAACCTGTGAAGCAAATTTTTCTAACATCTGGATGTTCAACCAGACGCTGTCCCGCCGTTTTACCAAATCCAGGTAGAACATTGAAAACGTTTTCTGGAATTCCGGCTTCAAGTGCAATCTCTGCCAGGCGCAGCGCAGTAAGTGGTGTTGTCTCGGCAGGCTTTAGGACAACCGTGTTGCCAGCAGCCAGTGCTGGGGCAAATCCCCAAGCCGCGACCGGCATCGGGAAGTTCCAGGGAACGATAATTCCAACGACACCAAATGGTTCATGGAACGTGATGTTGATTCCACCTGGGACGGGAATCTGATGACCTATTAGTCGCTCAACGCCGCCAGCCATGTAATTCAAAACGTTGGCTACATTTTGCGCTTCCCAGCGAGCATTGCCAATGGTGTGACCAGCTTCAAGAACTTCAAGGCGAGCAAGTTCTTCATTATGCTCGGCCACGAGCGCTGCAAACTTGCGAAGAACATCAGCGCGTGAACCGGGTGCTAAATCTCGCCAGGCCGGCCAGGCTTTTTTAGCCTTGGCCACCACATCGTCGACTTCTGCCGCTGACGCCATGTGAACGGTTTTAACGACGTCTTCAGTGGCAGGGTTTAAAACCTTGAAAGTATCGCTCATTTTGCCTCATTTAAGTTAACCAAATTCTTACTAAATGAGCGTAGTGGACAACAGTTAATTGGCTAAACCGCATGAGCAAAAGCCAGAAAACGGGTAAGTTGAGATCCAGTCAATGTTCGTTAACTGCAACTTGTTGCGCCACAAAAGGGAGTTCATAAATGACTTCGGTAAGTTTTCCGCTTTCCATCGACGCTCTGACTAAGGACATCAAAGAAGGTCGAATCGACACTGTCATTGTGGCCATTACCGACATGCAAGGCCGACTGCAAGGTAAGCGCCTGCATGGTGACTATTTCCTGAGCGATGTTCTTAATAACGGCACTGAGGGTTGTAACTATCTGGTTGCCGTAGACATCGATATGAATACGGTTCAGGGTTACGACATTTCCTCTTGGGATACCGGCTATGGCGACATGGTTATGAAAATTGATCCAAAGACCATGCGTTACATCGATTGGCATGAAGGAACTGCGCTGGTCCTAGCCGATTTAGTAGATCACCATGACACGCCAATTGCGGAATCACCTCGGCAGATACTTCAAATGCAACTTAAGCGCCTGGAAGACATGGGCATGGTTGCAATGGTGGGAACTGAACTTGAATTCATAATGTTTCAAGACACCTACGAAGAAGCTTGGAATAAGCGTTACCACGGATTGACTCCAGTAAATCAGTACAACGTTGACTACAGCATTATTGGAACTTCGCGCGTGGAACCAATCTTGCGACGTATTCGCCTTTCAATGGTTAATGCCGGAATGACTATTGAATCTGTTAAAGGTGAATGCAACTTAGGGCAACATGAAATCGCATTTAAATACACCGATGCCCTTGCAACGTGTGACCATCATGTGGTTTACAAAACTGGAGCTAAAGAAATCGCAGCCCAAGATGGCTATGCCTTAACTTTTATGGCAAAGTTCAATGAGCGCGAAGGAAACTCTTGCCACATCCACTTGTCGTTCCGTGGAACTGATGGATCAATGGTGCTAGTTGATGACAATGATCCAGATGGCTTAAGCGACATTGGTAAGCAATACCTTGCTGGTCAACTTGCTCACATGCGCGAACTGAGCATTATGTATGCGCCAACAGTAAATAGCTACAAGCGTTATACGCCCGGAAGTTTTGCGCCAACAGCGATTAAGTGGGGTCGCGATAATCGAACTTGCTCTTACCGACTTGTTGGACACGGGCCAAGTCTGCGGGTGGAAAATCGAGTTCCCGGCGGCGACGTTAATCCCTATCTAGCCGTGGCTGGAATGATCGCAGCCGGTATCGATGGCATTGAAAAGAAGATGACATTGGAACCGCGTTTTGACGGAAATGCTTACGCACTGGAAACAGATCGGGTACCTAATACCTTGGCGATGGCGCGCGAACTTTGGGTCAACAGCACTTGGGCTAAGGAAACTTTTGGTGAGCGTGTTCACAAGCATTACACCCACATGGTTGATACTGATTTAAGCCAATTCAATAAGGCTGTTACTGACTTTGAATTAATTCGAGGCTTTGAGCGCTACTAAATCACTTACTTGTGAAGCCGGCCCAAATCCGCTTACCTTGATCAGTTATTTCGTATCCCCAAAGATCTGAATACTGATCAACGATATGCATTCCTCTGCCACAGTCAACTGCGACATCAAGTGATCGCATAACAGGCGGTTGATCATTTGCATCCGCAACAACTATTTTGATCATGTATTGCCAACGCTCGAGGCTCACTTGTAATTCGGTTGTGGCGTGAATTATGGAATTTGCTACTAACTCACTGAGCACTGCGATTGCCTGATGCAGATCCAGACTTTCCTCTAATTCCAAAATCTGGGCTACTTGAGTTCGAGCAAGATTCACCGATTCAGCAAGAGCCGGCATAGTCCAAGCGCCAATCGTGGCTAGAAACTCGCCGAAATGGATCGACAAATCAGTTTGGCCAGAATCGTTGAACGCGTTCACAGGGGTCAGTCTGCCCTTTCCTAACTCGCTAAAACTAGATATTGAAGATTAAATCTGCTGCGCAAACTTAGTCCATACCCTTATCGCGGCGCCCAGTTGCTCGCTGCGCCTCTCGCTTAGCATCCTTTTCTGCAATGGCCTGGCGCTTATCGTAATTCTTGCGGCCACGGGCAATAGCTATTTCGATCTTGGCTTTACCGTCATTGAAATACATACTCAGTGGAACCATAGTGAGGCCACTTTCTTTCAGCTTTTGCTCTATCTTGTGAATCTCGTGACGATTTAGTAACAACTTTCGCGCTCGAGTTGGCGCATGATTAGTCCAAGACCCAGGGTTGTATTCCGGAATATTGACACCCCGCAACCAGATTTCTCCGTTTTCCAGGAGTGCGTAGCCGTCAACCAAACTTGCTCGCCCAGCTCTAAGAGATTTTACTTCAGTGCCAACTAGCACCATTCCGGCTTCAAAAACGTCCTCAATTGTGAAGTCGTGTCGGGCTTTGCGGTTTTGAGCGATGACCTTACGACCGCGCTCTTTAGCCACTTAACTCATCCCTAACGAATTATCCCCAACAAGGAACGACAGTTTTATCTGCGCCGAACCAACCCATTGGATTGTACGGTACACCGTTTAGGTGTACTTCAAAGTGCAAATGGTTCCCAGTTGAAAATCCAGTAGTTCCGACGTATCCAATTATTTGCTGATTTCCAACGGCCTGACCTGTCGAAACTGCAAATTGAGATTGATGCGCATACATAGTTACCACGCCGCCGCCATGATCGATCAAAGTTAAGTTTCCATAAGCCCGACTAACGGAGGTGCTTAGAATCACTCCGGATGCTGCCGCAAGGATTGGGGTTCCACCTGGCGCCCCAGAGTCAACTCCGGTGTGGCAGGAACGATATTTGTAAACAGGGTGCACGCGCCAACCAACACCGCCGCCAGCTGCATAACCTGGCAGTGGCCAAGACAATGGCCCAGTTGCCTGTGGATTAACGGGACCTTGGGATCCAGCGCGCTTTGCTAACGCCGCGATTCTAATTTGTTCAGCGCGCAAAATGTTGTACTCATTTTGCACACGTCTCTTGTCATCCTCAGCAACTTTTAATGCTGCTGCTTCTTGGTTTACAAGTCGGTCGACTTCTGCCTTAGCAATCGCTGCTCGATCGGCAGCCGCCTGCGCATCAATCAGGGCTTGGGCAGCAATGTCGGCAATTCGTTGCATCTCTAGTCGCACTGCTTCAGCGGCAGCAGCATCGGTTGCAAGTTGATCCTTGGCAATCACCAATTCATCCAGGCTCAGCGCCGTTGATGATGAAACTGCTTTAATGTTTTGTAAACGAACAGTTAGATCTGATGGTGATTCAGATTCAAGAATGATTTCCCATTGAGATGTTGGACCTTGCTGGTAAACCGAACGGGCAAATTGATCGACTTTTATTTGCAGTTGACTAATTTCGGCTTCCTTGCTGGTCACTTTTGCCAGACTCTCGGTAAATGCTGCCTTTGCTGCTGCAAGTTCCGCAGAAGCTGTCTTGTAACTCGCAATTGATTGGGTTTCTAAAGCATTCGCTTCTGCCAAAATTTTTCGAGCTGCGGGTAACTTAGCCTGCACTTCCTTTAGGGATGCAGCGGCGGCTTGCACGGCTTTGGATGCTTGGTTGAGTGCGTCAGATGCGTCCGCTACCTTTTTGTCGATATCAGTCGTGCTTGCAATTGCTGGTGTGACCACTAGGGCAAGTATCAAAGGCACGGCAAGAAGACCTCGAGTAAACCTCGAGGGTTTTTGGCGCGGGAAGAAGTCGCGCATCTTGCTCCGATCACTGGGGAAGTCCTTTAATCGTAACGGAAGTGGTCAGAGTTACAGATGTGACTTGGCCCGTGTCGGACAGCTTTTTGCCTTATTTCTTGGGTTTTTAACCGCGAAGATAGCGACGCAGCGTAATTGAGGCTGCAAATACCGTGATTCCCACACCGACTAGAAATAGCACCGGAACTATGGCAAGAACTTGCGCCCAGGTAATGAACGGAATAAATGTTAAGTTCGGGGCCAATCTGGCGTCAATCACCCAATATTTTGCCGCCAAAATTCCAGCCGTTGCCAATGTTGAACCGATTACGGCTGCAACTGTTGCCTCCAAAATAAATGGCAACCGAATAGAAATATTGCTGGCACCTACCGAACGCATAATTGACGTCTCGCGGCGACGAGCAAAAGCTGAAACTCGAATCGTATTCATAACCAATAGCACGGTCACGAACAGCATGGCTATCGCAACTGCAATCGCAAAGGATTGAAGACCCTTGAGAATTTGGAAAAAGCGATCAAGAAGTTGGCGCTGGTCCTGAATTGATTCAACACCTTGAACTGACTGCAATGCAGAAGCAACTTTTTCAAAATTTGCCGGATCATCTAGCTTGACGCGAAATGATTCTGGTAACGCATCAGGGCTAATGTTTGCCAGGATTGCTGAACCAGCAAATTGTTCTTGGAATTTTCCATAAGCGTCTTCAGAAGATTCATAGAAGATTTCTTGAACAGTTGGCGCAAGAGACCCTAGAACTGCTTCAACATTTGCGCGCTGTTCGTCAGTAATCGCTCCGGTGCAAGTGAATGCGACTGAGGTATTTCCACATAGGAAAATAGACACCTCAATTTTGTCGTACCAGTAACCCTTCATGCGATCTACTTGCGCTCGCATCAAAAGTGCGGCTCCAACTAGGGAAAGTGATACTGCCACGGCAACAATTAGCGCAACAGTCATTGTGAAGTTGCGGCGAATTCCGTTACCAACTTCACGACGAACAAATGAAAATCTCATAGTTATTGACCCGTGTGCCCATACATGCCGCGTTCTTGGTCGCGAACAATTTTGCCATCTTCCATTTGCACAATACGCTTTCGCATCTGATCCACGATGGCAACATCGTGCGTTGCCATAATTACCGTTGTACCAATTCGATTAATACGATCTAGGAGTTTCATGATTCCTACGCTGGTGGCAGGATCTAAGTTTCCAGTTGGTTCATCCGCCAACAGCAATTTTGGTTGATTTACAAAAGCACGCGCCATAGCAACACGTTGTTGCTCGCCACCAGAAAGTTCAGATGGTAATCGGTGGGATTTTTCCTCCAGCCCAACTAGTTCGAGTAGAGCTGGAACTTTACGCGCAATCTCACTTTTAGGCTTTCCGATAACTTCCATTCCGAATGCAACGTTGTCAAAGACTGTCTTGCCAGGTAAGAGTCGAAAATCCTGAAATACGATTCCCATAGTTCGGCGAAAGGCAGGAACTTTTCGGTTTCGTAATTTTGCTACGTTTACTCCATCCACAGTTAATACCCCTGTTGTTGCTGTTTCTTCCTTTAGTAGCAAGCGCAGCAACGAAGATTTACCAGAGCCAGAAGCGCCCACCAGGAAGACAAAGTCGCCTTGTTCAATTTCTAAATTAATGCTGTCAAGGGCAGGTGAACTGGTGTTCTTATATTGCTTGGAGACATTGTCAAAACTAATCACAATGCACTCTCCTATTTCGACTCGCCAGTTAGCTTATAAAGTCTTTAAAAACTTGGATAACTTCAGCATAAATACTGCATTAGTAATCTCCGCAAGGGCGCGCCGAATAACCCTAAATAACTAGAAGTAAAGTGCTACGAGCCTTGCTCGCGACGCCAACGAATTCCAGCTTCGACAAATTGATCAATATCGCCATCAAGAACAGCCGAGGTGTTTCCAGTCTCAACTTCTGTTCTTATGTCCTTAACCATTTGGTAAGGATGCAACACGTAGGAGCGCATCTGATTTCCCCATGATCCTGCTGTGTCACCTTTTAGCGAATTAATTTTTGCTTGTTCTTCTTGGCGCGTGCGTTCTAAGATTCTGGCTTGCAGCACAGCCATGGCTGTGGCTTTATTTTGCAACTGCGAGCGCTCATTTTGACAAGAAACCACGATGCCAGTTGGGATGTGTGTTAGTCGAACGGCTGAGTCTGTGGTGTTAACACCCTGACCTCCTGGGCCAGATGAGCGATAAACATCAACGCGAATATCATCATCAGGAATGTCTACTGAATCAGTTTGCTCAACAACCGGGATAACTTCGACTTCAGCAAATGAAGTTTGGCGTCGGCTTTGATTATCAAACGGCGAAATTCTAACCAGACGATGAGTTCCCTGTTCCACCGATAAAGTTCCGTAGGCAAATGGTGCCTCGACTGAAAAAGTTGTTGATTTTATTCCAGCTTCTTCTGCGTAGGAAGTTTCGTAAACTTGCGTTTTCCACCCGTGCCGTTCGCAATAACGCAAATACATTCGCTGCAACATTTCTGCCCAATCCGCAGCATCTACCCCGCCGGCGCCAGAGCGAATTGATACCAAGGCTTCGCGGTGGTCATACTCACCAGAAAGCAGGGTTCGAACTTCAAGCTCACCAATCGCTTTTTCAAGAGCAGTTAATTCAAGACCAGTTTCATCGAGGATTCCTTGATCAGATTCAGTCTCGCCCATTTCCCGCAATACCTGAACATCGTTAACGCGTGATCGCAAGTTTTTGATTCGGCCAATGTCAGCTTGTAGTACGGAAAGCTTGCCGGTAACTTTCTGGGCATTTGCTTGGTCATCCCATAAATTCGGCGCCGAGGCCAAAATCTCTAACTCAGCAACCTCACCTTGCATGGCCTCAATATTCAGTACTTTTTCAATACTGGAAAGCGTGGAGTTAATCGCCGCTAAATCAACAGAAAAATCACCAGAAGCCATAATTCCTAAGGTTACCGTTTAGGGGGTAAATCATTTGCCTGCAATCTACCATACGTGATACCATACGTTTATGAGAAAGACGACAATCTATTTATCTGATGAATTACTTGCCGCAATTAAATCTGAGGCAGTTGCGCAGAATCGTTCCGAAGCGTCATTAATTAGATCTGCTTTGGAGCGGGACATGAAGGCCCGGTTAAATCCGCCACTACCTTCATTCGGCCTATTTTCAGATGGCACCTTAGATATCGAAAATCTAGATAAAGAGCTTGTTGGATTTGGCTCTTAATGATTGTCATTGACACTGGCCCGCTTTTTGCAATTTATGACAGCTCGGATCGTTACCACAATTCAGTACGCGAATACATAGAGCAGATGCGTCCAAGTATTTCTCTGAGCCCTTACGTATTGGCCGAGCTTGATTATTTAGTTCAGACTCGATTTGGTGCAAAAGTGGAACTCTCTATGTTAAATGACATTTCAAATGGTTCTTTCATTCTTGAGTCTTTTGATGGTGAAGACTTGATTGCCTGCATGAAAATAATTGAAAAAATGAATAATCAAGAAATTGGGCTTACTGATGCCTCAGTTGTTCACTTAGCCCAGCGCAACAATACCAACACCATCATGACGTTGGATTACAAGCACTTCAATCCAATGCGTAATTCTAAAAACAAACCATTCAATCTTGTGCCCGAAAAATTGAACTAAGTTGACGAGAGAAAGTTACTTGCTATGCCAGTTTTCTGTTGCTTAGCCAGCTGCGGATACCGGCAATGATTGAGCCAACTATAAAGAATGTTGCGATCGCATATGAACCTGTTTTAACCGCAGGAATAGTTGCGGCGTAGTAACCGGCAAGTGATAGCCCAACACCCCAGGAAATTGCGCCAACAAGGTTTGCGCCAAGGAACTTGTAATAATTCATTCGCGCGATTCCAGCGATTGCAGGAACGAGTACTCGAGCCCACGGCATGAATCGAGAAACGACTACAGCCCACCAGCCAAGTTGTTGATAAAACTTCTCAGATTTCGCAATCGCTGATTTTAGCTTTGGGCCCTCGCGCTTATCCAGATAAGGACGACCGAAGTGACGGCCTAAAACAAATCCAGTTTGATCGCCGACAAATGCTGCTAGTCCGATACCAATTGTTAGCACGCGAATTTCAATTGAATCACTTGTAGCTGCCAAGACTCCGGCCGCAAAAATTAGTGAGTCACCGGTAATAAATGGGATAAATGCACCAATAAGCAGCCCAGTGCCAGCAAAAACCAAGCCCCAAACAATCAAGTAAAAAAGTATTGGACCGTAACTATTGAGCCAATCTGTTACCTGACCCGTAAGGGCAGCTGCTAAAAACACTGAGTCCACTGCATAAGAGTACTTTGAAAAATTAGTACCGAAGAACTCGGATAGAGCGAATCAGTTTCCGCCCTGGCCGGCAAGTGTCCGAATTGCGCGTAAAGCTACAGAAAGGGTAGCTAAGTCATTTTGCTCACTGTGAGCAATCTCATTTAGTGTGGCTCTGGTTCTTGCCACACCTTCAGGGAATCTGGACTCCCATTGCGTGATCCGCTGATCCACCGAATCGCTGGCTGTTGTGGCCTGCGCGACTCGAGATACCAGCGCAGCCAGCGCGACATACAAATCACTTCGCAGCGCAGTTCGGGCATAAGCAGTCCATCTGTCGGCTCGTGGCAATGCCGTGATTTGGAACAACATTCGATCAACGTCATAACGTTCACTTAATGCAAAATACAGATCTAAAATTCGCGCTGGATCTTCATTTTCGCGGTCTGAAATTTCGATGATATCTAACAGTGAGAATTCATCAAGTAAGGCAGCAATCCGAAGCGCGATTGGGCGGGGAACTCCCTGGCTTTCATAACGCTTAACATTTTTCGTTAGACGCTCTTGTTCCCCACCGCGCAAAAAGTCAGGTACTCGATCAGTGAGTTGCGCGACAGTGCTAGCAAACTTTGAAATTTCCGCTTCCACATTTAGGCGCCCACCACGTGATTGCAAGAACCAACGAGTCGCGCGATCAAGCAGTCGCCTAGATTCCAAAAGCAATTCAATTTGGCAATTTGTCGATACTTGACCATCGAGTTGCTCAAGTTCGGCCCAGAGTGCTTTAAATCCAAAAACGTCACGTGAGACTACAAATGCTCTAAATATTTCAGAATCTCCGGCGCCGCTTTCCTCGGCCGCACGCCAAGCGTAAGTAGCTCCACCACGATTAACCATTTCATTAGTCATAACCGTTGAAATAATTTCTTTTCGCAGTGGATGGCTGTGCATTAGCGCTGCATACCCATGACGCAAGTCAGTTGGAAAATAGTTGCTGAGAATTTCTTGGCACCAGGGTTCGTTAACTATTTCGTCATTGGCACGATCTCTGGTCAAATCAATTTTCACATATGCCATCAAGACGCAAAGTTCAGGAGAAGTTAATCCTGACCCCTGGGCATCCAATAAATCAATTTGGGCATCAGTTGGAAGATATTCAATTGTGCGATTCAGTAAGCCTTGGGCTTCCAGTGATTGCATAAGGCGCTGGTGAACCCTTAGCATTTCAGGGGCTTGGATGCGGGCCTGGGCCAAAATCAAATTTTGTTCATAGTTATCCCGCAGCACTAACTCGCCAACTTCGTTAGTCATGGCTGCAAGTTGAATGTTGCGATCTGCAATGGTCATACTTCCTGCAGTCACGGCTTGGTCTAGCAAAATCTTGATGTTTACTTCGTGATCGGAGGTATCAACACCTGCGGAGTTATCAATTGCGTCCGTATTAAGTTTGATGCCAGCTCGAGCGGCCTCAATTCGACCTAGTTGAGTTGCGCCTAAGTTTCCGCCCTCACCAATGACACGGGCTCGGATTTCATTTCCGTTAACCCGAATAGCATCATTTGCTTTATCACCAACTTGAGCATGCGTTTCCGTGCTCGCCTTGAGATAAGTTCCGATGCCACCGTTCCATAACAGGTCTACCGGTGCTAGCAGAATTTTAGTAAGCAATTCATTTGGAGTCAGGCTCATAATTTCGGCGCTGATACCAAGTGCGGACTTCACTTCAGCAGTTAAGTCAATGGACTTTACTGAGCGCGGATAAATCCCGCCACCTTTGCTAATCAATTTGACGTTGTAATCTTCCCAAGATGACCTAGGTAATGTGAATAATCGTTGACGTTCTATAAGTGATTTAGCGGTATCCGGATTTGGATCAAGGAAAATGTGACGATGATCAAAAGCTGCAAGTAAGCGAATGTGCTGCGAAAGAAGCATGCCATTTCCAAAGACATCGCCACTCATGTCTCCTACCCCAACCACGGTGAAGTCTTGAGTTTGGGTATTCAAACCTAGTTCTAGGAAGTGACGCTTAACTGACTCCCAGGCGCCCTTGGCAGTGATTCCCATGGCTTTGTGGTCGTAACCCACAGATCCACCTGATGCAAAGGCGTCGCCCATCCAGAAGCCACGGTCAGTTGAAATCTTGTTAGCAATGTCTGAGAATGTTGCAGTTCCCTTGTCGGCTGCTACTACTAAATAGGGATCATCGACATCATGACGAACAACGTTCTTCGGCGGGATTACTTCACCATTAACGAGGTTGTCAGTTAAGTCGAGTAGGGCTGCAATAAACATCTGGTAACAGGTAATACCTTCTGCCAACCAAGCATCGCGATTGCTAGGTTCTGGACCACGCTTAAGTACGAATCCACCCTTGGCACCACTTGGCACGATAACGGTGTTTTTCACCATCTGGGCTTTAACTAATCCGAGGATTTCGATTCGGAAATCTTCTTGTCGATCCGACCAACGGATTCCACCACGTGCTACCGCGGCAAAACGTAAGTGAACTCCCTCAACGCGTGGTGAGAATACCCAGATTTCAAATTTTGGAAGCGGTAAAGGTAAATCGGGAACCAATGACGGATCTAATTTAAAGGCCATTACTTCTAGATAGTTTCCTGCGGAATCAAGTTGATAAACATTGGTTCGAAGTGTGGCAAGCACTAGTGCGACACTTGCTCGCATAATTCGGTCATGATCCAAACTTGCAACAGCGTCCAAAGCTGATTCAATTTTTGTCTCTAATTCAAGTTGTTGCAGGTTTCGGTCTCCAGTAAATTTGGGGTCAAATCTAACTACAAAGAGATGAAGCAGCAATTGAACAATTCCAACATTTGTCAAAAGCACTTGCTGTAGATATCCCTGGCTAAATGGCGTACCTGCTTGCCGCAAGTAAGCAGCGTAAGCACGAATAATTCCCACATTTCGGGCCGTAAGACCGCCATGAATCACAAGTGCATTAAATGGATCACTATCTACTTCACCAAGCCAGATCGCCATAAATGTGTTGCAGAATCTTTCGGCCAACGAATCTAGTCCTGGAACTTTCGAGTCATCAAAATTCAAACCAAAGTCATAGACCCAAGCCACATCCATACCTTTACGGCGCAAGTCATAGGCTCGTTCATCAATTACTTCGACTCCAAGATCATGAAGTATTGGCAACACTGTTGAGAGCGTGATTGGGCTACCAATTCGATAAATGGTGAAGCGCCTGGTTCCATCTTCCGCAGAATTAGGCTCATACATCGAAACTTTGATAGCACCAGGTGCAAGTGTTTCAAGTGACTCGAGAATCTTTAAAAGCGAAACTGCGTCACCGGCCAGAACATCTGCCTTGAATGACTCTGGAAACGAATTACCCCAAGTTCGCAGTAATCTCGCAGAATCTTCTTCGCCAGCTTGCTCAACCAATGAATCGGCAAAGTCGTCTTCCCAGAACCGGGTTGCATCAGCAAGGTCAGCTTCGAGTTGCTCTAAATCAATTTCTGGGATGCTCTTATTCAGTGGCTTGTAAATTACAAAATGAAGTCTGGCTAAAACTGATTCTGAAACCCGAGCTGTGTGTTCAATCGATGTCGCGCCATATGCCTGCAGCAAAATCGCTTCCATACGAAGTCGCACTTCAGTCGTGTAACGATCACGTGGGAAGTAAACCAAGACAGAAACATAGCGACCGAATACTTCGGTGCGGGTAAATACTCGCACTTGACGTCGCTCTTGCAATTGCAAAACCCGGCGGGCGACATCTACTAATTCATCGGGTGAGATTTGGAACATCTCGTCGCGTGGATAAGTTTCTAGAAACTGCATCAAGTCCTTGCCGCTGTGAGAATCTCGGCCAAGGGCCATAGATTCGATGACATCGGCTACCTTGCTAGAAAGCACTGGGATATTGGTAACCGACTGGGTGTATGCGGCTGAAGAGAATAGGCCTAAGAACCGATGCTCTCCGATTTGTTGACCCGATGCATCCACCCGACGGATTCCTACATAATCCAAAACAACTGGACGGTGAACCGTAGATCGCATTCGAGCTTTTGTGACAACCATTAATGAATCTATCGACGAGTGATCCTGATCGTTCTTGCTTAGCAGGCCCCCATCATTTGTATTGCGCAAAGTTCCAAGGCCAGAGGCGCCTATTCTGGATAAAACGTTTTTAGATAAGTCATAGTTGGCATAACCCACGAAAGTGAAATGATTTTCAGGTAACCACTTTAAGAATTCAATTGCTTCCCGGCGCTCTCGGTCACTAACTCCAGTTACCGTTTCAATTTCGGCGATAACTTCATGGAGCTTAGACTGCATGGCTGGCCAGTCTTCAACTGTCGCTCGCACATCTGCCAGAACCCGTTGCATTCTCGTTTCTATTGCCGTTAAGTCAGCAAAATCCGATTCGCGATCAATCTCTACGCTGATCCAGGATTCTTGAATCGCGCCCTCGGGTACGGACTCACCTGGTAAAACATCAAGATCTAAAATTTCGACTAATTCACCTTGTTGGTCTCGCTTGACCCAAAAACGTGGGTGAATAACTACTCGGATTGATCGACCACCTTGCGAAATTTCAGCCGAAACAGAATCGACCAAGAACGGCATGTCATCCGTAACGACTTGCACGACGCTGTAAGGCGATTGCCAACCGTGTGAATCTAGATTTGGAGAAAGTGCCGCAACTTTGGATGTACCCGGTGTGCGACTTTGACCCAATGCAACGTGGGATTTAATCAAGCCTTCCAGGTCGCGAACTTCAGTGCCAACTAGATCCTCAGGTGCTACTAAATCAAAGTAGCGGGAGACGACGGTTGTTAGGTCACTGGAAATGGACTTTTCTACCCGTGAAATTAACTCGTCACACGCCTCTTCTAAGCGACGCGATCCGCGTGAGGTTACCGACACTTTAAAAAGCCTCCTGGTGCCACACTTGGCGCGTGAACACCTCATAACCCTACCAATTTAGGGACTGCCATAGATTGGGGTGTGAGCATTTCCTGGCTAATTAGCCCGATAGGTCAGGAAGTAATTAGATCAGCGCGTGAATACCGTGATCCG
>CAMBGF010000018.1 GCA_945866135.1 Bifidobacterium breve
GATTTGAAAGCACTTTATGAAGGTGCGGGCGTTGACTTGAATAAAGACACGATTGCGTACTGCCGAATCGGTGAACGTTCCGCACATTCTTGGTTTGTATTACATGAGTTGTTAGGCGTAAAGAATGTCAGCAACTATGACGGATCCTGGACTGAATACGGTTCGCTAGTAGGAGTTCCAGTCGCTGTTGGCGATGAACCTGGTAAGGCATGAGTGCTTGCGGCGCGGTAGTTGGGGGCGTCTCGCTAGATAATGTCGATGTCAAAACCCAATCCGTCATTCAAGGGGTCGTAAGCCAACATGATGCTCCAGTAAGTGTTGGGTATGTGCGGCTTTTGGATAAGAGTGATGAATTTGTTGCCGAGGTTCCAGTGTCAAAGCAAGGCGAATTCAGGTTCTTTGCAGCCCCTGGTAACTGGACAGTAGTGACGTTAATTCCTGGAGCAACGAATCGCACGCCAGTTAGCGCAGCACTTGGCAAAATCGTTGATCTTGAGATTGTCGTTAATTAGTAATTAAGTTCTAGATACAACGGCTGACTTCTACTTTGAAGTCAGCCGTTGTATTTGTTTAAGTGCTTTAAGTTCCCTCTGGAATCAAATTCTGGTAATCCACTTTGATACATCGATCCATCACAACTTTCATGCCCGCTGCCGTTGCTTTTTGCGCTACCTCTTGATTTTCAATGCCGAGCTGCATCCACCAAGTTTTTCCTGGAGCCTGCGAGGAAATTGCTGGGAACTCTTTTTCAAAAACTGCGGGCATGTCTTCACCTTTTCGAAAGACATCGATAATGTCTGGCACAACTGGAAGTTCGGCGACAGAGTTATAAATCTGCTGGCCCAAGATATCTTCATTCACAGTTGGGTTAACCAAGTAGACATCAAGGTGAGTCTGTTCAATTAGGTAGGCGGCAACCTGGTGGCTTGCTCGGTCTGGATTTTTCGAGACCCCAATAACTGCAACTGACCTTGCTTCTTGCAGTATCGATTTAATCTTTGCGTTATCCATTACGTGATCACCCTTCGGCTTGGCTACTTACTTGAGAATACTGAGCGGATAGACTTTGGGACATGGCGCAGACGTTTTACACAGGATTACTTGTTGCCTGCTCCCTTGCCATCACAGGTTATGCCAGTTACATGGTTTACAAATTATTTAAAGGTCAAGCATGACTGTAAAATTGCATGCAGATTTAGCGCCGCTTTCTTGGCTAGTCGGCACTTGGGTTGGTGTCGGTGTTGTTGGTTACCCGAGTATGGAATCTGACATTCAGGTTGGCCAGGAACTCAGTATTCATTCAGATGGTCGCCCATTCTTAATTCACTGGTCACGCACTTGGGAACTTGATGATCAAGGTGAGCGCGTACGTCCATTAGCCCTAGAAAGTGGATTCTGGCGTCCCCGACCAAATAACGAAGTTGAGTTACTGCTTGCGCACCCAACGGGATTTTTGGAATCTTGGTTTGGCAAAGTTACTATCACCGGTTTAGAAAATGCCGCGATCACTGGAGCTCGGGTTGAGTTAAAGACGGATGCGATCCTTCGAACTTCTTCGGCGAAAGTAGTTGACGCCGGCGAACGTATTTATGGATTAGTGGATGGCAACATTGGCTGGGTATACGACATGGCTGCGGAAGGTCAAACTATGAAATCACATGCCTCGTTCCACCTCACACAGGCGATATCCCCATGAACCAGGGTTGGGATGACGTATTACGAGATCAGGGTTATCGAATCACGCCACAGCGCCAACTAGTTCTTGAAGCAGTTAACACACTTGGCCACGCGACGCCAGAAGAGTTGTTGGCGGAAGTCCAGAAAACAGCCGCAGCTGTAAATTTATCGACAATTTATCGAACTCTTGAAGTTCTGGAACAAGTCGGACTTGTAACCCACGCTCACATAGGTCATGGCGCGCCAACGTATCACTCCGTTGATAAAGACGCGCACATTCATTTAGTTTGCGATACCTGCCAAGCCGTTGCCTCTATCCCAGCTGATGCCGCCGAGCTATTTGTCCAAATGCTTCGGGAGACTGTCGGCTTTGAAACTGATGTCGCTCATGTTTCAGTGCACGGGCAATGTGCCACCTGTATGGATCGTCAAAAGCTGCTTTAGTAAATAGTGAATTTCGAGTTATCCAACTGGTAGGCATTCCAAATTAACTGCGAGAGAATTAACTATGACCGCAATTGCGAACATGGATGAAACCAGCATTGATGCTGGTGTGCCTTGGCATTATGGCGATCCATTCAAGGAGCAACGAGAGCTTGTTGCTGGACGCGGTCGAGTAGATCTATCGCACCGCGGAGTTGTGACCGTAAGCGGCATAGATCGTAAATCTTGGCTGCACTCGATCACCACTCAGGATTTTGAGTCACCAATTGCGCATTTAACTTCGTTGATTTTGTCACCACATGGACACATCGAACATGACATTCACGCTATTGATGACGGCGAAACTACTTGGATAAGTTGTGAGCCAGGTACTGTCAACGATTTGATGACATACCTGATGTCAATGAAGTTCATGCTTCGCGTGGAAGTTACTGATGTCAGCAATCAAATTGCAATTGTTGGAGCTCCTGGTTGGATTACTTCAGAGACTTTTCCAGTTTGGCATTCCTCGGAAGCATTCGTTGTTGGCTCTGAGTCCGTTGATAAGTATGTTGTTAAACGTCCAGGGGACTGGAAAGTCAGTGAGCTTTTTGTGCCGCGCGCAGATTTAGCGCAAGTCATGTCACAGGAAACTCCAGTAGGCACTTGGGCTTGGGAGGCGCATCGAATTCGCGCTGGAGTTCCAAGATTAAATTTTGAAACTGATCATAAGACAATCCCACACGAACTTGGTTTAATCGCTTCTTCCGTGCACTTAAATAAGGGTTGTTACCGCGGCCAAGAAACAGTGGCTCGGGTTTATAACTTAGGTAAGCCACCACGTCGCATAGTCCAACTTGAACTGGACGGCTCAACTAATAACACACCACTAATAGGTGACGCAGTGCTCTGGGATGAAAAAGTGGTTGGACGAGTTACTTCAGTGACCCAAGATTTTGAAAGTGGACCATTAGCACTTGCAGTAATTAAGAGATCAGTTCCTACCGACGCAGTTTTAACTGCCGGCACAGTTTCAGCTAGCCAAACTGTAATTGTTGAGTAACAAATTTTTAGCAAATTCTCCAGTCAAATCCTTACGAATCTGATTAACTTTTTCTGTCGAAAGGTTTGATTTGGCTACATTTGCGGAATCAATTACGGTTGCTGATCTTGATCGCGATCCGTACCCTATATATGCCAAGCTGCGAAAAGAAGCGCCCATAGCTTACGTTCCTGCAGTTAACTTATGGCTGGTAACTCGAGCCGAAGATGTTGAGTATGTAACAACACATCCGGATCTCTTCACTGCGCAAGTAACAGATTCGCCGCTCGATCGATCCTTTAATGGCAAAAGCCTACTCACCATGGATGGTGATGAACATTTAAGTATGCGCAAGAGCCTAGATAGCAAGTATCGCCCTCGCATGGTTTCCACTTACATTGATGATTTAGTGATGCCGATAGCGACACAACAACTTACTGAAATCATTTCAAATGATCGTCATGAATTAGTGTCTTCATATTTTGAGCCAATTTCAGTTTTGAGCCTAGGTGCGGTCTTGGGATTGGGCCACTTGAGTGCTGACACATTGCAGCACTGGTTTCATGGATTAGCGATGGGCGCCACGAACTTTGAACGCGACCCTGAGAAGCAAAAGATTTCTGATGCAGTTGAATCCGAGATGAATGATGAGCTGCTGCCAATTATGGCGCGGCTGCTGGCGACGCCTGATGATTCAACAATTTCGCACATGCTGCATTCTGGAATGCCAGATGATGAGAAGCGCAGCGCCGAGTACATTTTGCCAACTCTGAAACTTACGATTTTGGGTGGCATGCAAGAACCAGGCCATGGCGCTGCTGCTACGTTTTTTGCTTTGGCAAACATTTCAGGTGCATTTGATCGACTGCGTCAAAGTCCTGAACTCTGGGATGACGTAATCCAAGAAGGTTTGCGCTGGATCGCACCAATTGGAACCCAGACTCGCCAGACCACCCAGGATGTTGAGTTAGGTGGAGTTGTGATTCCCGCGGGTTCGGCAGTTGCGGCAGTCATTGCAAGTGCGTCAAGGGATGAAACGGTATTTACAAATCCAGATACATTCGATATGGATCGACCACGTGAGTCAAATGCCTCGTTTGGTTATGGGCCACATTTTTGTGCGGGGCACGCGTTTGCACGCGGTGTTGAGCGAATTGCCCTTCAGGTTCTTGTTGAAGGTTTACCAAGAATCTCATTGCGCGACAGTAAGGAAGTTGAATTTGCGGGCTGGGAATTCCGAGCACCTACATTGCTAAATGCAAATTGGTAACTAAACTTCTAGCGTGACGGTCATTGGGCCATCACATACCGCGTTAATTCGCATCTCAGCACCGAACTTTCCAGTTTCCACCTGAGTGCCTAAATCTCGAAGTGCGCGAAGAACTTCATTGACAAGTGGTTCTGCTTGCGGACCGCGCGCGGCTTGCTGCCAAGTTGGTCGCCGACCGTTTGAGGTGTCTGCGAAAAGTGTGAACTGGCTGATGGCAAGTATGGGCAGGCAAGCATCCGCAGCAGATACCTCGACGGAATCAGAGGTAACTTTTTTACCGGCAAGTTTTAAGCTTGCTGATTCAAAAATTCGAAGTTTCCAAATTTTGTCAGCCAGAATTGCACACTTAGTTTCATCATCATCAACACTTACCCCGATCAAAACCAACAAGCCAGGTCCAGTGAAGGCACCAATAACTGCATTGTCCACTTCAACGCTGGCGCCATCTACTCGTTGCACTATTGCTCGCATTCCTACATTCTGCTGGGAATCTTGGAAATCTGCATTAGGTGTTCACTAATTGATAGTGGAACACTAAGAACATGTCAGTACCGCTCGCCCAATTAGTCCGAAGTGGCTTAGTAGAAGGCACACATTTTGGCAACGCCGTTGTAGTGGATGCCCAGGGAAAAGTTGAATGGTCAATTGGCGATGTCAGCAGCGCAATGTTTCCTCGCTCAGCTAATAAATTGATGCAGGGACTTGCCATGGTTCGTAACGGACTTCCTTTAAAAAACGAATTGCTGGCACTAGCTTGTGCTTCACATAGTGGCGAAGAATTCCACTTAGCTGGAGTTCAAGACATTCTTAATGCGGGAAATTTGGGAACCGATTCCTTGAAGTGCCCGCCAGATTATCCACTTGATGAAGTTGAGCGAGACACTTTTTTGGCCGAAGGCTTGGGAAAGGCATCGCTTTACATGAACTGCAGTGGAAAGCATTCTGCAATGTTGTTTACTTGCGTGCTAAATGGCTGGGATACCGAAAGTTATTTATCGACAACACATCCAGTTCAAGTTGCCTGCCGAGAAACGATCGAAGAAGTAACAGGTGAGAAGGTTGCACACATCGGAGTAGACGGTTGTGGTGCGCCGTTAATGTCAACTTCGTTAACAGGGTTAGCTCGAGGGTTTTCAAAATTTTCTGGCCCAGCCGCAGATGCGGATCAAAAGAAGATTGCTGATGCGATTCGTTCCAACCCTGAATACTTGGCAGGAACTAGGCGAGACGTCACAAAATTGATGCAAGGTGTGCCAAGTTTGCTAGCAAAGGAAGGCGCCGAGGGCGTATACGGAATTGGATTAGGGGATGGCCGCGCGCTCGCACTTAAAATCGAAGATGGCGCAGATCGGGCTCGAATTGTTGTGGCAATGAAAATTCTGCAGAGTGTTATGGGCGTAGTTTCCAGCGAAGTTGATAGCCAGTTAGAAAGTCAAGAATTGCTCGGCGGCGGCATCCCAGTTGGCAAAGTAATCGCCACTTTTTCGGAATAGCTAGGTACTAAGAAGCTGCTTGCGGTACTTCATCACTTCTGCAGTCATTCCGATACCAACAACCCCGATAAGAATATCATTTCGGAAGTAAGCCATAACAAGCTCATCAGTTAATTCCCCAGCAACTAACTCATATCGATTAGCAAGTCCAGGCATGCCAAAACCTTGAATCTTCATGTCATATTGATCGGACCAAAAAGTTGGCAGTGGCGTAAAAGGCAGCGCTGCTAGTTCAGCAAAGTTATCTGCCTGGGACAAGTAAGCACTCAACACCGCACCTACTCGCTTTCCAGTTTCGGTGGGGATATTCCAGTGCTCAATTCTTCTTGGCTCATCATCAAAAAGCGGATTGGCGAACCTAGCCAGGTCTCCAACTACATAAACAGCGTTAACGGGATCCCCATCAGTGGTAATGGCTCGAAGCGCTGAATCAGTGAGTACTCCGTTAGAGATATCAAGATTTGTATTCGCCAGCCATTCAATATTGCAATGTGAACTAATTGCTTCTACTAATACTGTGGCTTCCAATAATTCACCGTCGTCCAGAATTACGCCAGTGAAGGAATCAGTTCCAGCTAAGTCCCTTATGCCATGGCCCAACCGAAAATGTACGCCATGAGATTCGTGTCGACGCTGTAGTTCGGCAGCAAGCGTTTCGCCAAGCGGACGGATCATTGGGAAACTATCAATCGCAACATTTGTAACTTCGCAACCCAAACCTCTTGCGGTAGCCGCAACCTCGCAGCCAATGAAACCAGCGCCAGCGACAACAACTTTGGCGCCGGGCACCAAGTCGGCACGTAGGCCAATGGCATCATCCAGGGTCCGGACAGTATGACGACCAGGTAACTTGCCATTTGGCAGGTTAAGTACCCGTGGTCGTAATCCGGATGCGATAACTAGCCCGTCATATTCAAAGGTTTTGCCAGAGTTTGTTTTTACGACCTGTGTTTCTAAATCAACGGAAGTCGCTGGATCACCCAAATGCCAAATGACATCTTCGACTTGGGTACGTAACTTAAAGGCAACAGCATCGTGAGTTACTTCTTTAGCCAGTACCTCTTTTGAAAGTGGTGGGCGGTTATATGGAGCGTGAATCTCCTCACCGATCACCGTAATTTGTCCCTCGAAACCGTTATTGCGCAGAGCTTCGGCTGCCCGCAGGCCGCCCATTGAGGCCCCAACAATAACGACTGATTTTGACATAGGGCTGGGTTCAGTTATTCAACAATGGAGATTGCCTGCATTGGGCAAACATCCACGGCGCTTTCGACATCGCCTCGGCGAATGTCATCAGCGGTAGCAACAAATTCCAGTTTATCGTTGTCATTTAATTTAAAAATATCTGGCGCCTCGAAGACGCACTGTCCATAATGTTGACACTTATCCATGTCGACATCGATGGTTATCATTTCTTCTCCTCAACAGTTGATGGATATAGATCTTTGGATGGAGTTCGAATTCCGCGGAACTCCCAGTCACCACCTAAAGCAGTGGAAACTACTTCTTCACTTTCTGTTGGCTGTGCGCCTACATCAGTTCGGATTGCAGTTGGCCCCGTGACAATTGTGTTAGTTAGTTTGCCAAGACCTTCAACTTCTATTTCAACAACGTCACCGGGTTCAACCGGACGTGAATTAGCTGGAGTCCCAGAGAACAAAATGTCACCAGGAACTAAAGTGATCGTTCGGGCAATGTCAGCCACCAAGTAATGCATATCCCATTCCATGTTGCTGGTGTTGTCATCTTGCTTAACAACACCATTAACTAAAGTTCGTATCTGCTTTCCTCGGAAGTCCCAATCGGTAATCAAGCCAGGACCAACAGGAGCCAATGTGTCGCTGCCCTTAACTCGCAGCATTGAACCAGCATCGGTATCGCGGAAGTCATGAAGACCGTAATCATTGCCGATGGTGTAGCCAGCTATGTAATCCCCAGCTTCAGCCGGGCTGATGTTACGGCAAGTCTTGCCAATCACGATTACGATTTCGCCTTCGTAGTTCAACCATTTACAACCTTGCGGGCGAACAATTGACCCTAAATGACTATTCAGTGCAGTAATCGGCTTGTGAAAGTACGTTGGTGCCGCTGGAAGTTTAGTCATGAACTCCTGAGTACGACTGTCGTAATTCAAATGAACCGCAATAATTTTTGTGGGCTCACTTGGTGGCAAATGAATCGCGTGAGCAATTGCTACTTCTCTGCCATCTGGCGCAACGAGAGTTTCACCATGGCGAATTGTTTGAACAGCAAAACCATCAAGCAGAATGCGACGATACTCAGCCACGTGACACAACCGGGTGCTTAACAGCCGGGAAACCTTCGGCTGGTTTATCAAACCAAATATGCACTTGACCAGTACCAATTGAGTTTTCGTATTCTCCGTATTGGCGACCAGGCGCAGTGCAATCCGCTTCACCCATTGCGCCGTGCATCATCATGCCGTGTCCGTACCGAGCTTCTGGCTTGTACTTGTGAAACTCAGCCATGGTGTTGAGAACCTTGGCATGTTCGCCTGCTAGGTACCAAGCAACTCGTTCTTCGTCGGCAGCACGTGCTGCTGGTGTATAAATGGAATTCAAATCCGCAGACTCATGTTTGCGTAGTTCACGCAACGGCCAAAACGTATGTGACAAAGCACCAGAGGCAATTAGCAAAACTTTGCGATCTGAATTTGCGATTGCTTCCCCAACCGCACGACCCAACCGTAAGTTATCTTCGTCATCACCGGTTTGGCACATGCCAATGCTGATCCAGTTTTTATCCAAGCCTTTTCCGAGATACATCCAGAGATTTAAAGTTGCGTAGAAAGTTGGCAGGTGAGCGTTGTCGATCGGGGTGATCCAAGTCCCATGCTTTTCACCAAGTGATGAAATTTCCTTAGCTAGCGCGGGGTCACCTTTCCAGTCATAAGGTACTGATGACATTCCTCGAGGCAGTTCTTCACTGGTATAAAACCCCTCGCGCCGATCATGTGAGGTGACTACGAACTCAACCGTAGTTGCCCAATGCGAGTCAAAGACTATGACGGTGTCGTAGTCAACTTTTTCAAATACGTCTTTACGCAGTTGTTCTAATCCTGCAACCAGCGTGAAGTCTTCCCCATTGTTGAGTTCCTTACGAATCTCAAGTGGCAAGACAATGGTAGGCACATGTGCCAATAAGCCAGCTCCAACAATTTCACCCATGATCTATTCCTTCCAACCGTTAGGCGCAAAGACCGTGTTCTTTACGTCTGCATAAAAATCAAATGACCAGATTCCACCTTCGCGACCGATACCTGATTTTTTGGATCCACCAAAAGGTGCACCAAGATCTCGTACGAAGAAACAGTTAACCCAAATCGTGCCAGCAACGAGCCGATTAGTGATGGCTTTAGCTCGCTTCTTGTTTCCACAAACGACTACTGCGGCTAACCCAAATTCAGTTCCGTTAGCCATCTCAATTGCTTCGGCGTCAGTGTCGAACTGCTGCATACTCAGCACTGGTCCAAACACTTCTTGAGTTACGATTTCGCTGCCAACCTTTGGATTATCAATCAAAGTCGGCATAAAGAAGTTGCCGCCCAATTCTGTATTAGGGCCACCACCCATAACTACCGTTTGTCCTTCGGCTACTGCGCGGTCAACGAAGCCCTTAACACGTGCAAAATGTTCTGAATGAATTTGCGGTCCGATGTCAGTAGCTTCATCACGTGGATCGCCCTGCTTGATTTGCTTGGCTCGTTCGATAAATGTGGCTTTGAACTTGTCCGCAATTCCACTTTGCACCAAGAATCTAGTTCCAGATAAACAAACCTGACCGGCATTGTCATACTGTTCCACGGCAACCGTTACTGCGATATCCAAATCAGCATCGTCAGTGATGATGAGCGGACTCTTGCCACCAAGTTCAAATGAACATGGCACTAGATTTTCTGCTGCTGCTTTAGCGACAAGTTTGGCAGTAGGAACTGAACCGGTGAATGAAATTCGAGATAAGTCTGGATGCGCAGTTAAGGCCGCGCCAGCTTCTTCACCAAAACCTTGGACAACATTAAAAACTCCCGGTGGCATTCCTGCCTCCACGGTTATGTCTGCAAGTAGGGAAGCAGTGAGAGGTGCCCACTCAGGTGGCTTTGCTACGACAGTGTCGCCAGCTGCGAGCGCCGGACCAATCCGCCAAGTTGCGAGCATAAGCGGGGCATTCCAAGGTGTGATGATTCCGGTTACACCGGCTGGATCCCAAGTTACGTGATTGGTATGACCACGAGTTTCAAAATCAGGGTAACTCAATTGATTCATCGCGTAGTCAGCAAAAAATCTAAAGTTCATGGCAACGCGAGGCATGACACCGCGACGGTGCGAGCGAAGTAGCGAACCATTGTCCGTGGTCTCAACGATTGCTAAGTCTTCAATTCTGGATTCGATAATGTCGGCAATCCGATTCAAAATTGCGCCACGTTCAGTTGGAGACATTTGAGACCAAATTGGAAAGGCAGCTTTTGCCGCGGCAACAGCTAAATCAACTTCTCGTTTGCCACCGCGGGAAATGTCTGCCAGAAAAGTGCCATCTATCGGAGAATGATCGGCGAATGTGGAATCGGAGGCAACCCGCTTGCCGCCGATGAAATGCCGAGTATCAACTTCAACCCCAGCAACTGTTGCCAATGTCATGTCATCCTCTGAAAAGTCGTTCGGGTACTAACGAATTACGATACGTTAAATTTAGTGATTTGGGAACCAAATTAAAGTAATTCTTTCATTAGGCTGGTGGCATGTCGTTACGTCCAAAAATCGCACTAATAGGGCGGTTTACAAACTCTGCCTCGGCGCTTCGGTATGCCGGAGTCGTTAGTTCACGAACACTCTTGGAATCACTCTGGGATGCAGGCGCTGAACCAGTAACCCTGCTAGCAGCACCGGAAAGTGACTGGGAGCAAAGACTTCGCGGATATCAAGGTATTTTACTTGCAGGTGGCGGTGACATTAATCCCGCTAGGTACGGTCAAGCACCGGATGCGAGCGTCTATGACGTAGATGATTTGCAAGATGATTCAGATTTTGGAATGACTGAGTATGTTCTGCAGCAGGGGATTCCCACTCTGGCAGTATGTCGAGGACTACATGTTGTAAACGTTGTTCGCGGTGGAACCCTAGTCCAAGATATGCCAGTAAATCATCGACATGTTGTGCAGGAGGTAAAAGTTAGTGACTACGAATCATTTGGATTCACCACCGAGCTGGTAGAAACTTCTTGCTACCACCACCAAGCAATCGACAAAATTGGTAATGGATTAGAAGTGCTCGGCCGTGGTCCAGATGGAACCATTGAAGCCGTTGGAATTGAATCAACTGGTTGGGCTCGCGGCGTGCAGTGGCACCCTGAAGATTCGGCGAAATCTGATCCAAACCAACACGGTCTATTTGCCCGGTTAGTTAAAGAGGCAAGTGCTTAGTTGGCTTTTTGGGAATCAGCGGTAATTGTGACCGCTCTAAGCAGATCAGCAAATGAACCCAAATCAGATCGCTTTAGGTCAGTTACAGCTAGTTGCTCACCTTTATTAAATTCTGGAAAAAGTTGCTTCATCATTTTGCGGCCTTTGGCAGTTAGCTTCACTAAAACTAAACGACCATCTTTTCTGCTACGAGTTCGCGTTATGAGGCCGCGTCCTTCTAGGGTTTGCATCACGCCTGTCAAAGTAGCTTTGGAAAACCCGCCTTCTTCGGCAATGACGCGGGATTCAACTGGTTCCCAAATCCACACCACCCAAAGAACCACAAATGCAGTCCAAGATAAATCATGCTGCGCTAGTACGGTGCGCTCTAGATAATTGCGAACTGCGTTTGCGGCACGGAAAAGGTTAGAGGTAACTGCCATAGCCTCGAAATCGATTTTCAGATCGCCAAGGCGCGCCTGAACTTGGCGTTCAGTTTCATCTAACGTGTGCTGACCGGCCATGGAACCTCAATTTACTAGAACCTAGGCCAACGGTATCGGCTTTCTTGAAAATGATCGCAGTATGGGTCAAAATCAGGTATCTTAAAACTGTTCGTATCCGAACGATTATTTCAATTTGGTGTGAGGTGAGTTAATGTCAGCAACTACAGATGTCAGCTTGGCAAACTTAGATCTATTCGAAGCACAAATTCCATGGCAAACTTTTGACGAGTTACGAGCCAGTTGTCCAGTGCACTGGAGTGACGAACCTGCTCCGAACTCAGGATTTTGGTCGCTAACCCGTTATCACGACATTGTTCGTGTGCTACGCGACACCGAAACTTATTCAAGTGAAAAAGGCACCGTAAATCTTGAGGAACTCGACGAAGAGCAAATGGAAGCCCGTAAATCAATGATCGAGACAGATGGTATTCGTCATCGTGCGCTGCGTAAGTTGATGCAAGATTCATTCACACCTAAAGCGGTTGCCGGATATGAAACTTTCCTCAGGGGATTGACTGCAAGCACGCTCGATGATGCTTTCGCAAAGGAATCTTTTGACTTCGTTAAGGAAGTTGCCGCAGACTTCCCCATTCGGGTTTTAGCTCGACTTATGGATGTTCCCGATACTGATATAGATAAGTTGATTGCTTGGGGAAACCGCATGGTTGGAAATACTGACCCTGAACATGCCGATGTTTTGCTGGACTCACCAGAATCTGAAAAATATCGAATGTTGCCCTTTCGTTCCCCGGCAGCTTTGGAAGTGTGGGCCTACGGCGATGAATTAGCAAAGCAAAGACTGGGTGGCAAAGGTGTGGACATTGTTTCCACACTTATCAATCAAACACCAATTGATGGACTGCCACTTTCCACTAGAGATTTCCATGCCTATTTCTTGCTGCTAATTGTTGCTGGAAACGAAACTACACGTCACACCATTAGCCACAGCATGAACTACTTGATTGATAACCCAGATCAATTGGCATTGATGCAGGAACGCCCAGAGCTAATTGAATGGGGTGTAGAAGAAATGCTTCGCATGGCTAGCCCGGTTTATCATTTCCGTCGCACTGCTACGAAGGACACTGAAATCAATGGTCAAGCGATCAAGGAAGGCGACAAAGTTGTCACTTGGTTTGCTGCTGGGAATCGTGATCCAGAAGTATTTAAAGATCCATACCGTATGGATGTGACTAGAAATCCAAACGAACACATGACATTTGGTCGAGGTGGGCCACATATGTGCTTAGGTAATTCTTTAGCTCGACTTGAAATCAAGATCATGTTCGAAGAATTGCTGCCAAGAATTTCTGATATCAAGCGAACCGGTGAAGTAGAACGTCTGCGAAGTAATTTCGTTAATGGCATCAAGCGTTTTCCGGTTGAGGTAACGCTTAAGTAGTTAAATCAATTTAGCAACATCACGCAGGAACGCATCAACTAGCTGGTTGGTGCGTTCTTTTGCACTCACTTGCTCCGCTGCGGTGTGAGCAAGTAACACATCTGGATCTTGGCCGTCTTTGATAACTAATTCTCGACCGCCATTATTAAGCCAGCCAGTTAGCATTTCAACCGTTAACTCTGGATGAAATTGCACTGCCAAATTTCGCGCATTAGTAAATGCTTGACTTGCCGTAGAGTTTCGAGCTATTTCTAATGCAGCCCCTGGTAGTTGCCATCGGTCATAGTGAAATTGAAACCACGGTCCAGCAGAAACCAAATCTGGACGGTCGGTGTGAACAACTGTCCAGCCAATTTCAGGCTTGGGTCCCGGCGCTACGCTGCCTCCCAGAGCTCGAGCAAGTAGTTGACCGCCAAAACAAATACCGAAGATGGGCACATCAGTTGCGATCGCCTTGGTTAGGAATTCCAACTCAGGAGCTAGCCAGTTACCAATACGATCATCATCCCAAGCACCCCAAGGCGCGCCCATCGGAACAATTACGTCATAGTCGGCAAGACTTGGGAATTCCCGAACCACGTTTGGTTCGGGGAAGTCTGCTTCAGGAACTACTAAAAACTCAGCTACTTCGAAGCCATGATGGCGAAACCGCTCGGCCACGGGGCCAGGTGGGCTGACATGGTCATGTGCAATTATGAGAACTCGCATGGCCACCTCTTTTCCCGGTCAGAATTTCTACCATTCTGCCCTAAAGAGACCCCCAAGCGAATAAAATAAAAAAATCGTTCATACCCTAACGAATATTCGGAGGAAACATGTCGCTGGATCTTTCTGCACTTCGTGCCCAACTGCAGACTGAAAACATTGACATATTGCGACTCGTTTATGCCGATGTGCTGGGTATTCCTCGCTCGAAAGATTTAGTGGTTAGTCAAATGGAGAAAGCGGCTGCCCATGGACCAGCTTTTTGCCAAGGGGTTTGGGTCACAACCACGCGTGGCGGTGTTTTGGATGGACATGGAAGTATTTCAGCTGGACTATCAGATTTCGTTAGTCGAATTGATCCCAGCACGATCCGCAAACTTCCATGGGAACCAGGTGTTGCCTATGCGATCGTTGATGCGTTCGAGCCAAATGGTGATGAGAATCCAGTTGCACCTCGAACTGCCCTGCAGCGAGTACTGAAAGCGTATGAGGAAGTTGGTTTGGTCCCGGTAATTGGACCCGAACTTGAGTTTTATTTAGCTAAACAAGAAAACAATGAATGGGTCCGCCCGCTACATCGAACTGGTCGGGTTTACACCACTGGTGCGATTGTTGATCCAGATGGCACGTTCTTACATATGTTGCGCATGCTTGATCAAATGGCAATTGGCGTCTTCGCTGGTAATCACGAGTTCGCTCCAGCCCAGTATGAAATTAATTTGTGGCATGGCGAGGCTTTGGAATCTACAGATAGAACTTTCTTATTCAAGACAGCGATCAAAGATATCGCAGTGCGTCGAGGTTATAACGCAACATTCCTAGGAAAGCCTTGGGCTGAATCTGAAGGCAGTGGTTTCCATCTGCATTTCTCGGTAGTAGATGCCAAGGGTAAAAATCAGATGCATAATGGCGAAGAGTTATCTGAAGTTGCAAATCAAATGATCGCCGGAATCCTAAGCCATGCGAATGCGCTCACTGCATTTACTAATCCAACAATCAATGCATTTAAGCGTTTAGGACCAGATACTTTGGCACCAAGTCGTGCGAACTGGGGTTATGACAACCGGGCTACGCTGCTTCGAGTTCCACCTGAGCGTGGGGAAGGCACTCGACTTGAAATTCGAATCGGTGATGGCGCAGCCAACCCGTACCTCATGGTTGCTTCAGTCTTAGCTGCTGGCTTAGATGGAATAAAGCAGAAAATGAAGCCGAATAAAGCTGCGGAAGGTTGGGCTTATGAAGATGAGTCAGATCCATTGCTACCACTTACATTTACCGCAGCACTAGATGCACTTGATGCCGACCCACTCTTTGCCGATTTGATGGGACCAATCGTGGTTTCAACTCACTTAACTTTGAAGCGCGATGAAATTGAACGCTATGAAGCAGAAGTTCCAGATCCAAGTACTCGCGAAATAACGGCCTGGGAACTAGACGAATATATCTGGGACTACTAGATCGGCTTTGAGCGGTCAGCAATTAATTTGCCACCTGCGAAAGTAACTCCAACTTCGCGGTAGTAGCCACCAAGTATTTTTTCAACTGGAAGTATCGAAGCTAACTCGTCCCATTGGGAATCACCAAGGACTAGTTCGGCGTCGCCCTTCCAAGCTTGACCAAGGTCTGCATCTATTCCATGCATAGTTATTAATTGATCCATAGATAGGCCGGCATCTTTTGTAATTGACGGCATGAAGCGGCTATGTAGCATTGCATGACCATTTACAAATCCGTTAGTTTCACATGGTTCGCGAAGCGTTACTACTGCGGATGCAAGTCTGTGATCGTAAGCAGACAAAGTTGCGCCAAGTTTGGCGCCAGCCTCAAGGCGAGGGGACGCTTTGCCACGATTAAAAATTCGAGTGACATGTGCAGAACCTATTTTCTTTGGATACCCCTGATACCAACCACGAGCAATTGCGAAATCCTTAGTGACCCAAATTGCTACACAGCGGCTGTAAGTTACGCCTTCGTAGGAGCAGCGAACTACTGCAAAGGTTTCGAGATACTGCGAGCGAATCGGATCCAGTAACTCAGCACCGCCCTCGCTGCAGGATTGCCAATCTGCCCAAATCAAAGCAACGGCGCCAGGCTGGTCTGGGGCGAGATCGATGTCGGGTGGCAGGATCGCACGAACATTCGCAGGATCAGTTAAGTATTCGACAGTTAGCAAAGTGCCGCTGTAGTACCAGGGCATTTCCGGCACAATCCCACTTTTACCAGTTGGAGTAAGTGGGGGCATAAATCCATGTAGTTCAGACATGCGACCATCGTAGTACGAAATATTCGTTAGGGTACGAATGACCCAGTTGGAATTAGATTTTCAGCGACACGCGCAATTCGCACAGATTTCACCTGTATTTTTTAGAAAATTCTCGAATTTGCCCCGTGAATATCAGAAATCTGCCAATATCGTTCGTATCCGTTCGATCTCACAGCGGGTGTATTGGACAGTTAGGACTCTGGGAGGAACCTGTGTCAACTAATGAAACTAAGGCCGCCACTAATGGCAAAGGCCTTCAAAAGGGAACAATTGGAATTTTTGGAATTGTTTTCTTTGTAATTGCAGCAGCTGCTCCATTGGCTGGCATGACGGGCGCAGTTCCTGTTGCCATCGTTTTAGGTAGTGGAGCCGGTGCACCGGGTGCTTATTTACTGGTGGGTCTGGTACTTGCGCTCTTTAGCGTTGGTTATGCAGCAATGACACATCGCGTTACAAATGCTGGTGCATTCTTTGCATACGTAGGTCGCGGGTTAGGAAAAAATGCGGGCGTCGGATCAGCTTTTGTCTCCATGGTCGCCTACCTAACAGTGCAATGGGCAGTTTATGGATTCTTTGGAGCTATTGCTGCTGGTCAAATGGCAGCACAATTTGGCATCGATTTTCCTTGGTATGTCTGGTCACTACTTGCAGTAGTGATTGCAACAGTATTGTCAATTCTTCGTGTTGACGTTGGCGCAAAAGTTCTTGGCGTATTAATGATCGCTGAAATTGTATCGATGCTAATTGCTGGCATCGCCGCTCTCATCGATGGCGGACCAGAGGGATGGAATTTAGCTGCGTCATTTTCTCCGAGCAGCATCTTTGCCGGCGGACTCCTTGGAACAGCCGGCATTGCATTTGCATTTGCATTTGCATCCTTTATCGGATTCGAAGCAACCGCAATTTACGGCGAAGAAACCAAAGATCCGAAGCGATCGGTGCCGCGTGCTACCTACCTAGCTGTCGGTATCATCACAGCAATCTTTGCCATTGTTTCCTTCGGCATGGTGACTGCAATGGGCGCATCGGAAGCAGTCAACAAAACTGTGGAATGGTCATCGGTGGACGGAGTACCGTTAGCTAATCCAGCCAACGTACTTATCACAGTTGCAAATCAATCCGTAGGAACTTGGCTAGGAACCATAATCGGTTGGTTAATTCTTACTAGCTTGTTCGCAGCTACTGTCGCATTCCAGAACTCAGCATCAAGGTATTTGTTTGCACTTGGCCGTGGTGGAGTTCTACCAGAATCAATGGCAAAAGTTAATGGCCGTGGCGCACCTCAGAACGCATCTATCGTCACAACCGTGTTGTCGATCTTGGTAATTCTCTATTTCCAACTTAATGGCTTAGATCCAATTCTGAACCTGTTCTACTGGATGAGTGGATTGGCAGTAATTGCAATCGTTCTAGTTGAAATTATGGTTAGCATCGCCGTGATCGCATTTTTCTCTAAGAATGCAGAAGGTGAAGGAGTGTTTACTCGATTAGTTGCTCCGCTGCTTGGTCTAGTTGGATTGGCATTTGGTCTGTATTTACTGATGTCACGTTTTGCACTTCTAGCTGGCACTACGGCGCCAGATGTTGACCCAACGGTTACCGCCTGGGCACAGAGCATGACGGGAACCGTGTTAATGGCAATCCCATTCATTGCCCTTGTTATTGGATACCTAATTGGTGTCGCACGCAAGGAAAATGAATCGGCCATTAAAGATCTCGTTAGCTAGCAGACTAAAAAGAAAGGGCTACTTGAAACGGTAGCCCTTTCTTTTTTCGCTCCACAAAATAATCTTGCTCGCGCCTACAGCAATAAAGCCCAATTGCTTTATACCGTTATCTTGTGTCAGGTGTAGTTCATCCAATTGGCCCCGAAGAACCGGTGGTTTATTGGCGACGCAGATTACTGGTCGGATTAGCGGCAGTTTTGACATTATTTTTAGTGATGCAAATGTTTTCTGGCGGCGACGATGGTAATCCAGCGGCTGCTGCAATTCCCGCCACCACTGCTTCAGCAAACCCTTTGGTAGTTGACCCAAGCACTTCGAGTTTGCCAATTGCTGCCAGCACATCACCTACCACCCAAACCCTGCAGCCAACTGCGGAGCCCACAGTTCAAGTTGTTGCTGAAGGGGAATGCTCCGATGCGCAAATCTCAATGCAAGTTGAGATTGATCGCACCGCAACTGCCGTGGGTGAAGGCGTTCACATCAAAATGATTTTGAAAAATACTTCTGCGACAACATGTAAGCGTGACGTTGGCAGCGGCGCAAATGAAATAACAGTCATTTCTGGGCCAGCTTTAATTTGGTCAACAGATCATTGCAATGCCAGCACCGAAAAAGATCTCAAAGAGTTCGCCCCAGGTCAAGAGTGGAGCGTAAATGTGGTGTGGATTGGAAAGCAGACTGCTAAAGGTTGCAAAGTGCGAAACATGGCGCAGTCAGGTGCATATTGGGCGCATGGCCGCAACGGCAGTTTGAATAGCGACGGCATGAAGTTTGAAGTGCAATAACTTCGCAGAAGTTATTGCACCAGTTAGTACCGAAGTAACTTGGCAAGAAGTTAGACGTAACGCTCTAACAAACTTGCTTCGGCAACTCTCGACAAATTCTCCCGAATAGCGCGGGCTCTAGTTTCGCCCACACCTTCAACGTCGCGCAATTCTTCAGCAGAAGCTGAGAGTAAATTTTGCAAACTACCAAAGTGGGCAATCAAATTTTCAAAAATTTGTTCTGGCAATCTAGGAACTCTGGCGAGTAGTCGGAAACCGCGTGGATGAACTAAGTTATCCAAGGATTCGGTGTCACTTGGTAAGCCAATAACTTCGGCGATCTTTGACACATCCAATAATCCAGAGGCATCTAATTCTGAAAGGTTTGCCAGAATTGCCCCCGCTTTATTGGCCTTTCTGCCACCACTTGGTAAGTAGTCAGAAATGATGTAGCTCAAATCAGCGGCAGTTCCTGAAACGAGTTCCTCCAACTGCAGTGACAATAATCGTCCATCAGAACCAAGTTCTATAACGTGCGCTGCAATCTCATTTGAAATTCTTCGAACCATTTCATGACGTTGTATGACAGTTGAAACGTCACGGCAAGTAACTAAGTCTTCAATTTCCATAGTGGAAAGTGAGCCAGTGACTTCGTCTAAGCGGGCTCGATAACGCTCTAAAGTTGCTAGCGCCTGGTTAGCTTTGGAAAGAATGGTTGCTGAATCTTCCAGCACGTAACGCCGACCATCTAGGTACAGCGCAATGATGTTCATTGATTTACTTACGCTAATAACTGGCAAGTTTGATTGGCGGGAAACACGATCTGCTGTGCGGTGCCGGGTACCTTGTTCATCAGTTGGAATTTTAGGATCAGGAAGCAGTTGCACAGCAGCTGAAATAATCTTCAGCGCCTCGCGGTCACAAATAACGGCGCCATCCATTTTTGCTAATTCGCGAAGTCGAGTTGCAGAAAAATCTATGTTTACATCAAAACCACCACTGCTTATAGCGCTGATGGTCTTGTCTTGGCCAA